>JBEPYU010000018.1:0-26109 GCA_041641215.1 Thermaceae bacterium
TCCTCCTGGTCCACCGCCTCCTTAAGGAGGGGACGGAACTCGCCCTCCCCTTCCCCATCCTGGAAGGGGCCAACCGGCTTTTCCTGCCCCTGACCCAACTTGTCCTCGGCCCCCCGGGAAGCCTCCCAGGCCTCGAGGGGCGGAAGGGGGGGCAGGCTTATCTCTGCCAAAAGGGGGCCTGCCGGCTTCCTGCGGACAGCCTGGAGGGGCTCCTCGAGGAGGTGAGGCAGGCCTATGGCCGCAAGGCCCCAGGAGGGGGTTCCCCGCTATACTAGGGGCAAGGGTATGAAAGTCCGGGCTTGGACCCTCGATTGAAGCCCTTCCCCCTCTGGCCTAGGTTCCCCTACCCCCTGGCCCAGGGGACGTAGAGGGGGGGCAGGGGGCTCACGAAGGGCTCCGCGTAGTCCACCCCTAGGTAGTTGCCCCAGTGGCGCCGCAGGGCCTTCCTGGCCTCCACCCCCTTAGGCCCCACGGTCTCGCTCACCCCTTCCCCGCTGAACTGGCTCCGGTAGGCCAAGACCGCCTCCTCCCACTTCCCGATGAAGGCCGAGATCTTCACCAGGAAGCTGGGGGTAAAGGGGTGGTTTCCGGGGTAGAAGAAAAGCCGCCCTACCCGGAAGGGTTCCCCCTCGAGGGGGGCCTTTTTGAGCCCTGCGAGGTGGACCGCGGCCACCACCAGGCGGCTTGCCGCGGTGTGGTCGGGGTGGCGGTCGGCCTCGAGGGGGGCGAGGACGATCCGGGGGCGAAGCTCCCTCAGGGCCTGGGCTAGCCTCAAGCGGAACCCGGGTTCGTCGGCCAAATACCCATCGGGAAGGCCCAGGTTCCCCCGGTAGTCCAGGCCCAGGATGCGGCTAGCGGCCTCCACCTCCCGGGCCCGCTCCTCCGGGGTCCCCTTGCTCCCCATCTCCCCCCGGGTGAGGTCCAAGATCCCCGTGGAAAGCCCCTCGGCCTTGGCCCGGGCCAGGGTCCCCCCGCAACCCAGCTCCCCGTCATCGGGGTGGGGGGCGACCACCAGGAGGTCAAGCATGGACCCTCTCCCCAAGCCGTCTCTCCGTGCCGGACCAAAGCCGCCTCAGGTTCTCCCGGTGGGTGAGGAAAAGGAGCCCAGCCAGGAGGGCCAAAAGCCCCACCTCCCAAAGGGGCCGGCCTAGGGCCAGGGCCAAGACCAAGCCCGCCACCCCCCCGGTCAGGCTCCCCGCGGAGACGTAGCGGGTGAGGAGGATCACCGTCAGGCCAAGGGTCAGGGCCCAAAGGGCCAGGGGAGGGTCCAGGAAGAGGAGGGTCCCCAAGGCGGTGGCCACCCCCTTGCCCCCCCTAAAGCCCAAAAGGGGGGAGAAGACGTGGCCCAGCACCGCGGCCAAGGCCACGCCCCCCAGGGCCCACCCCTCCACCCCAAGGGCACGGGCCAGGAGGACCGCTACCCCCCCCTTTAGGGCGTCAAAGAGGAGGACAAGAAGGGCGGGGAGGGGCCCCAGGGCCCTAAGGGCGTTGGTGGCCCCGATGTTCCCCGAACCCACCCGCCTTAGGTCCACCCCACGGGCCCGCCCAAGGAGGAGGCCCCCCGGGAGGCTACCCAGGAGGAAGGCCAAAAACCAAAGGCCAACCATAGCCCCCATCCTACCGGAAGCCCAGGCAAAGCACCCGTAGAGTCCCCCAAAACCCCTAGCTGCTTGCGGAGGTGTAGCCCCTAAGGGCCAGGAGGAAAAACCCCCGGGCGAAGAGGAAAAGGGCAAGGCCTATCCCCAAGCCCTCCAAGAGGGGAAGGGAGCCCCGGCCCAAGGCGGCCTCTGCGGGGAAGGTGGTGAGGAAGGCCACGGGGACCACGAAGGTGAAGAAGACCCGGTAGAGGGCGGGGTAGGCCTCCCGGGGGAAGCGGCCGGCCTCGAGGAGGCCCCTCAGGACCTCCACCGCGTTGTAGATCTTCACGAACCAGATCCCGGTGGTGGCCAGGATAAACCACAGGCTATAGAGGATGAGGGCCCCGAGGGCCCAAAGGAGGAAAAAGGCCAGGTACCCCTCGAGCCCAAGCCCCAGCCGCCCCCCGGCCCAAAGGAGGAGGCCAAGCCCCAGGACAAAATCCCCAAGCCCCCAAGGGGAGAAGCTCCTAAAGGAGAGCCAAAACTGGGGGTCGATGGGCTTGAGGAGGACGAAGTCCAAGGTGCCCTGCTGGACCCCCTCCACCAGGCGGCTTAGGTTAGGGGCGAGGAGGGTTGCGGCCAGGCCCTGGAGGAGGGTAAAGGCGGCCATGACCAAAAGGGCCTCCTCCAGCCCCCACCCCCCCGGCCGGTACCCCCCCTGGTAGAGGAGGAGGAGGCCGAAAAGCCCCCCGAGGAGGGTGAGGCTCGAGGCCAAAAGGCCAAGGAGGAAGTTCAGGCGGTACTCCATCTCCGCGGCCAGGCTCGTCTTCAGGAAAAGGGCCAAAACCCTAAGGTAGCGCACGGAAAAAGCCTAGCACACCCCCTTATACCCTTTACTTTTGGTTCGTGCGCTTCCAGGTTCCAAAGAAACTCCACGGGGACTTTCTACCGGGGCCCCCATGCGGGCGCAAGCCCGCATGGGGTGGTATTAGACTGGGAAGGCCATGGCCATTGTCCTCGCCAAGGACCTCACCAAGCACTACCGGGTAGCCCTCAAGGAGGAGGGCCTCCTCCCTACCTTGCGGCACTTCCTCCTTAGGCGCTACCGCACCATCCGGGCGGTGGAGGGGGTGAGCTTCGCCATCGAGCCCGGGGAGGTGGTGGGCTTCCTCGGGCCCAATGGGGCGGGCAAGACCACCACCTTGAAGATGCTCACCGGCCTCATCCACCCCACCCGGGGGGAGGCCAGGGTGGCGGGCTTCCTCCCCCAAAGGCGGGAAAAGGCCTTCCTCAAGAGCATCACCCTGGTCATGGGGAATAAGCAGCAGCTCATCTGGGACCTCCCGGCCATGGACTCCCTGCGGCTCAACGCGGCCATCTACGAGATCCCGGAGGACCTTTTCCGCAGGCGGGTGGGGGAGCTCGGGGAGATGCTCGGCCTCCTCCATAAACTCCACCAACCCGTGCGCAAGCTCTCCTTGGGGGAGAGGATGAAGGCCGAACTCCTCGCGGCCCTCCTCCACGCCCCCAAGGTCCTCTTCCTGGACGAGCCTACCCTGGGCCTGGACGTGAACGCCCAGGTGGCGGTCCGGGGCTTTCTCCGGGAGTACAACCGCCGCTATGGGGCCACCCTCCTCCTCACGAGCCACTACATGGGGGATATCGCGGCCCTAGCGGAAAGGGTCCTCGTCATCCACCAAGGCCGCCTCCTCTACGATGGCCGCCTGGAAGGCCTCCTGGAGCGCTTCGCCCCTTACCGGGAGGTGGCCCTTACCCTTAGGGCCCCCGTGGCCCGGGAGGTCCTGGAGGCCTTTGGGGAGGTGCGGGAGGTGAAGGGCCAGGAGGCCAAGCTCCTCGTGGCCCGGGAGGCCCTCACGGGGAAGGTGGCGGAGATCCTAAGGGGGCTTCCCGTGGAGGACCTCGAGGTGCGGGAGCCCCCTCTGGAAGAGGTCATCGCCCGGGTCTTCCAAACCCCCCTGGAGGTCCGATGAGGGCCCTTGGGAAGGCCCGGACCCTCTTTGAGGTCTACCTGGCCTACATGCTGGAGTACCGGGCGGAGCTCTTCCTCTGGGCCCTGGCCGGGGTTTTGCCCCTCATCCTCCTCGGGGTCTGGAAGGAGGCGGGAAGCAGCGGGGCCTTCCCCCTTTCCTCCGCGGAGTTCGCCCGTTACTTCCTCATGGCCTACCTGGTGCGGCAGCTCACCGTGGTCTGGGTGGTCTGGGAGTTCGAGAGGGACGTGGTGGAGGGGCGGCTCTCCTTCCGCCTCCTCAGGCCCCTAGACCCCTTCTGGGAGCACCTCGTGGCCCACCTGGCGGAAAGGGTGGCCCGGCTCCCCTTCGTCCTCCTCCTCACCGGGGTCTTCTTCCTCCTCTTCCCCGAGGCCCGCTTCCTGCCAAGCCCCAAGGACCTCCTCCTGGGCCTAGGGCTTACGGGGCTGGCCTTCCTCCTCCGCTACCTCATGCAGTACGCCACGGCCATGCTCACCTTCTGGAGCGAGCGGGCCTCGAGCGTGGAGGAGGTCTCCTTCCTCCTTTACCTCTTCCTCTCGGGCACCCTCGCCCCCCTCGAGGTCTTCCCGGAGGCCGTGCGGGAGCTCGCCCTCCTCACCCCCTTCCCCTACCTCGTCTACCTGCCCGCAGCGGTCCTTGCGGGGCAGGAGGTGGCCCTTTGGCCGGGCCTCGGGATCCTGGCCCTCTGGGGGGTGGCCTTCGCCCTCCTCGGCCGCCTCCTCTTCTGGCTCGGGCTTAGGCGCTACTCGGGGATGGGGGCTTAATACCACCCCATGCAGGCTTACGCCTGCATGGGGGCCCCGGTAGAAAAGTTCCCATGGCTTTTTTGGGAACCTGGAAGCACAGGAACCAAAAGTAAAGGGTATAAGATAGGGGCATGCGCGCCTGGTTTCTCCTCCCCCTGCTTGCGGCCTGCGTCCAGCCCCCCGCCCCCCCAGAAGCGCGCTTCCTTGGGGGGAGCATCCGGGGGCTGGACCCTTCGGGGCCTGCCCTTCTCCTAGACCTCCAGGTGGAGTTCCGAAACCCCAACCCCTTCCCCCTGCCCCTTTCCGCCTTCGGGACCCGACTTAGGGTGGGGGAGGTGACCCTCCCCCTGGACCTAAACCTTCCCCCCGGCCCTAGCCCCCAGACCCTCCCCCTCCGCCTCTCCCCAGGGGCTGCTTTCCGCACGGTGGAGGCCCTCCTTTCCCCCCAAGGGGTTCCCGTGGTCCTGGAGGGCCAGGTCCTGGGCCGGCGGTACACCTTCTTTGAGGAGCGCCTGGCCTTTCCCCTTGCCCCTCCTAGGGTGCGCCGGGCGGGGCTTAACCTCTTCCTGGAAAACCCCAACTCCCTTCCCCTCAAGGCCTCGGGCCAGCTTTACCTCCTCGGGCAGGCCTTCAGGGTAGAGGCCGACTTACCCCCTAAAGGGGAGGGCCAGCTCCGGCTTCGGGGCTTCCGGCCCGGGCTGGACCTGGGGGGGTCCCGGCTGGAGCTGGACCTCGAGGTCCCGGGGCTTTACCGCTACCGCCTAACCCTCGGCCTCTAGGCGGAAGGCCCAAGGGAGGAGCTCCCCCAAGGTCCACACCACATACCCCTCGGGCCCGTGGCCGACCACCTCCACCCCGGGGTCCCCAAATTCCATGAGGACCTGGCGGCAGGCCCCACAAGGGGGGATGGGGCCCTTGGGGCTATAGACGTGGACCCGCTGGATCCGGCGCTTCCCCGCAAGGACCATGGCCGCCACCGCGTTCCTCTCCGCGCACTGGGAAAGGGGGTAGGAGGCGTTTTCCACGTTCACCCCTAGGAAGACCTCCCCTTCCGCCTCGAGGAGGGCCACCACGGGAAAACGGGAGTACGGGGCATAGGCCCGGTCCACGTGGGCCTCGAGCAAGGCCCTAACCTTCCCTATGTCCATGCTCCACCGCCACGGGCTCTACCCGAACCCTCTCCACCCGGCGCTGGTCCGCCCGCTCCACCACAAAGCGCCAAGAACCCCACTCCACGCTCTCCCCCACCCCAGGGATGCGGCCGAAAAGCTCATAGAGGAAGCCCGAAAGGGTATCGTACTCCCCTTCGGGAAGCTCTACCCCCAAGGCCTCGGAGACCCTATCGATGGCCAGCTGGGCCTGGATGGAAAACCCCCCACCGGGCAAGGGGCGAATGGGGGCCTCCTCCGCCTCGTCCGACTCGTCGTAGATCTCCCCCACGATCTCCTCTAGGACATCCTCCAGGGTCACAAGCCCCGCGGTACCCCCAAACTCGTCCACCACGATGGCCAGGTGCACCTTCCGCCGGCGAAGCTCTTTGAGGAGGCTCCAGGCGTCCATGTTCTCGGGGACAAAGTAGGCGGGATGGGCGATGGAGGCCACGGTCACCGTCTTCAGGTCCACCTCGCAGGCCCGGTCCAAGAGGTCATGGGCATAGGCTACCCCCACGATACGGTCAATGCTCTCTTGGTAGACGGGAACCCGGGTGTACCGGTGCTCCCGGAAAAGGGCCAGGAACTCCTCCAAGGTGGCCTGGGCCTCGATGGCCACCATGTCCACCCTGGGGGTCATGATCTCCCGCACGGGGGTCTCCTCCAGCTCCAGGATGTGGTGGATGAGCTCCCCCTCCTCCCGGTCCAAGACCCCTTCCCGGCTAGAGGCCTCCACCAGGAGCTTAAGCTCCTCAGGGGAACCGATGAGGGTATGGGTGGTGGCCGGGCGGAGGCGGAAGGCCTGGAGGACCAGGTTGCCCAGGCCATTCATAAAGGCGATAAGAGGGCGGAAAACCAGGAGGAAGAGGTGGAGGGGCAGGATGACGGCCAAGGCCGTCCTTTCCGTGGCCTGGAGGGCAAGGCCCTTGGGGGCGAGTTCCCCCAGGATCACGTGAAGGAGGGTGATGAGGGAAAAGGCCACGGCAAAGGAAACCCCGTGGAGGACCGTAGCCTCCAGACGGGCCCCAAAGAGCCAAAGGAAGAGGGGATCCAAAAGGCGGGCCACGAAGGGCTCCCCTGCCCAACCTAGCCCCAGGGAGGCCATGGTGATCCCAAGCTGGCAGGCGGCGATGTAAAGGTCAAGCTGGTCCAGGGCCCGCTTGAGGAGTTGGGCGGTCCAGACCCCCTCGTTGGCCAGCTGCTCCACCCGCGTCCGCCTAACCCCTACGAGGGCGAACTCCGCGGCCACGAAGAAGGCGTTGGCCAAGAGGAGGGAGGCCACCACGCCCAAACCCAAAAAACCCGTTAAGAGGCCCTCCATCGCTTAGGGGAAAAAGGCCCCTGTAGAGGGGCCGCCAAACCCAAACCCCGGGCCGCAAGCTCCGCTGGCCAGGAGAGAGGCCCAAAACTTGGAGGTCGGTCCATAGCGCTACCGCCTACAATACCACAATCCGGATACCCGGGGCAACTAGGCCCCCTTAACCCCAAAGGATACGGGAAGCCCAAGGCTTCTTGCGGGCCCGGAGGGATTCGAACCCCCGCCTCCTGCAAAGGCGTGGGTGGAGCTTGACGTCCAGGAGTGGGCCCCTACCCGGAGGCCCCCCGGGGAGACTGGACCTACGAGACCCAGCGCTTCCGACAGGTCATACCCTTTACTTTTGGTTCCTGCGCTCCCAGGTTCCAAAAGAACTCCACGGCGACTTTTTACCGGGGCCCCCATGCGGGCTTGCGCCCGCATGGGGTGGTATCAAGTCCTCCCCCCGACCCGCACCCCTTTGACCGGGGCGGGGATGGGGGATGGAGGGGGAGCAACTCTCCCAAGGATCACACCCACCCCCTCGTAGAATGGAAAAGAGGCGCCCAAGCATGAGGTGGCTGAAGGATAGGTACCCTGGCAAAGGAGGAGAGGCCATGAGGGTTGTCCTTGCTGCTCTGGCGCTTGCCTGGGTTCTGGGGGGAGTTGGCTGGGCACAGGTTACGAACCTGTTGTTAGACCGAAATTTCTGGAAGACGGCAACCCCAAAGGGAGTAGAACAGGCGGTAAGGAGCGGGGCAGATGTCAACGCACGGGACAAGGACGGCGCGGTGCCCCTGCACTGGGCTGCCGCTTACAACACCAATCCCGAGGTGATCCGTACCCTGGTACAGCTAGGAGCAGATGTGAATGCGCGGAACAAGGACGGCTGGACTCCACTGCACTTTGCTGCCGCTCTGAACACTAATCCCGAGGTGATCCGCACCCTGGTGAGGCTCGGAACAAATGTAAACATACGGAACGAGTTGGGTTCAACACCCCTGCACTACGCTACACTTTTTAGCAAGGAACCCCAGGTAGTGCTGGTGTTGCTGGAGATGGGAGCAGATCCTAAGGCACGCACGAAAGATGGAGAAACCCCCTGGGACTTTATCCAGAGAAACGAGGCCTTGCGTAATACCCCCGCCTACTGGAAGCTTAACGACCTGCGCTTCTGATGGGGCTAGGGCATTCTAGAGGTTCCTGCGCCCTCAGATTCCCAAAAAACTCCACGGGGACTTTTCTGCCGGGGCCCCATGCAGGCTTGGGCCTGCATGGGGTGGCATCGCCAGGAGCTTCCAGGAGGGCCAAGGCGTTTGAACCGCCCCTGCGGGCACAAGGGTGTGGGGCGGTATGCCCCCACCTCCTGGCCCACGGGCGGATGGCTGCGGTGGACCCGGAGAAGCCCACATTCGGGGAAGCTCTCAAGTGCGGGGCTCTTTGTCCCGGAGGTGGCGGGCCCGGAGGGATTTGAACCCCCGACCTACCGCTTAGAAGGCGGCTGCTCTGTCCAGCTGAGCTACGGGCCCATGGGAAGGGCCGGGGCTATACCCCGGCCACTTTGGAGCGGGAGACGGGACTCGAACCCGCGACCCTCGGCTTGGAAGGCCGATGCTCTGCCAACTGAGCTACTCCCGCATGGTCGGGGCGGCCCGATTTGAACGGGCGACCCCCTGCTCCCAAAGCAGGTGCGCTACCGGCCTGCGCTACGCCCCGGGGCTAGGCCCCGAAGGTACCTTAGCACCTCCCACATCCCAAGGTCAAGGTATGGTACCATAGCCCCATGCACCTGGGACTACCGGAGATCCTCATCCTCCTCCTCATCATCCTCCTCCTTTTCGGGGCCAAGAAGCTTCCGGAACTCGCAAGGGGCCTAGGCCAGTCGGCGCGAGAATTCAGAAAGGCCATCTCCGAAGGAGAAAAGGAGGAAGGGGAAAAGGCGGAGAAGAAGGCCTAACCTTCACCCTGAAGCCCAAGTCCAGGCCCCAGGGTGAAACCTTGGGGTCTAGAGGCGCTTTAGGACCTCCTCCGCTTCCTTGAGACCTGGCCTCAGCCTAAGCACCTCCTGGCACTGGTAGCGGGCCCCTTCCCTATCCCCAAGCTTCTCGTTGGCCAGACAAAGGCCCAAGCGGTACTCCGGATTCTGCGGGTCCAGCTTCACGGCCACGGTGTAGCGGCTTTTGGCCTTGGGGTAGTCCCCAAGCTCCATGTAGATCCGCCCCAGATGGGCATAGGCCTGGGGAAAGCGCAAAGGGGCTAGGGCTACCGCGTTCTCCAGGGCCACCCCGGCGTTTTTGGGCTGGCCTAAGGCCAGGTAAGCCTGGCCCAGGGTGTACCAGCCCTCGGCCCCTAAGGGCTTTTGCCGGTGGCCCTCCTCGAGAACCTGCGCTGCCCTTTGGGGTTGGTTCTTTAGGAGGAGGGCAGAAGCGTAACGCACCCGGAGGCCCTCGTTCTTGGGATCCTTGGCCACGGCCTGGGCGTACTGGTCCAAGGCCTCCTCCAACCGCCCCATCTTGAGGTACACTTCGGCCAGGGCCGCCCGGACCCCCGGTTCATCCGAAAGCTCCAAGGCCCTCTTCAGGCTCGCCTCCGCCCGATCGGGCTGACCCTTAAGGGCATAGAGGATCCCGCGTTGGGCGAAGATGGGAGCGTACCGGGGGTTAACCCGTTCCGCATCCTGCAAGACGGAAAGGGCCTGATCCAAATAGCCCTGGGCCTTTTCCCGGTCCTGGGCCGCCCAGTAGAAGGCCAGGTAGGCCTCGGCCAGGACCATATACCCCCCGATGTAGCGGGGGTTACGGGCCACCAGGGCCTTGGCGTTTTCCAGCGCGGGGTTTAAAAGCCCTAGGCGCAGCTGGGTGCGGGCCATCCAGTAGAGGGTTTCGGGATCGTTGGGCTTTTCCCGCAAGGCCCGCTCCAAGGCGGCCATGGCCGCCTCGTACTGCCCCAGGGCGTAAAGCCGCACCCCTAGGGCCAGGTTGGTCTGGGAAGGAGAGGGGCTAGTCTGGGCCCCACCCCAAGGGAGGAGGAGAACCAAGCTCAAAATCCACGCGCGCATGCCTTACCTCCTAAAGCACGTACCGGGCTAGATCTTCCGAGGCGAAGACCTCGGCCAGGCGCTCCTCCACGTAGGCCCGGGTGATCTCCACCCGGCCTAGGCCCGTTTCAAAACTCACTTCCTCCAAGACCCGTTCCAAAATCGTGGCCAAGCGGCGGGCCCCGATGTCCTCGAGGACCTGGTTGGCCCGGTGGGCAGCTTGGGCCATGGCCCAAAGGGCCTCCTCGTGGAAGACGAGCTCCGTGCCGTCGGCCTTTAGGAGCTCGGTGTACTGGCGGATGAGGGAGTTTTCCGGCTCCTTGAGGATCCGGTAAAACTCCTCAGGCCCCAAGGGGGAAAGCTCCACCCGGATGGGGAACCGCCCCTGGAGCTCGGGGATGAGGTCCGAGGGCTTGGCCACGTGGAAGGCCCCCGCGGCGATGAAGAGGACGTGCTCCGTGGAGATGGGGCCGATGCGGGTGGAGACCACCGTACCCTCCACGATGGGGAGGAGGTCCCGCTGGACCCCTTCCCCGGAGACATCGGGGCCCACCGTGCCCTCCCGCCTGGCCACCTTGTCGATCTCGTCGATGAAGACGATCCCCTCCTCCTGGGCCCGGCGCCTCGCCTCTTCCTTAAGCTCCTCCTTGTCCACGAGCCGCTCCGCGTGCTGGTTTTTGAGGACCTCCCGGGCCTCCTTTACCGTCATCCGCCGGCGCACGGGGCGCCTTGGGAGGAGGCCCTTGAGCATCTCCCCCATGGGGAAGCCTTCCCCGCCCAGGACCCCCATGAAGGGCAGGGTGAGTTCCTCCTCGACCTGGATTTCCACGGGGAGATGGTCCAAGCGCCCCGAGCGGATCTCCAGGGGAGAGGTCCTAAGGAGGGTAGCGAGCTCCTCCTCCGCCAAGGCCAAGGCCCTTTCCTCCACCCGCCTTTTCATCTCCTCGAGGACCAGCCCATAGCTGGCCTCGGCCAGGTCCCGGACGATGCCCTCCACGTCCCGGCCCACATAGCCCACCTCCGTGAACTTGGTGGCCTCCACCTTGACGAAAGGCGCCCCAGCCAGGCGGGCTAGGCGCCGGGCGATCTCCGTCTTGCCCACCCCCGTGGGGCCGATCATGAGGATGTTCTTGGGGGTGACCTCCCGGGCCACCTCAGGAGGCAAGCGCCTACGGCGGTAGCGGTTCCTCAAGGCCACGGCCACCGCCCGCTTGGCGGCCTCCTGGCCCACGATGTGCTTGGAAAGTTCCCGGACGATCTCCCTAGGGGTCAGGTTCATCCTTCCTCCAGGGTGAGGACCGTGACCTGGCCCGAGGTGTAGAGGTCCACCTCGGCCGCGATGCGGATGGCCTCTTCTGCGATCTTGGGGGCGGGAAGGGCCGAGTGGCGAAGGAGGGCCTTGGCCGCGGCCAGGGCGTAAGGCCCCCCAGAACCGATGGCCAAAAGGGGCTCCTCGGGGGTGATGACCTCCCCGCTACCCGAAAGGAGGACCATGTTTTCCCGATCCGCGGCGAGGATCATGGCCTGGAGGTGGCGTAGGGCGCGGTCCATCCGCCAAAGCTTGGCGGTCTCCACCGCCCCCTTAAGGAGGTTCCCCTTGGCCTCCCTAAGCCGCTCTTCAAAGCGCTCCAGGAGGGCCAAGGCGTCCGCCGCCCCCCCGGCAAAGCCCACCAGGACCCCCTGGCCCACCTCGAGGCGGCGCACCTTCACCGCCCCCCGTTTGAGGACCGTCTGGCCCAGGGTGACCTGGCCGTCCCCCGCCAAGGCGGTGACCCCGTCCTTGCGTAAGGCCAGGATGGTTGTGCCGTGAATCTCCATCCAAAAGCCACCATACGCCCAGGGCATGAGAGGGACGTTAGGTCTAGGCCCTGGACCATGGGAGGGAGCCGGGGCGGGAAGTGGGCCACAGGTGGGATGGAGGTGGGAGCGGGTGGAAAAAAGTGGGAAAATGGGTTAAACTCAGAAGGAGGCATTCTTCTGGCCCCGAAGGCGGCCTCGAGGGGAAAGGCCAGGGGACAGAAGGTGGGAAGAGGTGGGGAATGCCCTTCGGGGAGTACCAGTACAGCCTGGACGAGAAGGGGCGGGTGGTGGTGCCGGCTCCCTTTCGGGAGTTTTTGGGGGATGGCCTGGTGCTCACCCGGGGCATGGAGGGCTGCCTCTACGCCTTTCCCCTGGACCGGTGGCGCAAGATCGAGGAGCAACTCCAAGGGCTTCCCCTTACGGATAGGGAGGCCCAGCCCTTCGTGCGGTTCTTCTACTCTGGCGCCCATAAAACCCGCATGGATAACGCCTCCCGCATCCTCATCCCTCCGCCCCTACGGCAGTTTGCGGGGCTCAAGGAGGGCGGGGAGGTGGTCATCGCGGGAGCCCCAGGGCGGCTAGAGATCTGGAGCCTGGAGCGCTGGTGGCAGGCCATCCAAGCGGTGATGCAAAACCCCCCCGCTCCGGAGGCCCTAAGGGGACTGGTGGGATAACCCATGACCGCGGTCCATACCCCCGTGCTCTACCAAGAGGCCCTGGATCTTCTCCGGGTAAGACCGGGTGGCCTTTACGTGGACGCCACCTTTGGGGGTGGGGGGCACACCCGGGGGATCCTGGCCCGGGGAGGGAGGGTCATCGCCCTAGACCGGGACCCGGAGGCCATCGCCCGGGGGAAGGCCTTGGGGCTAGAGGGCCTCACCCTGGTGGAGGCCAACTTCCGCCATCTAGGCTCCCTCCTCAAGGCCCTAGGGGTTTCCCAGGTGGACGGGATCCTCGCGGACCTCGGGGTCTCGAGCTTCCACCTGGAAGACCCCCGGCGGGGTTTCAGCTACGCCAAGGAAGGCCCCTTGGACATGCGCATGGGACGGGAGGGGCCTACGGCCTACGAGGTGATCCATACCCTCCCCGAGGAGGCCCTCTACCGGATCCTCAAGGAGCTTGGGGAGGAACCCCAGGCCCGGAGGATCGCCCGGGCGATCGCCAAAGCCCGCCAAAAGGCCCCTATCCGCACCACCTCCGAGCTTGCCCGGGTGGTGGCGGAGGCCGTGGGGTACCGACGGGCCGGCCACCCCGCCCGCAAGACCTTCCAGGCCCTTAGGATCTACGTCAACGACGAGCTCGGGGCCCTGAAGGAGTTCTTGGAAGGGGTCCCGCCCCTTCTGGCCCCGGGGGGCCGTCTGGTGGTCATCGCCTTCCACTCCCTGGAGGACCGGCTGGTGAAGCGCTTCCTCAAGGAGGGCCCCCTAAAGCCCCTCACCAAAAAGCCCCTCACCCCTTCCCCCGAGGAGGTGGCTCAAAACCCCAGGGCCCGAAGCGCCAAACTGCGGGCGGGGGAGAAGGAGGAAAGATGAGGACGGCCCTTCGCTTCGGCCTCCTCTACTGGACCGCCCTCCTTCTCCTCCTCCTTTTGGGCTCGTACAACCAAAACCAAAGGGCCCAATTGGAAGAACTCCAGAACCGCCTGGAGGCCCTGGAAGGGGAAAAAGCCCAGCTCCTAAAGCGCCTTTGGGACCTGGAAAAACCCCTTAGGGTGCTAGAGTGGGCGCGCAAAGAGGGCTTTATCCCCATGAGCGAGGGGAGGTGGGCGCACTGACGGCCTCCGTCCACCGGGTCCACCTGGTATTCCTTGGGGTCCTCCTCTACCTCCTGGCCCTGGGGCTAAGCGCCTGGACCCTCCCCAAGGAGGCCCCACCCCCTAGGCCCATCCCTCCCCCATCCTCCCCCCGCGGCAACCTCTACGCCCACGAGGGGACCCCTTTGGCCGTAAGCCTAGGGGACCGGAGGTTCTACCCCTTAAGCCCGAGCGCCAGCCAACTCCTGGGCTTTGGGGAGAGGAAGGGGGGAAGGGGCCTCGAGGGGCTGGAGCGGGACCTGGAAAGGGCCTTGGCCCAAGGGAAAAGCTTCACCCTCACCTTGGACCCCTGGATCCAAGCCCTAAGCGAGATGGCCCTTTGGAAAGGGCTTAGGGAAAGCCGGGGGGAGTTTGGGAGCGCTTTGGTCCTGGACCGGGAGGGCCGGCTCCTCGCGGTGGCCAACGGCCCCCCCTTTGACCCCGAGGCCCCCCGGGAGGACCCCACCCGCCACATCGCCTGGCGCAACCACGCCTTCCTCGTGCCCTTAGAGCCTGGCTCCACCATGAAGGCCCTCACCGCGGCCATCCTCCTCGAGGAGGGCGCCGCGGACCTCAAGACCCCCGTCCAGGCCTCCATGGCCCGGCGGATAGGGGGCTGGACCATCCGGGATAGCCTCCCCCACCCCCCTACCCTCACCCTGGCCGAGGTCCTCCGCTACTCCTCCAACGTAGGGATCAGCCTCCTTGGGGAAAGGATCCCCCAGGCCACCTTCTACCGCTACATGGAAGCCCTCCACCTCACGGACCCCAACCCCCTCCCCGGGGTCCGGGTGGCCGCCCCCCTGGTGCCCCCCCTTGGGGCCTGGAGCAGGGCGGGCTACGCCAACCACACCTTCGGCCAGGGCTTCCTCGTCACCCCCCTGCACCTGGCCGCGGCCTACGGGACCCTCATCGAGGGGCTCTACCACCCCCCCCGCCTCTTCCAAGGGGAAGCCCCGCGGCCTGAGCGGGTCTTTAGCCCTAAGACCGCCCAGGCCATCCGCCAGGCCCTCACCGAGGGCCTGGCCCCTAGGGCTGTCCTCCCCGGCTACCCCCTAGCGGGGAAGACGGGCACGGCCCAGGTGGTGGTGAAGGGGCGGTACTCCTCGGAGGTGCATACCGCCTGGTTTGCGGGGTTTGTCCCTGGGGATAGGCCCCTCTACACGGTGGTGGTGGCCGTCTACTACCCCAAGACCGCCATCCACGGGAGCCTGGTGGCCGCCCCCATCTTCCGGGAGATCGCCGCAGGCCTCTTGGCCTATAGGGGCCTACCTCCCTATGCTGGGAGGCGGTGAAGGAATGGACGGGTATGCCCCTAGGCGGATCACCCCCCAATGGATCGCGGAGAAGACAGGGGGCAGGCTTCACCCTGGGGGGAAGGAGGTGGAGGACCTCGGCTGGGATAGCCGGGCGGTCACCCCGGGAAGCCTCTTCGTGGCCTTGCCCGGGAGGAGGACCCATGGCCGCCTCTACCTCGGGGAGGCCCGGGCCCGGGGGGCTAGCCTCCTCCTCGCGGACCTCCCTGGGGAGGCCACGGTGGAGGTGGAAGACCCCTACCAGGCCCTCCTCCGCCTCGGGGGAGCCCTCAGGGACCTCTTCCCCGGGCGGGTGGTGGCCGTAGGGGGAAGCGCGGGCAAGACCACCACCAAGGAAGCCCTGGCCCAGGGCCTAGGGTTTCCCGCCCCCCCGGGCAACGAAAACACCGCCCCGCCCCTGGCCCGCTTCTTCCTCCGGCTTAGCCCCAAGGCCCGGGGGGCGGTGGTGGAGCTTGGGGTGGACCGGATAGGGGAGATGGAAGAGCTCATGGGCCTGGCCAAGCCCCACCTCGCCCTCCTCACCGCCTTAGGGGAGGAGCACCTGGAGGGCTTCGGCAGCCTGGAAAAGGCCCTGGAGGAGGAACGGAAGCTCCTCAAGGCCCCCCTCGCCCTGGTGGGGGAGCCCGCCCTTCCCTACCTCCAGGACCCCCCCCCGGCCTACGGCTTCCGGGAAGGGGCCTTCCGGGGGGAGGACCTCGTGCTGGGCCTCGAGGGGAGCCGGTTCCGCTACCGGGGGCGGGTGGTGGAGGTGCCCTACCCCGGCCTAGGCCCGGCCTACGGGGCCCTTGCGGCCTTGGCCGTGGCCGAGGTCCTGGGGGAGGACCTGGAGGGGGTGGTGGAGCGCCTCCGGGGGCTTAGGCTGCCCCCCGGGAGGATGGAGAGGCGGGTCCTCGGAGGGGTGGTCTTCCTCCACGACGCCTACAACGCCAACCCCCTTTCCGTGAAGGCGGGCCTCCGGTGGCTTGCCGCCCAACCCGGGCGCAAGTGGGCGGTCTTGGGGGAGATGCGGGAACTCGGGGGGGAAAGCGAAAGGCTCCACCTCGAGGTGGCCGAGGAGGCGAGCCGCCTAGGGCTTCGCCCCCTCTACCTCGGGCCCTTCGCCCGGGCCCAGGCCGCCCTTGGGGGGGAGTGGGCGGAAAGCCTAGAGGAGGCCCTCCTTTGGCTCAAGGAACGGGCGGCCCCCGGGGACCTGGTCTACCTCAAGGCCTCGAGGGCCGTGGGGCTGGAAAGGCTTTTGGAACTATGGCAAGAACCCTCCCCTTAGTAGCCCTCCTCGCGGCCTGCGCCCCCCTGGCGGGGCCCATCCCCCTCCTCCCCTACCCCGGGGGGTATATCCGGGGCGGGGTGGTGGAGGGGCGCTTCAGCCTGGCCCTCCCGGGGACCCCCCTTTTCGTGGACGCGGACGAGGGGGCCTTCTACGCCGCCTACCCCTATGAGCTCCTGGTGTTCGACGGCAAGGGGCTTAGGACCCTTCCCCTTCCCGGAAGGCCCCGTTTCCTCAGGGCCCGGCCAGGCCTTGCGGTGGGCCTGGACCAAGGGGTGTACACGGAAAAGGGGCTTCTCCCCTACCCGGCCCTGGACGCGGCCCTTACGGAAGAGGGGCTTTACCGGGTGGACGGAAGGGGGCTCTACCTGGAGGGGACCCGGCTAAGGCCCGGGGCCTTCGGGAAGGTGGTGGCCTGGGAGGAAGGGGTGGTGGCCCTGGGGGGGGAGGCCTACTTCCACCCCGAGGGCAAGACCCTGGCCCTCCCCGGGGTCCCCCGGAAGGCCGAGGCCACGGCCTGCGGGGTTCTCCTCCTCCTGGACCGCCTTTACCTTCTCCGCCCCGAAGGGCTTAAGGCCTGGCTCGAGGCCGAGGACTTCGCCGCCCTTGGGGAGAGGGTCTGGCTTTCCCCCCCCAAGGAGGCCTCCTGCCGGGAGGTGGTATGGCCCTAAGCCTGGTGCTGGCCTGGCTCTTTACGGGGATGTGGATCGGGCTCATGCGGGGCCTGGGCCTCGGCAAAAGGGTGCGGAAGGAGGGCCCCCCAGGCCACCTGGCCAAGGAGGGAACCCCCAGCATGGGAGGGGTAGCCTTCCTCCTTGCGGCCTTCCTGGGGTACCTGGCCTTAGGGGGGGACGGGCTTAGGGGGGTATGGCTCTTGGGGCTGGGGTTCGGCCTTCTCGGCCTCCTGGATGACCTTTCGGGGACCCTCGCCCGGCCCCTCAGGGCCCGGGAAAAGCTCCTGGCCCAAGGGATCATGGCCCTGGTCTTCGCCCTTTGGGCGGTGCGGTCCGTGGCCTACACCCCGTGGCCCCTCTTGGACCTCCTCCTCATCCTCCTTGCGGTGGTGGGAGCGGCGAACGCCTTTAACCTCACGGACGGGGTGGACGGGCTCCTGGCCAGCGTCACGGCCATCCTTCTCCTCCCCTTCTACCCCTTCCCCCTGGCCCAGGCCCTCCTTGGGGGGGTCTTGGGCTTCCTCTGGCACAACGCCCCCAAGGCCAAGGTCTTCATGGGGGATACGGGAAGCCAGGCCCTAGGGGCCATGGTGGCCGGGCTTTTCATCCTCACGGGGAAGCTTTGGCTTTTCCCCTTGGCCGCGGTGGTGCCGGTCCTCGAGGTCCTCTCCGTGGTGGCCCAGGTCCTCTACTACCGGAAGACGGGGCGGAGGCTCCTCCGGATGAGCCCCTTGCACCACCACTTCGAGCTTTTGGGCTGGGGGGAGGCCAAGGTGGTCTTCCGCTTCGCCCTCCTCACCGCCTTGGCCACGGCCTTGGCCTTCGGGGGGGTGGGAGGGTGATCCTGGTCTATGGGCTTGGCCGAAGCGGCCTTGGGGTCCTGCGCTTCCTCAAGGGACGGGGGCTTAGGGGGGCTTTCTGGGACGACCGCCCCAAGGAGGAGGAGGTACGGGAGGCCCTGGCCCTGGGCTTCCCCCCGGACCCCGACCCCCAGGGGTACGCCCTGGTGGTGGCCGCCCCCGGGGTGCCCCTTGCCCACCCCCGGCTCCAGGCCCTAAGGAAAGGAGGGGCCGAGGTGATTGGGGAAGCGGAGCTCGCCTACCGCCTAAGCCCCACCCCCCTTATCGGGATCACGGGGACCGCGGGGAAAACCACCACCACCCTCTTCACCGCCCACCTCCTAAGGGGGCAGGGGCTTAAGGCCTTGCCAGGGGGAAACGTGGACCCCCCCCTGGTGAGCGTGGTGGACGAGGCCGAGGTGGCGGTGGCTGAGCTTTCGAGCTTCCAGCTGGAAAGGGTCCAGGCCTTCCGTCCCCGGGTAGCCGTCCTCCTCAACCTCGGGGTGGACCACCTGGACCGGCACGGGAGCCTCGAGGCCTACCACGGGGCCAAGCTCAACCTCCTGAAAAACCTCACCCGGGAGGACGCCCTGGTCTACAACGCCCAAGACCCTAAGGTTCTGGGGGCAGCCCAAAGGAGCCCCGCCCGCCCCTACCCCTTCACCCCCGGGGAAAACCCCAAGGCCACCAACCTCAAGGCGGCCCTCCTCGCGGCCCAGGCCTACCTGGACCTCCTCGGCCGCCCCTTGGATAAGGAGGCCCTTGCGGAAAGCCTCCGGACCCTTCCTGAGCCCCCCCACCGCTTCCAGGTCTTCGCCCGCAAGGGCCGGGTGGTCTTCATCGACGACTCCATCGCCACCCGGACCCCCGCGGTGGCCGAGGCCCTAAGGGCCGCTCCCGCTCCCATCGCCTGGATCCTCGGAGGGGAAGACAAGGGAGCGGACCTCGCCCCCCTAAGGCCCCTCCTCCCCAAGGTCCGGGTGGTCCTGGCCCTAGGCCGGGACGGCCCCCGGATGGCCCAAGGCCTCGGGGGCGGGGTGGAGGTGGTGGCCATCCGGGAGGAGGATGGGCGCAAGGCCATGGAAAGGGCGGTGGCCGAAGCCCTAGGGCGCCTAGAGGAGGGAAGCGTCCTCCTTGCGCCCTTGGCTGCGAGCTTCGACCAGTTCAGGGACTACAAGGACCGGGCCCAGGCCTTCCGGGAGGCCGTGTTCCGGCTAGGAGGGGAACCGTGGACCCCATCCTCCTCCTAAGCGGGCTCATCCTCTTCGCCTTCGGCCTCCTCGGGGTGACGGTGGCCGAACCCTCCCTCCTACCCCAGCACCTCCTCCGGGTGGGCTTTGCCCTCCTCGCCCTCCTCCTTGGGGCCCTCCTTCCCCCCCGCCTTCTCCTCCGGCAGGCCCTCCCCCTCCTCCTCCTCACCCTTCTCCTCTTGGCCCTGGTCCTGGTGCTGGGGGAAGGGCCCGGGGGGGTGCGGCGCTGGTTTGACCTCGGCCCCCTAAGCTTCCAACCCTCGGAGCTCGCCAAGGTGAGCCTGGTGGTCTACCTGGCCTCCTTTGTGGAGAGGCGGGGGCACGACTACCCCATCCTGGGCCCGGTCCTGGCGGTGGGCCTGATGGCGGGCCTGGTCCTCCTCGAGCCCGCCTTTTCCACTGCGGCCTTCCTCCTCGGCCTAGCCTTCCTCCTCCTCGTCCTGGTGGGGGTCCCTTGGCGGAGGCTCCTCGCCATCACCCTGGCCGCCTCCTTGGTCCTCCTGCCCTTTTCCGGCCTCTACTTTAACCGCTTCCCCTACATCTCCGAGCGCCTCCTCGGGCACCTGGCCTACCTCCAAGGGGAAGGGGACCCTAGGGGGGAGGCCTACCAGCTCCTCCAGGCCAAAAAGGCCATCCTCCTCGGAGGGCCCTTGGGCCAGGGCCCTGGGGGCAGGCTACCCCACCTCCCCGAGGCCCACAACGACATGATCTTCGCCAGCGTGGTCTTCGCCACAGGGTGGCTTGGGGGGGTTGGGGTCCTCTTCCTCTTCCTCCTCATCCTGGCCCGGGGGGCCAACCTCGCCCTCAAGGTCCAGGGCGGAGAGGGGGTTTTGGCCTTGGGGTTAGCCCTCGAGCTCACCCTGCAGGCCGCCCTCAGCGCGGGGATCGCCCTAGGGCCCTTCCCGGTTACGGGGATGCCCTTTCCGTTCCTCTCCTATGGGGGGAGCAACCTCTTCTTTTCAGGGCTCGCCCTAGGGATCCTGGGCCGAATCGCCTGGGAGGCCGACCAAAGGGGGGTGAGGGGGTGATCCTCCTCACCGGGGGGGGCACGGGGGGGCACCTCTTCCCCGCCCTGGCCGTGGCCGAGGCCCTTAGGGCCCGGGGGTACCCCGTCTTCTACCTGGGGGCCCAAGGAGGCCTGGAGGAACGGGTCCTCCCCGCAACCGGCCTGCCCCACGCCCTCATCCCCACGGGCAAGCTCGCCCGGGATGCCCTTCGGCCAAAGGCCCTCCTCGAGGTCCTAAGGGGCCTCAAGGGGGCCCGGGAGGTGCTGGAAAGGGTAAGGCCCACGGCCATCCTCTCCACCGGGGGGTATGCGGGCTTCCCCGGGGCCTGGGTGGGGGCGGGAAGGGGGATTCCCCTCCTCCTCCACGAGCAAAACGCCCACCTGGGCCTGGCGAACCGCCTCCTCGCCCTAAGGGCCCGGGGCCTAGCCCTAAGCCTCCCCATCCCCCTCCCTGGGCCCCTAAGGCGGAAGGCCCGGGTGGTGGGCTACCCCGTGCGGGAGGTCCGCTACCCCAAGGAGGAGGCCAAGGCCGCCTTGGGCTTCCCCAAGGATAAGCCCCTGATCCTCATCCTCGGGGGAAGCCAGGGCAGCCTAGAGCTCAACGAGGCCCTTCCCCCAAGGCTTAAACCCCTAGGCCTTCCCGTCCTCCACCAGGTGGGCCCCCGTTGGGAGGGGCGTTACCGGCACCTGGAGGACGAGAACTACCGGGTGCGGGGCTTCGTGGACGCCCCTCTCGCCATGAGCGCGGCCCACCTCCTCATCGCCCGGGCCGGGGCGGGCACCCTGGCCGAGGCCGCCTTCCATGGCCTTCCCGCCATCCTCTTCCCCTTGGACCCCAGGCTAGACGGGGGGGCCCAGCGGCGGAACGCCCTCTTCTACGCCCAAAGGGGCGGGGCCCTCCTGGGAAGCTACGAGGGGCTTTTGAAGCAGGTGGAAGCCCTCCTCGCCCGCCCCGAGCCCTACCGGGCCGCCATGGAAAGCCTCTCCCCGGAAGGGGCCGCGGGGAGGATCGCGGACTGGCTGGAGGAACTCCTATGAGGATCCATATCATGGGCATCGAAGGGGTAGGGATGAGCGCCTTGGCCAGGCTCCTCCTCGCGGAGGGGCATGAGGTGACGGGCTGCGACCTGGCCCCGGGGCCCAGGGCCCGGGCCCTGGGGGTGCCCGTGTGGCAGGGCCACGACCCCGCCCACCTCGAGGGGATGGAGGCCCTCCTCCTCCCCACCCCCATCCCCCTGGACCACCCCGAGGCCTTGGCGGCCCAGGCCCGGGGGCTTAGGGTCTATAGGCGGATGGAGTTCCTTGGGGCCCTCCTCGGGGAAAGGCCCTCCATAGGGGTCACGGGCACCCACGGGAAGACCACCACCACGGGGATGCTCGCGGCCATCCTCCTCGAGGCGGGGCTCGACCCTTGGGTCCTCCTCGGGGGGGACCTGGCCCTCCTCCCGGGGAACGCCCGCCCCGGCCGGGGCCCAAGGCTTGCGGAGATCGACGAGTCCGATCCCCTTTTCCAAGGGGTGCGGGTGGGGGTGGCGGTGGCCACCAACCTCGAGGCGGACCACGTGGCCCCCAGGGGGGAAAAAGCCCCCAACTACCACCCGAGCTTCGAGGCCCTCCAGGAGGCCATGGCCCGCTTCCTGGAAGGGGCCGGGAAACGGGTGGTGCCGGCCCACGACCCCCTGCTCCTCCGCCTCACGGAGGGCCTGCCCCGGATCCTCTATGGGGAAGGGGGGGAGGTGGAGGCCCGGGAGGTGGAGCTTTTGCCCGATGGGAGCCGCTTCCTCCTCTACGGGAAAGAACCCCTAGGGGAGGTGCGCCTAAGGGTGCCCGGCCGGCACAACGTCCTCAACGCCCTGGCCGCGGCCGCGGGGGCCTTGGCCCTGGGGGTGGAGGCAGGGGCCATCCTCCGGGGCCTTGCCCGCTTCCCCGGGGTGGGGCGGCGCTTCGAGCGGCTGGGGAGGGTAGGGGGGGCCTTGGTGGTGGACGACTACGCCCACCACCCCACGGAGATCCGGGCCACCCTAGAGGCCGCCCTCCTCCAGGGCCTCAAGGTGCGGGTCCTCTTCCAGCCCCACCGGCTCCTGCGCACGGAGGCCCTCTTCCCCGAGTTCGTCCGGGCCTTGGGCCTGGCCCACGAGGTGGTGGTCCTCCCGGTCTATGCGGCCGGGGAAAGGGGCCAGGACCCCGAGGCCCTGGCCCAGGGCCTGGCCGAGGCCCTAAGGGCCCAAGGCCAGGCCGCCCGCTTCCTAAGGCCCGAGGAGGCCTTAGCCTACGCCAAGGAGACGGCCGCCCCCGGGGAGCTTTGGCTGGCCCTGGGGGCCGGGGACATCACCCTCCTCGCCCGGAGGCTGGTCCATGAGGGTGGAACGGGTGCTCCTTAAGGACTACACCACCTTGGGGGTAGGGGGCCCCGCGGAGCTTTGGACGGTGGAGACCCCCGAGGACCTAAGGCGGGCCACAGAGGCCCCCTACCGGGTCCTGGGGAACGGCTCCAACCTCCTGGTCATGGACGAGGGGGTCCCCGAGCGGGTGATCCGCCTGGGGGGGGTTTTCGCCCAGTACGACCTCCGGGGGTGGGTGGGGGCGGGGGCCCTCCTGCCCCTTTTGGTCAAGGAGGCTGCGGAGGCGGGGCTTTCGGGGCTAGAGCCCCTCCTCGGCATCCCCGCCCAGGTGGGGGGCGCGGTCAAGATGAACGCGGGCACCCGCTTCGGGGAGATGGCCCAGGCCCTGGAGGCCGTGGAGATCTACCACGATGGGGATTTCCACCTCTACCGCCCCGAGGAGCTCGGCTTTGGGTACCGGCAAAGCCGCCTGCCCCCCGGGGGCATCGTCACCCGGGTGCGCCTAAGGCTCAAGGAAAGGCCCAAGGAGGAGATCCAAAGGCGCCTGGCCGAGGTGGACCAGGCCCGCAAGGGCCAACCCAAGCGGAAAAGCGCAGGGTGCGCCTTCAAGAACCCCCCGGGGGACTTTGCGGGGCGCCTCATCGAGGAACGGGGCCTGAAGGGCCTCCGGGTGGGGCAGGCCATGGTGGCCCTGGAGCACGGGAACTTCATCGTCAACCTCGGGGGGGCCAAAGCCCAGGAGATCTGGGCCCTGGTCCGGAGGATCCAGGCCGAGCTCCCCCTGGAACTGGAGTGGGAGGTCTGGCCATGAGGGGGATCTATGCGGCCTTTTGGGGGCTCATCCTCGCCACCCTTTACGTGGCGAGCCTAGTGGTGTGGCCCGTGGAGGTCCTCGAGGTGGAAGGGCTAAGGCACCTTAGGGAGGAGGAGGTCCTAAAGGCCGCAGGCCTCTACCGGGGAATGCCCTGGCTTTGGGCCAGGGAAAGGCAGCTTGCCCCCTTGCGGGCCCACCCTTGGGTGGCCGAGGCCAGCCTCCATAAGCCCGCCCCCGGGGTCTTGCGCCTCCGCCTTCGGGAAAGGGTTCCCTTCCTGCCTCTGGAAGGGGGCTGGGCCCTGGCCGAGGACGGGACCCTCCTCCCCGGAGGGGCCCCCTTCGCCCGGGGACCCAAGGTCCTAGGCCAAGGCCCCCTCCCCGTGAGGGACCTGCTCATCCTGGCCCGGGCCTACCCCAAGGCCAAGGCCATCCGCTACCTTCCCGTGGGGTTCTGGGTTATCCTCGAGGGAGGGACGGTTTTCGCCCCCAAGGCTGAACTTATGGTAAGGTATACGCAAATGGAAAGGGCTAGGGGCCGCGTTTACCTCTACGCCTGGGGGGTGAGTCAAGGGCCATGATCATCGCGGGATTGGATATCGGCACCACCAAGGTCACCGCGGTCATCGGGGAGCTGGCCCCAGACGGCGTCCTGGACATCCTCGGCGAGGGCACCGTCCCCTCCCAGGGCCTCAGGCGGGGCGTGGTGGTCAACCTGGAAAAGACGAGCGAGGCTATCCGGCAAAGCCTCCACGACGCCACAAGGGTAGCGGGGGTTCAGCCCGAGGTGGTGGCCGTGGGGGTGGGGGGTCCCCACCTTAAGGGCCTTACCAGCCATGGCCTGGCCGCCATCCGCCGGGGCCAGGTCATCCGTGAGGCCGATGTGGAAAGGGCCATCGAGCAGGCCAAGGCCTACCCCCTGGATGGGGAGCTGGAACTCCTCCACGCCCTACCCCTGGAATTCAAGGTAGACGGCCAGGAGGGGATCAAGGACCCGGTGGGCATGGCGGGGGTCCGCTTGGAGGTGGAGGTCCACCTCATTGCGGCCGGGAAAGGCCCCTTGGCCAACCTCAAGCGGGCGGTGGAGGGGGCGGGCTTGGAACCCGACGTCCTGGTGGCCCAAAGCTTGGCCAGCGGCCTGGGGGTCCTCCTACCCGAGGAGGAAAACATGACCGTGATGGTCCTGGACCTCGGCGGGGGCACCACGGACATTGGGGTGTTCAAAAGGGGACGCTTGGCCTTTTCGGGGGTTTTGCCCCTTGGGGGGGACCACGTGACCGGGGACATCGCCCAACTCCTCAAGATCCCCTTCGAGGAGGCGGAAAGGGTGAAGCGCAAGTACGGGGCCGCCCTCCCCGCCCTCGCCGATCCTGAGCTTATCCTCGAGATCAGCCAAGAGGGAGGGGTACTGGGGGAAGTCCCCGCTACGGAACTCGCCCGCATCATCCGGCCCCGCCTTTGGGAAATCCTCCAGCTGGCCAAAAAGCAGGTGGACGAGGCCCTAGGCCCCGTGGAGATCCGGGTGGACCGGGTCGTCCTCACCGGAGGGGGAGCCCTGTTGCGGGGCTTGGAAAGGCTAGCCCGGGAGCACTACAATATCCCCGTGCGCATTGGCAAACCTCAGGGGGTCATGGGGCTTGCGGACGTGGTGGCCTTCCCAGGCCATGCGGTGGCCGTAGGTCTGGTGCGCTACCTAGCCCAAGGTATGTGGGAAGAGGCCCTAAGCCAAAAGCTTAGGGAAAAACCCGCCCCAGCACCAAATCCAGAAAGAGGCCCTGGCCTTTGGGTGAGGATCCGGCAATTGCTTAAAGACCTCTTCTGAGGGGAGGGATAAAGATGACGGGAGCCAACATCAAGGTTATCGGTCTTGGAGGGGCCGGAAACAACGCCATCAACCGCATGATCGAAGCCGGCCTGGTGGGCGTGGAGTTCATCGCCGCCAACACGGACGCCCAGGTCCTGGCCAAAAGCCTGGCCGATCAGCGGATCCAGCTCGGGGAGAAGCTCACCCGGGGGCTGGGGGCTGGGGCCAACCCCGAGATCGGGGAAAAGGCGGCCCTCGAGGCGGAAGACCTCATCGCAGAGGCCCTGGGGGGGGCGGACCTGGTCTTCATCACCGCGGGGATGGGAGGGGGGACGGGCACGGGTAGCGCCCCCATCGTGGCCGAGATCGCCCGGCGCTTAGGGGCCCTCACCGTGGCCGTGGTGACCCGGCCCTTTAGCTTTGAGGGCCCAAGGCGCAATCAAGTGGCGGAGGAGGGCATCCGCCGGCTCAAAGACCGGGTGGACGCCATGGTGGTGGTCCAAAACGACCGGCTCCTCTCTGCGGTGGACAAGAAGATCTCCCTCAAGGAGGCCTTCCTCATCGCCGACCGGGTCCTCTACCACGGGGTCAAGGGGATCTCCGACGTGATCAACCTACCCGGGCTGATCAACGTGGACTTTGCGGACATAAGGACCCTCCTCACAGGGGCTGGCCAGGTCCTCATGGGCATCGGGGCCGGCCGGGGGGAAAACCGGGCGGAAGAGGCAGCCAAAAGCGCCATCCATAGCCCCCTCCTAGAGCGGTCCATCGAGGGGGCCAAGCGTTGCCTCCTAAACGTAGTGGGCTCTGAGGAGCTCTCCCTCCAGGAGGCCTCGGAGGTGGTGGAGAGGATCCGAGAGGCTACGGGCAACGAGGAGGTGGACATCCTCTACGGGGTCACCTACGACGAAAGGGCCCAAGACGAGCTCAGGGTCATCCTCATCGCCACCGGCTTCAGCGAAGCCTCCGCGGTGGCCAAGCCAGGAAAGCCCCTGGAATTTCCCCTAAAGGAGGTGGACCTCACCAACTACGAGATCCCCGCCTTCATCCGCTATGGGGACAGGGACTACCCCAGGCGGAGCCACTAGCCTGGTGGTCCTGGGCCTGGATCCGGGAATCACCCACCTGGGCCTCGGCGTGGTGGCCGCGGAGCCCAAAGGTCTCCTTAAGGCCACCCTGCTCCATGGGGAAGTGGTCCTCACCTCGGCCAAGGAGGCCCCGGAAGACCGGATCGGGCGCATCTACCGGGCGGTCCTCGAGGCCTTGCAGGCCTACCGCCCCCAGGGGATTGCGGTGGAGGAGCAGTTCTTCTACCGGCAAAACGAGCTGGCCTACAAGGTGGGGTGGGCCCTAGGAGGGGTTCTGGTGGCCGCCCACCAGGTAGGGGTGAGGGTTTT
>JBEPYU010000019.1:0-25205 GCA_041641215.1 Thermaceae bacterium
CCCACTGTCTCCTGCACCGCTTCTCTCAGCAAGCTCCGCAGGGTATCCTGGTCCACGGGGTACCTCCCTTCTGGCTTTGGTACCCCCATTCATACACAAACCCCTACACAAAATTCCTTACACGACCTGGGGGGCGGAGCCCTTTGGGGGTGCACCGGTTTTTGGTGCTTTCCCTTTTGGCGTACTTGTTGGCCCACTGGGTGCGGGTGGGGAGGGAGGGGGGCCTTGTTTGGCGGGAGGCTGGGGTGCTTGTGGTGCGGGTTTTGTTGCCGGAGGTTTTGGTTCAGGTGTTGGTTCGGGAGTTGCAGGCCCCGAGCTTGGGGCCGTTGGGGGGGACAAGAGGTGAAGGTTTATGCGGGGTATGCGGGAGGTGCAAGTTTTGAGTCTACCAATTCTTGAAGGCCCAACGCGCCCTGGGGCCTAGAGAACCTAACAAAAGGGGAACTAGGCCTTATCCTGCCCTTTCCTTATCCCCAGTTTGGAACCGGGCGTTGTAGAGTGGGGGGCAAATGGAGTGGGAAGCCTTGCACCGCCGCCATGTCCTCACCCCCTGGGTGGCCCAGGCCAGCCACCGGCCTCCCGTCATCCTCCGGGGGGAGGGGCCTTGGCTTTACGACGAGAAGGGCCGGGACTACCTGGACCTCTCTAGCGGCCTGGTGGCCTCCAACCTGGGGCACGCCCATCCCCGGATGGTGAGGGCCATCGCAGAACAGGCCGCTACCCTAGCCTACGCCGCCCCAAGCCTCTTCCACGATGGGCGCGCCCTCCTCGCCCAGGCCCTTTCCCAGCTGGCCCCTTGGCCGGAAGGGGCCCGGGTTTTCTTCACCCCTTCGGGAACGGAGGCCAACGAGGACGCCCTTAAGTTCGTGCGCCACCTCACGGGCCGGCCCAAGGTCTTGGCCGCCTACCGTTCCTACCACGGGGCTACCTACGGCTCTGCGGCCCTCACGGGGGAGAACCGCCGCTTCCCCGCGGAGCCCGGGGTGCCCTGGGGGGTGGTCCACTTCTTCGCCCCCTACCCCTACCGGAGCCCCTTCTACACGGAAGATCCCGCGGAGGAGGCCCAAAGGGCCCTCGAGCACCTGGAAAGGGTCCTCCTCCACGAGGACCCCAAGCGGGTGGCGGCCATCTTCCTCGAGCCCGTGGTGGGGTCCAACGGGGTCATCGTCTACCCCCAGGGGTACCTGGAGGGGGTCCGGGCCCTTTGCGACCAGTATGGGATCCTCCTGGTCTTCGACGAGGTCATGACGGGCTTTGGCCGGCTGGGGGCGGCCTTCGCCGCGGAGCGCCTCGGGGTGGTCCCCGACCTCATCACCTTCGCCAAGGGGGTGACCGCGGCCTACGTGCCCCTTGGGGGGGTTTTGGTGCGGGAGGGGCTGGCCCAGGCCTTCGACGAGACCCCTCTGCCTACGGGGCACACCTACTCGGGCCACCCCTTGGCGGTGGCCGCGGGGCTTGCGGCCCTCGAGGCCTACCGGGAGGAGGGCCTCTTTGCCCGGGTTAGGGCCCTAGAGGGCTTTTTCCGGGAGGCCCTGGGCTCCTTGGAGGACCACCCCTGGGTGGGGGAGATCCGGGGCCTTGGGGCCTTCTATGGGGTGGAGCTTGTGGCGGATAAGGGGAGCAAGGCTCCCCTTTCCCCTTGGCATGGGCCCCTAAGCCCGGCCATGGCCCATCTCCAAAGGGCCCTTTGGGAGGAGGGGCTTCACCTCCTCTTCAAGCACAACATCCTGGTGGTAGCCCCGCCCCTCAATATCCCAAAGGAGGCCTTCCTGGAAGGGGTAAGGCGCCTGGGGAGGGCCTTAGAGCGGGCCTTGGTAGCCTATAGGGGTGCGGCGGTATGAGGACCTCCTCGCCCTCCTTCGGGAACTGGAGGGCCGCCCCTACCCGGCCTACAAGGCCCTTAAGGGGGCCTGGCAGGGGGAGGGGTTTAGCCTCCGTTTCGTCCACGTCCAAGGGGATCCCTTCGCAGCCCCGAGCGTCCTCGAGGTGCGCTACCCCAAGGAGGCCCTGGCCCCCCTTAGGGTCTACGGGGGCCCCGAGGGGCGGGTGGCCCTAGAGGACTTCCTCCTCCGGAGCCTAAGGGGACGCCTCGGGGACCTCCCCCGGGTGGGGGGAAGCGGCCACTCGGGGGAGGTGCGGGTGGCCGTGGAAAGCCCTATGGTCCTAAAGAGGGCCGGGGCCCACCTGGACCAGGACCTCGCCTTGCGCTTCCGGGTGGGCCTACCCGCTGCGGGGCGGCGCATCCTGGGGAGGGAGGCCTTCCGGCTTTTCCAGGCCCTAGGGGAGGCCCTTAGGGGGTTTCTCCCCGAGCTGGACAGGCGGGCCCTCCTGGCCCACGTCCACCAGGCGGAGGACTTTTTCGCCATCCAAAGGGCCCTAGGGGAAAGGGGCCTGGTGGCCTTCGTGGGGGAGGGGGCCATCCTCCCCCGGGAAAGCGGGGTGAGCCAAAGGCCCCTAAAGGGGGCCCTTCCCTTCCAAAGCCCCCCCTCCCTCCGGGTGGCCTTTTCCACCCCCCACCGGGGGGAGGTCCAGGGGATGGGCCTTCCCCAGGGCCTCACCCTCATCACCGGGGGCGGGTTCCACGGGAAGACCACCCTCCTCGAGGCCTTGGTCCACGGGGTCTTCCCCCATGTGCCGGGGGATGGGCGGGAGTGGGTGGTGACGGCCCCCACGGCCCAAAGGGTCCAGTCCGAGGACGGGAGGAGCGTAAGGGGAGTGGACCTTAGGCCCTTTGTCCACGACCTGCCCCTAGGCCAGGACACCGCCTTCTTCTCCACGGAGGACGCCTCGGGCTCCACCAGCCTGGCCGCGGCCATCCTCGAGGGCCTGGAGCTTGGGGCCCGGGTCCTCCTCCTGGACGAGGACACCTCGGCCACCAACCTCCTCGTGCGGGATGCCCGCATGCAGGCCCTGGTGGAACGGGAAACCCTCACCCCCCTCCTGGACCGGGTAGGGGACCTCAAGGCCCAGGGGGTGAGCCTGGTCCTGGTGGTGGGCGGGGTGGGGGATTACCTGGACCTTGCGGATACCGTCCTCCTCCTGGAGGCGTACCGGCCAAAGGAGGTGACGGCCAAGGCCAAGGCCCTGGCCCAGCGCCTCCCCACGGGCCGGAGCTACGGGGAGCCCCGCTACCCCTTGCGGGTGGCGGAAAGGGCCCCCTTGCCGGAAAGCTTTGACCCCCGGCGGGGGCGCAAGGAGAGGGCCCGGGGCCGGGGGCTTAGGACCCTCCTTTTCGGGGAGGAGGTGGTGGACCTTTCCGCCTTGGACCTCTTTGAGGAGGCCCAGGTCCACCTCCTTGGGGCCCTTTTCCGGCGCCTTGGGGCCTTGGCCGATGGGAAGACCCCCTTAAGGGCCCTGGTGGAGAGGGCCCTTGGGGGCGTGGAGGACCTCTTTCTCCTCGAGGAGACCCCCGAGCTCGCCTGGGTGCGCCCCCTGGAGCTTGGGGCCGCGGTGAACCGGCTCCGCTCCCTCATGGTCCGGCAGGTGGCCTCTTGGCGGCCGGGGCCTTAGGGTCTGGGCTGGACGGCTTGGGCTTCCCGGTCTCCCCCGGCTTTTGGGGGCCTCCTGTACCCACCCCGCGGGGGTTGCAACGCCTTGGGGCCTCCCCAGGGGCCGCGGCCCCCGCTTTCGCCTGGGGATCCTCCTCGGCTTTCCCTGGCCGCCCTAGGCCAGCCGCCATGCCCCCTGTCCTGGGGAGGGGGGCGGGGCGCTATGCCTGGGGCGGGGGCTACTCCTTCGCGCCCACCTCCGGCTCCCTCCTTCGCCAGGGGCCTATGCTATGGGGAGGCTTGAACCTGGGCCAGGGTCCCGTAGGCCTTATACCACCCCATGCGGGCCCCAAGCCCGCATGTGGACCCCGGTAGAAAGTCCCCATGGAGTTTTTTTGGAACCTGGAAGCGCAGGAAAAGTAAAGGGTATTAGGGGGTTCCAGCTTTGCCCCTTTCGGAAGGCACAGCCCCAAGGGAGAGGTAGGCCAGGGCCCTTTGGGCCGCCTCCTGCCCCGAGCGCACCACCTCCGGCAGGCCCACCCCCCGGAGGTAGTTCCCCGCGAGGAGAAGCCCGGGGGCCTGGAGGAGGGCCATCTCCAGCTGGCCAAGCCTTTCCAGGTGGCCCACCCGGTAGGCGGGCATCCCCTCGGGGAAGCGGAAGGCCCAGGCCCGGATGGGGCGGGGCCTCTTCCCGAGGAGGCGGCTTAGGTCCTCGAGGGCGGTTTTCAGGAGGGCCTCCTCCCCAAGCCGGGCCACCTCCCCCGAGAAGTAGGCCCGCACCAGGCTATGCCCCTCGGGGGCCCGGTTCGGCCACTTCCGGTGGACCCAGGTGAAGCCCCGAACCCGGAACCCCTCCTTGGGGGCGATGAGGAGGCCATGCCCCTCCAGGGGGAGCTCCTCGGGGAAGGCCAGGCTTGCGGTGGCCGCGGGGGTGTGGGGGATGCCCCTGAGGAGGGCCGTAGCCTCGGGGAGGAAGCCCCTCAGGAGCCCTGCCGCCTGGGGGGCAGGGGTGGCGAGGATCACCGCCTCGGCCTCCAGGGGGCCAAAGGGGGTGTGGAGCCGGTAGCCCCCCTTGAGGGGTTCCAGGGCCAAGACGGGGCTACGCAGGCGGACCCTCTCCCCAAGGGCCTCCCCTAGGCGGCGGGTGAGGGCCCCAAGCCCCTCGGGGAAGGAGAAGAAGAGCCCCTTCCCCCGCTCCCCCCGGGCCTTCCGCCCCCTTAGGGCCCCAAGGAGGAGGCTCCGGTGGCGCCTTTCCAGCTCCCAAAGCTGGGGAAAGGCGGCCCGCACGGAAAGCTCGCTGGGCTCTCCCCCGTAGATCCCCCCGCTCAAAGGGGCCACCAGGGCCTCGTAGACCTCGAGGCCTAGCCTCCGGGCGATGAAGTCCTTAAGGCCCTCGTCGGGGGCCTTTCCCCGGGGGAGGAGGAGGTCCAAGAGGGCCCGGAGCTTGCCGGGAAGGGAGAGGAGGGGGGTTTGGGCCAGGGCCTTGAGGTCCCCGGGCACCACCTGGAAAAGGCCCTCCGGCAAGGGGTAGGCCCGTCCCCGGCGGAGGATATAGGCCGCGGGCCTTGCGGGGAGGGTGGGGATGGGCTCTAGGCCCAGGGCGGCCCCGAGCTCCAAGACCTCCTTGCGGTAGCGGACGCTCGCGTCCGGTCCCCCCTCCACCAGGAAGCCCTCCTTGCGGTGGGTACGGACCTTGCCCCCAAGGTGGAGGCTCCCCTCGAGGAGGAGGAAGTCCACCCCTTCCCCTAGGAGGGTCCAGGCCGCAGCCAGCCCCGCCCACCCCCCGCCCACCACGGCTACCTGAACCACGCGGCCTCCACCAGTTCCTTGAGGACCTGGATGTAGTCGAGGTCAGCGTTCAGGCTACGGGCGCGGAGGAGGCGGAGGCCTAGGCCCTCGGCCGTGGCCTGGGCCTCGAGGTCCAGGTCGTAGAAGACCTCCAGGTGGTCCGCAGGGAAGCCCACCGCGGTGACCACCACCTCCTCAAAGCCCTCCTCCCTTAGGGCCTTAAGGTGCTCGTTGATGTCCGGCCCTAGCCAGGGCTCGGGGGTGCGGCCTGCGGACTGGTAGGCCACGCTGTAGCGGGGTAGGCCCAGCCTCCTCGCCACGAGTTCCGCAGTCCGCTCCACCTGCCTGGGGTAGGGGTCTCCCCGCTCCACCGCAGCCACGGGGATGGAGTGGGCGGTGAAGACGTAGGCCGCCTTTTGGGGGTCCTTGAGGCGCCAGATGGCCTCCTCGAGCCTGCGGGCGTAGGCCGCGATGAGGCCCGGGTGGGCCTCGTAGCTTTCCACCCAGACGAGCTCTATGGGCTCGGGGAGGCCCTTTTGGGCGGCCTCCGCCTTTTCCTGGTACTCCGCCACGCTCCTTAAGGAGTAGTGGGGGGCGGCCACGATGGCCACCGCCCGCCGCACCCCGTCCTCGTGCATGGCCACGAGGGCCTCCCCGATGGAGGGGCGCCAGTGCTTGGTGCCCACGTAGACCCGGGCCGGGCCCTGGGGGGCCCGGGGGGGGAAGGGCCCGGGGAGGCGCCTAGGGTAGGCGGGGGCCTCCAGGTTGAGGAGGGCCTGGAGCCTTAGGGCCTGGGCCAGGGTGATCTCGTTGAGGGGGCTTTTGCCGATCCGGGCGTAGCGCTCCTCGAGCTCCCTTAGGAGCTCCTCCGAAGGGGGCTTACCCCGGCGGATGTCCGTGTAGTAGGGGGCGATCTCCTCCGGGGCGTAAGGGGTGCCGTAGGCCAGAAGCAGGACGTTCATCTACCCTCCCGGAGGAGTTCTACCACATAGGCCACGTTCTCCTCTGGGGTCTCGGGCAGGATCCCGTGCCCCAGGTTGAAGATGTGCCCGGGCTGGCCCCCGTTTTCCTCGAGGATCCGCCCCACCTCCCTCCGGATCACCTCCTTGGGGGCGAGGAGGACCGCAGGGTCCAGGTTGCCCTGGACGGGGGTGGCCCCGAGGAGGGCCCGGGCCCAGGGGAGGGGGGTGTGGTGGTCCAGGCCCAGGACCTCCCCCCCGGCGGCCCTCATCTCCCCGAGGAGGCCCATGGTCCCCACCCCGAAGTGGATGGTGGGGACCCCAAGGGGCCTTAGGCTCTGGAAAAGCCCCTCCATGTAGGGCTTCACGTACCTCCGGTAGTCCGCAGGGCTTAGGGCCCCCACCCAGGAGTCGAAGACCATGAGGATATCCGCCCCGGCCTCCGCCTGGGCCCTGAGGTAACGGGCCATCCCTTCTGCGAGCTTCCCCATGAGGAGGGCCCAGGCCGCCTCCTCCCGGTACATGAAGGTTTTGACCTGGAGGAAGCGGCGGCTTGGCCCCCCCTCAAGGAGGTAGCTCGCCAGGGTAAAGGGGGCCCCGGCGAAGGCGATGAGGGGAACCGAAAGCTCCCGCTTGAGGAGGCGGATGCTCTCTAGGACGAAGGGCACGCTCTCCTCTGGCTCCAAAGGCCTTAGGGCCTGGATGTCCTCCGGGGTCCTCAAGGGCCTTTCCAGCACGGGCCCCTTGCCCTCCACCAGGCGCACCTCCACCCCCATCCCCGGGAGGGGGGTGGAGAGGTCGGCAAAGAGGATGGCCGCGTCCACCCCTAGGCTTTTCACGGGGTACAGGGTGACCTGGAGGCAGAGCTCGGGGTTTTCCACGATGGCCTCCAGGGAGTGGCGGGCCCGGATCTCCCGGTAAAACCTCTGGTAACGCCCCGCCTGGCGCATGAACCACACGGGGGGCCTGGGGGTGGGCTCCATGCGGATGGCCCTCAGGATCAGGTCGTTCACCCCCCCATCTTAGCCCGCTGGGGTTTGGCCTAGAGGGCGAGGTCCAGGAGGATGGCCAGGAACATCCCTAGGCTCACCCCCACGTTGGCCTGGAAGAAGGCGAGCTCCACCCGGGAGAGGTCCTTGGGGCTTACCAGGCGGTGCTCGAGGAAAAGGAGGACTCCCACAAGGAAAAGCCCCCCATAGTACCAGACCCCAGCCCCATAGCTTGCCCCCGCAAAGAGGAAGGCGAGCCAGGCGAGGAGGTGGGTGGCCCGGGCCAGGGCCAAGGCCCGGGGGAGGCCAAAGCGGGCGGGGATGCTCTTTACCCCATGGGCCCGGTCGAAGGCGTAATCCTGGGTGGCGTAGAGGATGTCAAACCCCGCGATCCAAAGTCCCACCCCGGCCCAAAGCCAGTAGGCCGTGGGGGCGAAGCTTCCCGTGACCGCGATCCAGCCCCCCGGGGCCGAAGCCCCGACCGTAAGCCCCAGGACGTAGTGGCAAAGCCAGGTGAAGCGCTTGGTGTAGCTGTAGAAGACGAGGAAAAAGACGGCCACGGGCAGGAGCTTGGCCGTGAGGGGGTTGAGGTGGAGCCCGGCGTAGACCAGGAGGAGAAGCCCTATCCCCGCAAGGAGGAGGGTTTCCCAGGGGCGAACTAGGCCTTGGGGCAGGTGGCGTCCCTTGGTCCTGGGGTTTAGGGCGTCTAGGGGCCAGTCGATGAGCCGGTTCAGGGCCATGGCCATGGTCCTTGCCCCCACCATGGCCAAGGTGACGAGGAGGAAGGTGGGAAGCCCCGGCCACCCCCCAGCGGCAAGGAGCATGCCCCCATAGGCGAAGGGGAGGGCGAAGAGGGTGTGCTCGAAGCGCAGGAGTTCCAGGTAAAGCCTTAGCCTCCTCACCCCTTCCTCACCTCGAGGATGCGGTTTTTCTCGTCCAAGAGGACCACCGTGGGCTTAAGGTTTCGGGCCTCCTCCTCCTCGAAGACCCCATAGGCCACGAGGATGACGAGGTCCCCGGGCCTCACCAGGTGGGCCGCGGCCCCGTTGATCTTGACCTCCCCCGAGCCCCGCTTCCCCGGGAGGGCGTAGGTGGTGAGGCGGGCCCCGTTGGTGAGGTCGTAGATGTCCACCTGCTCGTAGGGCAGGATCCCCGCAGCCTCCAGGAGGTCCTCGTCTACCGTCACCGAGCCCACGTAGTGGAGGTCGGCCTCCGTGACCCGGGCCCGGTGGATCTTGGCGTGGAACATCACCCTTCTCACGGGGCCTAAGTGTAATCCTCCCCTAGCTCCTTGGGCAAATCCCCTTCCACGAAAAGGGTTTTGGCCCCGGTGTAGAGGACCTGGCCAGGGGGGGCCTTCCGGGGCCGCCAGACGTGCTTCTTGCGGGTGTAGTCCACGGGGACCTGGCGTTCCCCCCGGGCCTTGGAGTGGTAGGCGGCAAGCCTGGCCGCAAAGAGGAGGTCCTCGAGGGGAGGGGTTTTCCCCTCGGCCTTCAGGATGACGTGGCTTCCCGGCACCCCTTGGGCGTGGAACCAGAGGTCCTCGGAGTGGGCCAGGCGGGTGAGGAGGTCGTTCTCCTTGGCGTTCCGCCCCACGAGGACGGTAAACCCCGAGGGGGAGGTGTAGCGCAGGCCGATCCTCGGGGCCTTTTCCTTGGGTTTTTGGGAAAGCTGGAGGAGGGTCTTTAGGTCCGCCTCCCTAATCCTCTCCATTTCCTCCTCTAGGGCCCGGATGGCGGCCTCCGTCTTGGGGATGAGCTCTAGGGCCCTTTCCGCTAAGGCCTCGAGGCGCCGGGCCCTATCGTAGAACTTCTTGGCGTTTTCCTGGGGGGTGAGGGCGGGGTCTAGGGAGAGGGGGACGGGCCTCCCGTCAAACCCCTCGAGGACCACCTCCTTGGCCCCCTTGGGCACCAGGGGAAGCCGGGCGAGGAGGAGGTCCCCTAGGGCCCTAAGCCTTTCCGCTTCCTCCAGGCGCCCTAGGGCCTCCTCGTAGTCCTTAAGGCGGGCCTGGAGGGTCCTCTTTTCCCGCCCTAGGGCCTCGAGGAGGGGCCCCCTCAGGGCCTCCTTTTCCTCCTCGGCCCACTGGGCCCTAAGCCTTTCCGGAAGCTCCGTGACCAGGGCCGGGTCTTCCACCAATCCCTTGAGGGCCTCGTGGAGGGCCGGGAGGTGTTCCTCCCCTAGGGGGGTTTCGGGGGTGAGGCCCATCCTACGGGCGAGCTCCCGCATGAGCTCGAGGCCGATCCCGTCCACCCCCTGGATGATGGCCTTTAGGGGTTTTCCCAGGAGGACCCTTAGCTCCTCTAGCCTTAGGGTCCTCGGGTCCAGCTTCTCGTAGGGGGGCGGGGGGGTGTAGGGGAGGCCGGGCCTCAGCTCCCGGTAGCGGTTCACCGCCCGGCCAATCGGCCGGTCCACCCCCAGGATGGTCCCCCCTTCGTCCAGGAGGAGGAGGTTGGCGTTGCGCCCCGTGGCCTCCAGGACCAGGGTGGCCGGGGGGGTTTCCACGAAGCCCTCCCCCCGGCCGAAGCGGAGGAAGACCACCCGGTCGAGCTTAAGCTGCTCCACTTCCAAAAGGGGCCCCTTGAGACGGGCGAGGAGCAGGCGCTGGAAGGGGGTTTTGGCCTCCCCCATGAGCCTCCCCTCCTCCAGGACCAGGCTGGGGTTTGGGGGGCGGTAGCGGAGGACCAGGTTGAAGGGGCGCCCCTGGCCCTTGAGGAGGAGGGCTAGGCTCCCCTCGTCGGGGAAGACGAGGCCTAGGTTTTGGGCGGGAAGGGCTTCCCGTAGCCCTCTCAGGAGGGCATGGATCAGGAGGCCTTCCATTTCCGAAAGGCGACCAGAAAGGCCGTATGCCCCACCTGCTGGAAGCGGGGGTGGGCTATGGGGGGCCGGATCTCCCACTCCCGCCAGCCCACCTCCAAGACCCGCTCCAGCCTCAAGGGGAGGTCCCGGGCGGCCTCCACGAGCTCCAGGACCTGGGTGAGGTTAGGCAGGTAGGCCACGAGGAAGCGGTCCGGCTTGAGGGCCCCCGTGGCCTTCCCCAAGACCTTCCAGGGCTCCATGAGGTCCAGGGCCACCCCGTGGTAGGCCTCCTCCTCGAGCTCCGCGGCCTCCAGGCTTTGGAGGTGGAAGCGCACGTTCCCTAGCCGGAGGAAGGCCCCCACGTTCCGCTTCGCCTGGGCCAGGTGGGCGGGCCGGGCTTCGAAGGTGTCCACCACCCCTCCCTCCCCCACGGCCCGGGCCAGGAAAAGGGTTAGCCCCCCCGAGCCCGTACCCGCCTCCAGGACCCGCATCCCCGGGGCGAGGTCCAAAAGGGTGACCATGGCGCTTGCGTCCTTGGGGTAGGTGGGGGTGGCGCTCCTTTTCATGTGGAGGACGTACTCCTCCAGGGTGGGCCGGTGCACGGAGAGGACCTCCCCCAGATGGGTGGCCACCCGCCCCCCTGGGCCCGCCTCCAGGATGGCCTCGTGGGGCACCGTGCCCCGGTGGTGGTGGAAGACCCCCCCCGGCTTGGGGAAGACCAGGTAGGCCCGCCCTTTGCCGTCCCTTAGGAGCCAGGGTTCTTCCACCTCCATGCGCACCCCACGGGGCGGCCACGCCCGCCCCCTCACATCCGGAAAAACCCCTCCACCGGCAGGACGAAGACCACCGCTCCCCCCACCTCCACCTCCACCGGCTGGGCCAGGAAGGGGTCAGGGGCCTCGGAGAGGGGGAGGCCCCGGGTGACCAGGCGCTTGCGGGTGCGGCACTTCTCCCGGATGAGCTCCAGGGCCTCCTCCACCCGGCCGTCCTCGAGGCCGATGAGGAGGGTGGTGTTCCCCTCCCTCAGGAAGCCCCCCGTGGAGGCCAGCTTGGTGGAGTGGAAGCCCCGCTCCATGAGGGCCTTGGTGAGGCCGGGGGCGTCCGTGTCCTGCACGATGGCCACGATGAGCTTCATGGACCCCTATTCTACACCCACCCGGTGCCAGGCCTTTAGGCTCCGCACCCTAAGGGGCTCGGTCCGGGCCGCAAGGATCCCCCTAAGCCCCCAAAGGGCCGCCTCGGGGGTGAGGAGGAAGGGGAGGCCCCTTTCCACCGCCCGCCGGAGCTCCGGATGGGGCTCTGTGGCGAGGAGGAGGTCGTAGGCCTCCCCCTCCCCGGCCTCCCCGAAGCCGGCCTCCAAATAGGCCTGGCGTACCCCTTCTAGCCCAGCCCCGAGGAAGCGGACCTTGCCCCATAGGGGTAGGCGCACCCCGGCCCCCAGGAGGGCCTTGTAGTAGGCGAGGTAGGGGTCCTCGTCCAGCCCCATGCTCTCCCCCGTGGAGCGCATCTCGGGCCCGAGGAGGGGGATGACCCCCGGGAACTTGATCCAGGGGATGACCACCGCCTTGGCCGCGTAGTAGGGGGGTTTGGGGTCCAGGTCCCGCACCCCAAGCTCCCTTAGGGTCTTCCCCACCGCGATCAGGGCCGCAAGCTTGGCGAGGGGCACCCCGATGGCCTTGGAGACGAAGGGCACCGTGCGGCTTGCCCGGGGGTTGGCCTCGAGGATGTACACCTCCTCCCCGAGCACCGCGTACTGCACGTTGAGGAGGCCCTTAACCCCTAGGGCCAGGGCCAGCCTCCGGGTGTAGGCCCGGACCTTGGCCAGAACCTCCTCCCCTAGGCTCACCGGGGGGAGGAGGGTGGCGGAGTCCCCCGAGTGGACCCCAGCCCTTTCCACGTGCTCCAGGATCCCCGCCACCATGACCTCCTCCCCGTCGGAAAGGGCGTCCACGTCCAGCTCGATGGCCCCTTCCAGGTAGCGGTCCAAAAGGAGGGAGGGCCTCTCCTCCAGGGGCCCGTAGACCTCCTCGAGGTAGGCCCTAAGGGCCTCGGGCCCCCGCACCACCCGCATGGCCCGTCCCCCGAGGACGTAGCTTGGGCGCACGAGGAGGGGGTAGCCCACCTCCTCCGCAAGCCTCAGGGCCTCCTCGGGGGTTTGGGCCACCCGGCCCTCCGGCTGGGGGATCCCCAGGTCTTGGCAGAGCCTTTGGAACTCCAGGCGGTCCTCTGCCCGGTGGATGGCCGCAAAGGGGGTGCCCAAAAGCCTCACCCCAGCCTCCTCCAGGCCCCGGGCCAGCTTGAGGGGGGTCTGCCCCCCTAAGGTGGCGATGACCCCGAGGGGTTTTTCGTGCTCCACCACGTGGAGGACGTCTTCCAGGGTGAGGGGCTCAAAGTAGAGGCGGTCCGCGGTGTCGTAGTCCGTGGAGACCGTCTCGGGGTTGGAGTTCACCATGATGGTCTCGTAGCCCGCCTCCTTGAGGGCCCAGACCGCGTGGACCGTGGCGTAGTCGAACTCCACCCCCTGGCCGATCCTGATGGGCCCCGAGCCCAGGATCACCACCTTGGGCCTATCCGAGGGCCAGACCTCGTCCTCGAGCTCGTAGGTGGAGTAGTGGTAGGGGGTGTAGGCCTCAAACTCCGCCGCGCAGGTGTCCACGGTCTTGTAAACGGGGGTGACCCCCAAGGCCTTGCGCTCCGCCCGCACCGCGGCCTCCTCCTTCCCGAGGAGCTCCCCTATCCGCCGGTCGGAAAGCCCTAGCCCCTTGTAGAAGCGCCACCCCTCCCGGTCCTTGGGGGGGTGGTCCTTGAGCCAGGCCTCGGCCTCGGCGATCTCCCGCATCTGGTGGAGGAACCAGGGGTCTATGCGGGTCGCCTGGTGGAGCGCCTCCACCGGCATCCCCCGCCTCAAGAGCTCCAAGACCGCGTAGATCCGGTCGGGGTTGGGGTAGAGCTTGCCCTCGAGTTCCTCCGTCTTGACCCCGGCGAGGGCCCTTACGTCCCGCTCCAGGCCCCTTAGGGCCTTAAGGAGGGCCTCCTTGAAGGTGCGGCCCATGGCCATCACCTCCCCCACGGACTTCATCTGGGTCCCGAGCTCATCGGAAAGCCCCCCTAGGGTGTTGGGGAGGTCCTTGAACTTCTCGAAGGCGAAGCGGGGGATCTTGACCACCACGTAGTCAATGGTGGGCTCAAAGGAGGCCGGGGTTTTGCGGGTGATGTCGTTGGGAAGCTCGTCCAGCCGGTAGCCCACCGCCAGGAGGGCCGCGATCTTGGCGATGGGGAAGCCCGTGGCCTTGGAGGCGAGGGCCGAGGAGCGGGAGACCCGGGGGTTCATCTCGATGACCACCATCCGCCCCGTCTTGGGGTGGAGGGCGAACTGGATGTTGGACCCCCCCGTCTCCACCCCGATGGCCCGGATGATGGCCTTGGCCGCGTCCCGCATCCTTTGGTATTCGGCGTCGGAAAGGGTCTGGGCCGGGGCCACGGTGATGGAGTCCCCCGTGTGGACCCCCATGGGGTCCAGGTTCTCGATGCTGGTAATGATGACCACGGTATCTGCGTGGTCCCGCATGACCTCGAGTTCAAACTCCTTCCAGCCCAGCACCGACTCCTCCACGAGGGCCGTGCCGACGGGGGAGAGGGTAAGGCCCCGGCTGAGGACCTCCACCAGCTCCCCTTCGTCCTTGGCGATCCCTCCCCCGGTTCCCCCCAGGGTGAAGGAGGGGCGGACCACCACGGGGAAGCCCACCTCCCGGGCGAAGCGGAGGCCCTCCTCCACGCTCCCCACCATCCGGCCCCGGGGGACCTCGAGGCCGATGGCCTCCATGGTCTTTTGGAAGGCCTCCCGGTCCTCCCCCTTGCGGATGGCCTCCGCCTTGGCCCCGATGAGCTCCACCCCATACCTTTGCAGGATCCCTTCCTCGTGGAGGGCCATGGCCAGGTTGAGGGCCGTCTGCCCCCCTAAGGTGGGGAGGAGGGCGTCGGGGGCCTCCTGGGCCAGGATCTTTTCCAGGGTGTCCAGGGTGAGGGGCTCGATGTAGGTGGCCTCCGCCAGCTCGGGGTCGGTCATGATGGTGGCGGGGTTGGAGTTGACCAGCACCACCCGGTAGCCTGCCCCCTTCAGGGCCTTAAGGGCTTGGGTGCCCGAGTAGTCAAACTCCGCGGCCTGGCCGATGGTGATGGGCCCCGAGCCGATGATGAGGATTTTCCTCAGGTCTCGTCTAGGCGGCATCTCTACCCAAGGGGCCAAGGTACCACACCCCGGGGGATTTGCCAAGGTTAATCTGTAAACTTTTCCCATACAGGCGCATATTTTTGCAAATCCTTGGGCCGGAAAAGGGTGGGTCGGGGGGAATGGCCCATGGAAAGCAAAGTTTTGCCCCTTGCGCTCCAAAGGCCTAGGGGAAGCCTGGATCTCCTTGGGGCCATGGGTGTATCATGCCCCTGTGCGCCGGGTGACCAAGGAGGAGCTCCCCGCCCTCCTCGAGGCGGGGGTCAAGCCCGTGGACATCCGCCCCGAAAGGCTCCGCAAAACCCCCTTGCCCTTCCCCGCGGAGTGGGTGCCCTTTGAGAGGATCCAGGAGGGCCGCCACGGCCTCCCCAAGGTTCCCCTTCTCCTCCTCTGCGAACGGGGGCCCTATAGCGAGGTGGCCGCCCTTTACCTAGAAGGGGAGGGGTACGAGGTCATGGTCCTGGAAGGGGGGCTTCAGGCCTTGACGGGGGGGAAGTAGCTTCTTAGAATGCTCCTTGCTGGGCGCGGTGAGCGTAGCTCAGCTGGTGAGAGCACCGGACTGTGGATCCGGGGGTCATGGGTTCGAGTCCCATCGCTCACCCCAGGGAGGCCACCCCTAAGGGGGTGGAGGCTAGAGGGGGCCTCGCCCCCCTGCGAGGATGGCGGAACCGGTAGACGCGCCGGACTTAGGATCCGGTGGGGTAACCCGTGCGGGTTCAAGTCCCGCTCCTCGCACCACCCGGGCGAGGCCCCCCTTCTATGCGAGGTGGGGCGTGGCGGAGATCCTGGAACGCGAGGGTTACCTGGTGAAGATCCGGGTGGAGGTGCCCGGGGTACGGGTGGCGGAGAGGTACGAGGCCCTTCTTCGGGATCTCGCGGGGCGGGTGCGGATCCCGGGGTTCCGTCCCGGCAAAGCTCCCCTTAAGGTGGTGGAGGCCAGGCTGGGCCGGGAGAGCCTGCTTGAGGACCTGAAGGAGCGGCTCCTCAACGAGACCTACCCCGAGGCCGTGCGGGAGCTGGGCCTTTCCCCGGTGGCCGCCCGGGTGGTGGAGGCCCAGCTGGACGAGGGGGGCTTTGCCTACGTGGCCGAGGTGGAGACCTACCCCGAGGCCCGGCTTCCCGACTGGCGGGCCTTTAGGCTGGAGGTTACCCGCCCTGAGGTTACCCCGGAGCTCGTGGACAAGGCCATAGAGGGGCTTCGCCACCGCTATGCGGAGCTTGTGGCCGTGGACCGGGAGGCTAGGGAGGGAGACCAGGTCTTCGTGCGCACGGAGGAGGGGGCGGAGTTTCCCATCGACCTCAAGAAAGCCCTTCCCCACGTGCGGGAGGCCCTTTTGGGCCGGCGGAAAGGGGAGGTGGTCCCCGTCCCCATCCTGAACGAGAAGGGGGAGAAGGTGCGGGAGGTGAGGACGGAGATCCTGGAGGTCAAGACCCTGGCCCTCCCTTCGGATGAGGAGCTCCTCCGGGCCGCGGGGGCGGAAAGCCTCGAGGACCTCCGGGCCAAGGTGGAGGGAAGCCTCAGGCGCCAGGCCGAGGCCGAGTACCAGGCGGCCAGGGAACGGGCTTTCCTAGACCGGCTTGCCCGGGAGCTGGAGGTGGAGATTCCCCCCTCCATGCTGGAGGCGGAAAGGCAGCGTATCCTCGAGGGGCTCGCGGAGGACCTTTCCCGCCAGGGGGTTACCCTGGAGGCCTACCTGGAGGCCCTGGAGAAGGAGGGGAAGTTGGCCGCCTTCAAGGAGGACTTGGCCAGGGAGGCCGAGCTTCGGGTGCGCCGGGCCCTGGCCCGGGAGAAGCTTGCCGAGGAGCTTAGGCCCGAGCTTACGGAGGAGGAGTGGCAGGCCTACCTCGAGGGGGTGGCCCGCGCCTACCGGGTGGCCAAGGAGGACCTCCCTAGGCTGCTTGGGGAGGAGGGTTTGGCCCACCTCAAGGCCTCCTACCTCCAGGACAAAGCCCTCAAGGCGGCCCTCGAGGCCTTGGCCTAGCTGTGGCCGGGGCGGATTTTCCCCCTGGGTCCCTCCGGTAGAATGGTGAAGGATATGGTTATACCCTACGTCATCGAGCAGACGCCCCGCGGGGAGCGGGTTTACGACATCTACTCCCGCCTCCTCAAGGACCGGATCATCTTCCTCGGCACCCCCATCGACGCCCAGGTGGCCAACGTCATCGTGGCCCAGCTCCTCTTCCTGGACGCCCAAAACCCCAACCAGGAGATCCGCCTCTACATCAACTCCCCTGGGGGGGAGGTGGATGCGGGGCTTGCCATCTACGACACCATGCAGTTCGTGCGGGCCCCCGTCTCCACCATCGTCATCGGCCTTGCGGCCAGCATGGCCGCGGTGATCCTGGCCGCGGGGGAAAGGGGGCGCCGCTATGCCCTTCCCCACGCCAAGGTCATGATCCACCAGCCCTGGGGGGGGGTGCGGGGCACGGCGAGCGACATCGCCATCCAGGCCCAGGAGATCCTAAAGGCCAAGCGCCTCCTCAACGAGATCCTCTCCAAGCACACGGGCCAGCCCTTGGAAAAGGTGGAAAGGGACACGGACCGGGACTACTACCTCTCGGCCCAGGAGGCCCTGGAGTACGGCCTCATCGACCAGGTGGTGACCCGTGAAGAGGCCTAGGCCCCACTGCAGCTTCTGCGGCCGCCGGCCTCCCGAGGTGGGCCGGCTCCTGGAAAGCCCCATCGAGGAGGTGTACATCTGCGAGGACTGCGTGGAGCAGGCCCGGGAGGTCCTGGGGCTTCGGGAAAGGCCTAGGCCCCGCCTAAGCCTGAGCCGCCTCCCCAAGCCCCAGGAGATCAAGGCCCACCTGGACCAGTACGTGGTGGGGCAGGAAAGGGCCAAGCGGGCCCTTAGCGTAGCCGTCTACAACCACTACAAGCGCCTCCTCCACCCCGAGGCGGAGATCGGCAAGTCCAACATCCTCCTCATCGGCCCCACGGGCACGGGGAAGACCCTCCTTGCGGAGACCCTGGCCCGTTTCCTCGAGGTCCCCTTCGCCATCGCCGACGCCACCACCCTCACGGAGGCGGGTTACGTGGGGGAGGACGTGGAAAACGTCATCCTCCGCCTCCTCCAAAACGCGGACTTCGACGTGGAGCGGGCGGAGATGGGCATCGTCTACATCGACGAGATCGACAAGATCGCCCGCAAGTCGGAAAACCCCTCCCTCACCCGGGACGTCTCCGGGGAAGGGGTGCAGCAGGCCCTCCTCAAGATCCTCGAGGGCACCATCGCCAACGTCCCTCCCCAAGGGGGGCGCAAGCACCCCCACCAGGAGTTCATCCAGGTGAACACCCGGAACATCCTCTTCATCCTGGGGGGGGCCTTTGAGGGCCTGGAGAACATCGTCAAGGCCCGCGTGGGCCGCACGGCCATTGGCTTCACCCAGGAAAGGTCCGAGAAGGAGGAGACCCTGGAGGTCATCCCCGAGGACCTGGTCAAGTTCGGGATGATCCCGGAGTTCGTGGGCCGGGCCCCCCTCATCGTCCAGCTCCACCCCTTGGAGGAGGAGGACCTGGTGCGCATCCTCACCGAGCCCAAAAACGCCCTGGTCCGCCAGTACCAGGCCCTTTTCCGCCTGGAGGGGATCGAGCTCCGCTTCACCCAGGGGGTCCTAAGGGAGGTGGCGAGGCGGGCCCTCAAGCGGGGCACCGGGGCGAGGGGCCTCAGGGCCATCCTGGAAAAGGCCATGGTGGACCTCATGTTCGAGGCCCCAGGGAGCGGGGTGAAGGAGATCCTCTTCGACCTTCCCCACCTGGACGAGCCCCTAAAGGCCCTGGAGGAGGCCCGGCTGCGCCAGGCCTCCTAGCCCGCAAGCTCCCGTAGGAGCCTTTCCTTTAGGGCGAAAAGCCCCTCGCTCAAGGAGACGTGGTAGCGGTGGGGGTTGATGAGCCGGCGCACCCCGGGGTCCAGGCGCTCCACGTCCGCCTCCCGCCGCCCCCTTAGGACCTCGAGGGGCAGGGGTTCAAAGAGCCGCTTCCCCCGGAAGACCTCCTCCAAAAGGGGCTCGAGGCGGAAACTCCCCGCCTCCAGGACCCGCCTTTTGGTGGGGTCCTGGGGGTGGCGGAGGAGGAGGGGGGCTTCCTCCTTGACCTCCTCCTCGGCCAGGGTGAGGAGGTCCGCGGTGGCGAGGCCCCGCCTGTCGTACACCCGGTAGACCCCCTTGTGCCCAGGGTTTAGGACCTTTTCCAGGGAATCCGAGATCTTCATGGCCGGGGCCCAGCTTCCCTCCGCCCTCACGGCCACCAGCTTGTAGACCATCCCCAGGGCCGGGGCCCCGTGGGAGACCACCATCCGGGTCCCCACCCCAAAGACCAGGCGCCCAAGGAGCCCCTCTGGGTCCACCCCATAGCGGGGGGCCTCCTCCAGGATCTGGCTTTTCACCTGCCAGATGGCGAGCTCATCCAGATCCCCCGAAAGGACGATCCGCACCTCGGAAAACCCCGCCCGGTCCAGCTCCTTCGCCACCTGGATGGCGAGGTGGGCCAGGTCCCCGGAGTCGATCCTGACCCCTAGGGGTTGGTGCCCCTTCTTCCGCAACCACTCGAAGACCCGGATGGCGTGGGGCAGGCCCGAGTGGAGGGTGTCCACGGTGTCCAAAAGGAGGATGGTGTCGTCGGGGAAGACCTCCGCGAAGGCCCGGAAGGCGTCCTCCTCCGAGTGGCCCAAGGCCATGAGGGCCTGGACCAGGCTATGGGCGTGGGTGCCGGAAGGGGGAAGCCCGAGGAGGAGGGAGAGGCTCACCGCGCTCGTGCGGTCTGCCCCCCCGATGAGGCTCGCCCGGGTGGCCGCCTCCCCCCCCTTGGCGGGGGCCCGCCGGAGGCCGAATTCCAGGACAGGGCTTTTCCCCGCGGCCTCCCGTACCCGGCTCGCCTTGGTGGCGATGAGGGTGGGGTAGCTCAGGTGGTTGAGGAGGGCGGTCTCCAGGATCTGGGCCTGGAGGAGGGGGCCTTCCACGGCCACCAAGGGCACCCCAGGGTGGGCCACCCGCCCCTCGGGGAGGGCCCTTAGGGTGAGCCCGGAAAAACCCCCCATCTCCCGGAGGTAGCGGAGGTAGTCCTCCCCAAAGAGGGGCCTCCCTCCCCGGCCCCTTAGGGCCCTTAGGGCCTCGAGCTCCTCCTCCTTAGGCCTTGCCCTTTCCATCCAGGAAAGGAGGGGGTCTAGCCCCGCGAAGACCGTGTACCCCGCCTGGTGGGCCCCGTAGTCGGGGTTATGGCGGTAGAAGGCCTCGAAGAGGGCTTCCCGCTCGTGGAGGCCCAGGCGGTAGTAGACCTGGCCCATGGTGAGCTGGTAGAGGTCGGTGTGGAGGAAGCCGAAGGGGTCCATGGGCTTAGGATAGCCCCTCCTCCAGGGCATAGAGGTAGTAGCGGACCTCCCCTGGGTGGAAGAAGGCCTCCCCGAAGGCCAGGCCCTCGATGGGGGTCCCCCGGGGAATGGCCACCCGGACCCCTCCCACCTCCAGGCCCCCCTCGTCCACCCGCAAGACCCCCGGGCAAGCTCCTGGCCCTCCCCTTCGGGGTCGTTGAGGGGGTAGGCGAGGAGGCGCGCCCCCTTGCAAGGGGTTTTTGGGGTCGGGAAAGGGGGCCTGGAAGAGGAGGCGCTCCTCCACCCGGACCACCTCCCCAAGCAGGGCGTAACGGTCCAGAGGTAGGAGGGCCTGGCCCCTCTCTAGGAGGCGGAGGAACCTTTCCCCGTCCTCGGGGGCGCCCGGTGGGGCCCTACCCGGGGTCCAGCCCCCTTTCCAGCCAGGCCTTGGCCGCGGCCAGGGCCTCCTCCCGGGTGGGGTAGAGGCTATAGGGGTTAACCTTGAAGGGGAGCTCGTACCCCTTGGGTCCTTGGACAAGCCAGGCCAGGTGGAGCTCGTAAAGGGGCCCTTTCTGCCACTCGGGGTACACCCTATACTGTGCCTTCCCCCCTTGCCCTAAGGTACCTCCCGGTATAGCCTAGGCCAGGTATGGCCCTTACCGAAGCGGAGGTCCTCGAGGCCCTAAAGGGGGTCCTTGACCCCGAGCTCGGCCGGGACCTGGTCTCCTTGGGGATGGTGGAGGGGGTACGGGTGGAGGGGGCGAGGGTGGGCCTTTCCATCCGCCTCACCACCCCGGCCTGCCCCCTCAAGGGGGAGATCGAGGCCCGAATACGCCAGGCCCTAGCCCCCCTAGGGGTGGAGGCCGTGGAGGTGGCGTTTTCGGGAACCGTCCAGGCCCCAAGGGAGTACCCCCTTCCCGGGGTCAAGCACGTGGTGGCCGTGGCCTCGGGGAAGGGCGGGGTGGGGAAGAGCACCGTGGCCGCCCATTTGGCCTTGGCCTTGGCCCAGGAGGGGGCCCAGGTGGGGCTTTTGGACGCGGACCTCTATGGGCCGAGCCAGGCCAAGATGTGGGGCCTCGAGGGGCAGAGGCTCAAGGTGGACCCCAATAGGCGGATCCTCCCCCTGGAGGCCTACGGGGTCCGCATCCTCTCCATCGCCAACATCCTCCCCCCGGGCCAGGCCGTCATCTGGCGGGGGCCCATCCTCCACGGAACCCTCAAGCAGTTTCTGGAGGAGGTGAATTGGGGGGAGCTCGACTACCTGGTGGTGGACCTCCCCCCGGGTACGGGGGATGTCCAGCTCTCCTTGGCCCAGCTCACCCGGGTCTCCGGGGGGGTGATCGTCACCACCCCCCAGGAGGTGGCCCTTTTGGACGCCAGCCGGGCTGCGGACATGTTCCGCAAACTCCAGGTGCCCATCCTCGGGGTTTTGGAGAACATGAGCCACTTCCTCTGCCCCCACTGCGGCCAGCCCACCCCCATCTTCGGGGAGGGCGGGGGGCGGCGCCTGGCGGAGAGCCTAGGGGTGCCCTTCCTGGGGGAGATCCCCCTCACCCTGGCCCTGAGGGAGGGGGGGGACAAGGGGCTGCCCCTCCTCCTCGAGGCCCCCGAGGCCCCCGAGGCCCAGGCCTTCCGGAAGGCGGCCCGGGCCCTGGCCGCATCCCTAAGCGTCCAGACCTTCTTGACCCTGCCCATGGCCTAGCATGGGGCTCCTCCTCGAGGGCACCAAGGCGCGGATCCTGGACCTCCTCCGCCTAAGGCCCCTAAGCGCCAAGGAGGTGGCGGAGGCCTTGGGGATCAGCCGGGCTGCGGCTTTTAGGCACCTCCAGGACCTAGAAGCCCTGGGCCTCGTCCGCTTTGAGCTCCGGGGGGGTGGCGGCCGGGGCCGCCCCCACCGCCTCTACTTTGCGGCCGACCCCGAGGCCCCCTATGCCGCCCTATGCGCCCAGGTCCTGGAGGCCCTGGAGGCCCTATTGGGCCGGGAAGGGGTGGTGGACCTCCTCAAGGAGGGGGCCCGGGCCCAGCTCCAGGGGCTTGGCCTTAGAGGGCTTCCCCTGAGGGAAAGGCTCCTCCGGCTAGCCCGCTTCCTCAAGTCCCGGGGCTACGAGGCCGAGCTTTGGGAGGAAGGGGGGGTCCTTTACCTCCTCCAGCGCCGCTGCCCCCGTTTGGCCCTTTCCCAGTCCCACCCCGCCCTTTGCCAAGGGGAACACCGGGCCTACGAGGAGGCCTTGGGCCTGCCCCTGGTGCAGGAGGCCCGGATCGCGGAAGGGGCCGAGGCCTGCCGCTACCGGGTGGCCCTAGAATAGGGGGTGTGGGTTTACCGCCTGAAGGGGGTTTCCCCCGAGCTGGACCCCGTTCTCCTCGAGCTCTTCGACCGGGGGGCTAGGGGGGTGGAGGAGCGGGAGGGGGAGGTCCTGGCCTACTTCCCTGCCCCCCTGGAGCTCCCCTTTGGGGGGGTGTGGGAGGAGTGGCCGGATGAGGACTGGCTTTCCGCGTGGCGGCGGGACCTTGGGCCGGTAAGGGCCGGGCCCTTCCTCGTCCTGGCCCCTTGGCACGAGGTGGGGGAGGGGATTCCCCTTTGGATCGAACCCGGGATGGCCTTCGGCACCGGGCATCACGAGACCACCCGCTTGGCCCTTAGGGCCCTAGCCCGCTACGCCAAGAGGGGCGGGAAGGCCCTGGACCTGGGGACGGGCTCGGGGATTTTGGCCATCGCCGCGGCCCTTTTGGGGATGGAGGCCCTGGGGGTGGACATCGACCCGAGCGTCCTGCCCATCGCCCGGGAAAACGCCCGCCGGAATGGGGTCGCTCCCCTTTTCCTCGAGGGAAGCCTGGAGGCCGCTAGGCCCTTTGGGCCCTTTGGGCTCCTATTGGCCAACCTCTACGCCGAGCTCCACGAGGCCTTCGCCCCCGCCTACCGGGAGGTCCTCGGGGAAGGGGGGGTAGCCCTCCTCACGGGCATCCTCGAGGCCAAGGCCCAAGGGGTGGAAGGGGCCCTCCTCGGGGCGGGCTTTAGGATCCTGGAGCGGGAGGAGGAGGGGGGTTGGGTCCTCTATGCGGCCACACCGGGCCTATAGCCCTGGGCTTACCGGGGTCCTTTCCCCAAGGGAAAGCCGCCACCTGGTGGAGGTCCTAAGGGCCAGGGTGGGGGACCGGTTCACCGTGTTTGACGCCCAAAGGGAGGCCTTGGCCGAGGTGGTGGACCTGGGCCCCCCGGTGCGCTACCGCATCCTGGAGGAAAGGAGGCCCGAGCGGGAGGTGGGGGTGGAGGTGGTCCTGTACCCCGCCCTCCTCAAGGGGGACAAGCTCGCGGAGGTGGTGCGGATGGCCACGGAGCTCGGGGCTACCCGCATCCAGCCCCTCATCACCCGGCATTCCGTCCCCAAGGAGATGGGGGAGGGGAAGCTCAGGCGCCTTAGGGCCATCGCCGTGGAGGCGGCCAAGCAGTCGGGGAGGACCCTCGTGCCCGAGGTCCTTCCCCCCATCCCCCTGGAGGCGGTGCCCCCTGTGGCCCAGGGCCTGGTGGCCCACGTGGGGGCCAAGGCCTTGGTCCGGGGGGTCTTGGACCCGGGGAAGCCCCTGGCCTTGGCCGTGGGGCCGGAAGGGGGGTTTACGGAGGAGGAGGTGGCCCTCCTCGAGGGGCGGGGCTTTACCCCCGTGAGCCTGGGGCGGCGGATCCTCCGGGCGGAGACCGCGGCCCTGGCCCTCCTCGCCCTATGCACCGCGGGGGAGGGGCGGTGAGGCTCCTTTTCCTCCTCTTCCTCTCCGCCTGCCGCTACACCTTCCTGCCCCTAGACCCCGGGCCCCCCGAGCCCCCCCCTAGGCCCTTCCTCGTGGCCCGCCTCCTCCCTGAAGGGGAAAGGGCCCGCCTGGAGCTCAGGGTGGTGCGCCTACCCCGGCCGGGTTATCTCCACCTCAAGTGGTTTGGGGAAAGGGCCCTCCTCGAGGAGAGGGCCCTTTTCCTCGAGGGGCCGGGTTCCTATGGGGCGGCCTTCCCCTTGGGGGAGGGGTACCGCCGCCTCGTGGGCCTTTGGGAGGGGGAGGTGGTCTTCCAGCTGGACCTGGGGCGCCCTACCTTCCCCGAAGGGACGGAGGAAACCCCAGAGGGGGCCTTGCCGGAGGATCCTTCGGGGGTCCCGGGGCGGGGGGTGGGGCTGCTGGGCTACCGGGCGCAGCCCACGGAGGGCCTCCCCGGGGTTGGACAAGGGGCTCCTCCGCCGGGCTAGACCCCAGGGAAGCGCCCTGGGTTTGCCCAAAGGAGGAGGCGGGAAGGACCATCCCCGACGGGGAGGTCTACTGCTTGGCCTTCGGGGAGGGGAAGGCCTTCCGGGGGGCGTTTACGGCCCTGGCCTGGAGGGGGCCTTGGGCCGCTTTGGAGGCGGTCCGGGCTAGGCTTTCAAGTCAGGGATGCGGCACAAGACTGGTACAAGGCGCCCAACCTCCGAGTTAGGCGGAACGGTTCCCGTCGCTGCTGCTGGACTTTTTGGGAAGGGTCGCTATCGCTACCATCCCCGAGAGGCCTCCTACGATGGCCCCCACGAGAGGCCCGGTGAAAAGACCAATGAGGCCAGATAGAGCAGTGAATGAGCCCGCCAAACCCAGGGCCAGACCCACGTCTGTTGTGGTATCGGACGCTGCCGCAGTGAGGCTTCCGATGATCAGATAGGCCAACGCTAGGAAAAAACGGGCCAGAGCCCCTATAAGTGCTCCATACCCCAAGCCAGCTATCGAGGGATTCTCCCGGTCCAGAAGGTTCATCCGGCGCACGGCCAGGAAGGGGAAGATGATCATGGAAAGCCATACACCGAGGAACTTAACCGGGAAAACAAGCATCACCGCTGCAGCCACCACAGACCACATGAGAACGGTCTTCCACATAGCCTTCCTCCTGCTTCAGCTACTTTCTGGGTAGCCTCCCAAGTAAAACCGTAGCCTATAGGTAGTCCATGTGTCAAGAGGATGTAGTCGGTCAACACATTTGGGACTCTGTGGGGACCGCCTCCCCCCGTATTCTAGCCAGGTACTCTAAAGGGGCCAGGCCCCCCAAGGCCCGGTGGGGTCGCCGGCGGTTGTAGTGGTCCAGGTAGGCGTCAAGCTCCCTTTGGAGCTCGGGGATCGGTGAAGGCAACGGTCGTGTGTAGAACTCATCCCTAAAGGTCCGCTGCATCCGCTCCACGTGACCATTGAGCTTGGGGCTCCTCGGAGGGAGAACGAAGAGCTTAACGCCCAAACGTTCACAGACCTCCTCAAAACTCGCTGCCCCCATCCACCTGCACCGCACGGATAGGAAAAGGCGCTCGCACCATCTCTTCCTTGAGGCGTTTCCGCCAGCGGTAATAGGTGGCCCGGCTGATCCCCAAAAGCTCCTGGATCTCGGGCCAGCCCACCCGGTATTTCCTGAGTGCCTCCACCTGTTTGAGCTTCCGTAAGCGGTCCTGAACCGTGGGATCGCCGGCCCCGGCCTCTTGGAGTTCCCGGGCCTTCCGCGCTCCCCGCAAAACCTCTTTGCCAACCGTGGTAAGCTGCATCCGTGGGGACCCCCTCTCTCCTGGAGTGGTCCCCACATTTTTACTCGTCCAGTCTCACATGTGTCTGGCCGGGTTCAGAGGAAGGAAATCTGAACTCTAGCCGGTTTGGGGTATGCCGAGGTG
>JBEPYU010000020.1:0-24784 GCA_041641215.1 Thermaceae bacterium
CCACCAGGCGGCGGACGTAGGGCTTAAGGAAAGCCGGGTAATACCGAGATTCCCGATCCCTAGGGACCTTCAGGTCCACCTGGCCGAAGGTGGTCTCCAGCTTGCGGGGGTAGTAGCCGTTCCTGCGTCCCCCGTGCTGGCGCAAGAAGGCTTCCCGGTCGGCGTCCAGGAGAATCTGCAAGACCTCGGTCACCGTCTGCCTCACCGCTTCCCTTAGCATCACCTGCAAGGTATCCTGGTCCACGGGGTACCTCCTTCCTAATCCTGGTACCCCCCTTTTATACACAAACTCCTACACATAATTCCTTACACGACCCCTCTTCGCGGCGGCCATGCCCTTCTACGCCAAGTACGCCCTGGGCCTGGGGGAGGAGGCCACCGCCCTGCTCTTCGCCTCGGTCCTCCTCGCCGCCCTGCCTTCCGTCTCCCTCTGGGCCCGCCTCGCCGGCGCCTTGGGGCCCAAGAGGGCCTGGCTTTGGGCCATCGGCCTCCTCGCCCTCGGGGCCCTCCTCCTCCTCTGGCCCCGGGGGCTTCTCGAGGCCCTGCCCGTGGGGGTCCTGATCGGGACAGGCTTCGGGGGCGTACTCGTCCTCGGGGACGTCCTCCTGGCGGAGGTCATTGACCGGGACGCCGCGGCCACAGGGAGGCGGCGGGAGGGGGTGTACTACAGCGTCTACGGCTTCGTCAACCGGCTCTCGGGGCCCCTGCAGGCCCTCGCCTTCGCCCTCCTCACGCCCCTCTTCGGCTACGTGAGCGGGGAGAACCCGGGGCCGAACCCCGAGGCGGCCTTCCGCTTCCTCATGGCCGTGCCCCCCTTCGCGGCAAGCCTCCTGGCCCTGGCCCTGGCCGCGCGGTTTCCCTACGGGGCAAAGGGGTGAGGCGCGGGGGCCTGCCGGGCCCTGGAGGCCGTGGCCCCCCTCCCCGTCCACTGGCGCCGGGTGCGCTGCGGCAAGAAGGGGCGCCGGAAGCGCCCCCACGGGCCCTACGCCTACCTCCGGGTGAAGCGGGACGGGAAGGGGCGCTGGCAGTACCCGGGCAAGGGCCTGACGAGGGCTTCGCCCGGGCCGGGGCCTTCCGGAGGGCCCTGGCCCGCTACCGCAGGACCCCGGAGGGGATCCTGGCCATCCGGGAGGGCCTCGAGGCCCTGGAGCCGGGCCAACCCCGTGCGGGCCCGCGCCAGAGCCTCCCCGCGGCCTCGGTTCGGGCATCCCGAGGGGCGGCCCCTTAGCCCCCGAGCTCCCGGAGGAGGGCCTCCACCTCGGGGGAGGGCCTCTCCCCAAGCTCCTCCCAAAGCCTCCGCCGGTAGCGCTCCAGGTGGGCGAGGGCCCGGGCCCGTTGCCCCCGGGCGAGGCAGCGTTCCACCAGGGGGAGGAGGGCCTCCTCGTCCAGGGGGTCCAGCTCCAGGAGGCGCTCCAGGTACCTGGGCTCCCCCTTCTTGAGGAAGAGGGCCCGCACCCGGTGGAAGACCTCCTCCCGCTTCCGGTCCAGGAGGGGGTGGTCCAGGCCGGGGAAGAGGGGCTCCCGGTAGAGGGCGAAGGCGGCCTCCGCGTCCTCCCGCCTCAGGGCCTCCTCCAGGGCGTGGAGGTCGCAGGCGAGGTGCTTCAAGCCCTCCTCCCCCAGGTAGGTGGGGAGGCCCCAGGGCTCGAGGGCCTTCCTGAGGCGGTTCAGCCAGACGTAGAGGTTGTTCAAGGCGGCCTCCTCGGAGAGGTCGGGCCAGAGGGCGAAGGCCACCTCCTCCCGGGGAAGGCCCAGGAGGAGGAGGGCGAAGACCTCCCGGGCCTTGCCCTTGAGCTCCACCCCGCCCAAGGGGTTCCTCACCCGGAAGCCCCCCAGGACCTCCACCCGGAGGGGAGGGATCTCGGCAAGCCGCAGGGCCACGGCCTCCTTCCAGCCGCTCCTCAAGACCTCCTCCAGGGGGTAGGCCCGAGCGAGCTCCGGGCGCTTCCGGGGGAGGAGGTCCAAGGGGACGAGGCCGGGGAGGACCCGCTCCCCGGCGTCCGTGAGGGAGAGGAGGGCCTCTAAGTCCTCCTCCTCCCGCAGGAGGCGGTAGCGGGCGGCGTGCCAGTAGAGCCTCTCCTCCCGCTCCTCGGGGCATGGGGGGAGGAGGGCGGGGTCTTCCCGGAGGAGGGCCCGGGCGAGGGCGGGGAGGAAGCCCGGAAGGCCTTCCAAAAGCCCGGGGTCCCGGCGAAGGCCGGCGAGGAGGGCCTTTCCCCGCTCCACCAGGTAGGGGTTCTCCAGGAGCTCCGCCTGGGCCACGAGGCGGGCGAGGGCCTCGGCGTCCTCCTCCAGGTGGGCGAGGAGCATCCGGGCCTCGAGGGCGGCCAAGGGGTGGCCCTCGGCCTCCTGGGCCCGCCTCAGGTGTTCCCGGGCCTTCTCCCGCTCCCCCAGGAGGAGGTAAAGCCGCCCCAGGTCGCGGAGGTGCCCCGCCAGGTTGGCGGGCCCGAGGGGCCCGAGGCGCTCCACGGCCTCCTCCAGGGCGGCGATCCGGCCGAGGAGGCTTCCTTCCCGCTCAAAGCGCAGGAAGGCCAGGTTGGTGAGGGGGGCGAGGCGGTAGGGGCTCCCCGGGGGAAGCCGCCTCAGGGCCTCCTCCAGGAGGGCCTCCGCCTCCTCGGGCCTCCCCTCCTCGTAGGGGACGCGGGCGGCGTCGTTGAGGAAGCGCCCGGCGAGCTCTCCTTCCACCCGGTCCAGGAGGGCGAGGCCCCGCTCCAGGTGGGCCCGGGCCTCGGGGAGGGCCTTCCCCAGGAGGGGTTCGGCCTCGTAGTAGGCGAGGTGCCCGAGGGCCTGAAGGGCCAAGGCGGGGTCCTCCTCCCGGGCCAAGGGCTCCAGGAGGGCGAACCCCTCCCGCCTCCCCGCCTGCAAAAGGGCCTCCCCCAGGCGGAGCCGGGTGCGGGGCCCGCCCCGCCGCAGGAGGTCCTCCCAGGCCAAGAGCTTTTCCGCGGGGATGGGGAGGGGGATGGGGCTTTCCAGGAGGCGGAGGAGCTCCGCCTCGAGGCCCGCCCCGAAGAGGGCCTCGGCGAGGAGCTCCGGGGGAAGCCTCCCCTCGGCCTTCCGCACCGCCTCCTGGACCTCCGCCCTCAGGGCCCTCTGGGCCATCTCCCGGAGGAGGGGGTGGAGGCGGTAGCCCGCGGGGACCCGCTGGAGAAGCCCTTTCTGGAAGAGACCCTCCGTGACGGGAAGGGCCTTTTCCGCAGGCAGGAGGGGGAGGGCGGCGAGGAGGAGGCCTTCCTGGAACTCCTCCTCCGAAAGGCTTTCCCGCAGACCCTGGAGGAGGGCCATGGGCTCTGGGGGCCTTCCGGTGAAGGCGGAGAGGAAGAGGGGGAGGGCCCAGCCCCCCGTGGCCCGGTGGGCCTCCCACCACCCCTCCCGCCCCCCGAAGAGGGCCTCCGCCTCCTCCTCGGTGAAGGCGAGGTCCGGGGCCTTCAGGTGGACGAGCCGCCCCTCGGCGAGGAGCTTGGGGAGCTCGGGGTAGGGGAGGGGCCTGCGGCTTGCCAGGACGAGGAGGCAGGGGAGGGTGCGGAGGAGGGGGGAGAGGGCCTCCTCCCCGGTGAGGTCCTCGAGGACCACCAGGGAGGGCGCCTCCCCCAAGGCGGCCACCACCGCCCCCCAGGGGGCCTCCTGGGGAAGGCCCAGCGCCTGGGCCAGAAGGGCCCTGGGCTCCCCCAAAAGGGCGCTCGCCCAGAGGGTGCGGAGGCCAAGCCTAGCGGCGAGCTGCCCCGCCAGGACGCTCTTGCCGAAGCCCGCGGGGGCCTCGAGCCATACGGCGAAGCCCGGCTCCTCGGGGAGAAGGTCCAAAAGCCTCTTCCGCTCCAAGTAGACCGGGCTCTGCCAGGCCAGGGCCATGGACGTAAACATTCTAGCCCCAGGCCCCGGCTTCCGCAACTCCTAAAGGCCCCGGATCCGTCCTCCCCCACCCCGTTTAAGCGCCGTGTAAGCCCCCCTGAGGGGGACGGAGGTAGGGCCCCAGGGGTCCTGGAAAGTGAGGCAGTATGCGTAAGGGCAAGGGGTACGGGCTTCTCGTTAAAGACTGGCTCTGGGCAGGGCTCTTTCTGGGCCTTGCCGTCTGCAACGTGCCCTTCAACTACGAGGTCAACGTCCTGGACTACGCCGCCTTCTCGGGCACCTTCACGGTGGAGCAGGGGGGATCAGCCCCAACCCCAAGACGGTGGGCCCCGTGGAGATCCGCTACACCCCCGACAGCCGTGTGAACCTCACGGGGGCCACCCTGGACTACAAAGACGGACGACGCAGAACTCGCACCCCCGCTCTCAGCCTCCCGCCAACCCTCTGTCCAGGGAGCCAACAGGGGGTCCTGAAACTTTCCGGATCTCCAGGGGCCTGTTTAAGGAGTTCGTAAGGCTCCGGAAACGAGGATAAGGGAAGGTGAGGGTGACATGAAGGACTCTCGGCCAAGGCCGCAGGAAACTGGCTCCCCTCAGGGGAGGGCTCACGGGATATGGGCGCCCGCTGGCGGTGGCTCAGGGCTTTAGGGGAGGTGGGGGATGAAAAAGCTCCTTGTGGCGACATGGACCCTTCTGGCCTGGGCCTGGGCCCAGTTTCCCCCGGGCCCGGGGCTTCCGGGCCCCATGGCCCCGACCATGCCCCCAGGCCCTCCCAGCCAGGGGCAGGTCTACCAGAACCCAGCCCTGGGGATGAGCTTCCCCGTCCCGGCGGGGTTTGAGCCCGCGGGGGAGATGCCGGTCCAGGGAGGGATGGCGGCGGCCTTCCTCCACCTCTCGGGGGCTGAGCTCTACGCCGTCTCCTACCCCTTCCAGGGGGACCTCCAGGCCTTCCACCGGCAGAACCTCCAGCGCCTGGCCCAGCTGGACGCCCAGCTCCAGGCCCAGGGCTTCCGGGTACAGCGCCAGCCCCTCTCGGGGCTCTCCATGGGGGGGAGGCCGGCCCTCGGGGTCCAGTCCCAGATCCTCTACCAGGGGCAAAGCTACGTGGACCTCTCCGTCTACACCACAGAGGGCGGGCGGGTCTACGCGTTCCAGCTCACCGCTCCCGCCCAGGCCTTTCCCCAGGTCCAGGGGGCCTTCCAGGCCCTGCTTCAGGGGGTCCAGATCGGGGGAGGAGGCCCGGGTCTTTCTCCCTTCCCGCAGCCCGGTTTCCCAACCCAACCTGGCTTCCCAACACAGCCCGGCTTCCCTGCGCAACCCGGTTTGCCCTCGCAGCCCGGCTTCCCCCCGGGACCGGGGACCCCTCCCCCGAACCCCTTCCCCACCCCGCCCATGGGCCAGGGGGCTTCCCCGCCTCGGGCCACCTCCCCCGCCCCGCGCCCGGCCTTCACCCCGCCCGCCGACCGGGTGGTGGAGCTCCGCTACGGCAAGGAGGTGGGGGACGGGAAGCGCTTCGCCGTGGCGGTGGGAGGTCTGCGCTACCGCATCGCGCCCCAGGGCTCTGGGCGCTGGGCGGTGACGGAGGTGGTGGAAGACCCGAGGGGCGACGAGGAGGCCACCTACCTCCTGGACGGCCTCGGGTTGCAAGAAGGGGAGGACGCCCTTCTGCCCCCGGTCTGGCACACGGGGCGGCGGGAGATGGGGGGCCTCGAGCTTGAGCGGTCCGACCAGGGGGGGCTTATCGTCTACCGCTACCAGGACGAGGAGATGCGCCTGGAGATCGCCTACCGCCCTGACGGCTGGATGGCCTACTACGTCTACTGCGACCTCACCAAGAAGGCCAACCCCTGTACCCGCTACACCCTGAAGGAGGTGCGCTGATGCGGTGGCTTCTCGCCCTGGGGCTCCTCCTCCTGGCCCCGGTCCTCGGCCAGGGCCAGGAGGTGCGCACGGCGGTGACCTTGGAGGAGGTGGAGGCCCTCCTGCAGGCCTGGGGCTTCCGCCACGAGCGAATGGAGGGGGACGGGAAACCCTACCTCCTGCTCTACTTCGGCGACCTGAAGGCCACCCTGAAGCTTCTCCTTTGCGAAGACACCCGGTGCCGGGCCCTCCTCCTCCGGGCGGTCTTCACCGGCTTCACCCCGGAGGACCGGCCAGACCACGCCAGGCTCAACGGCTGGAACCGTGAGAAGCTCTTCTCCCGGGCCTACCTGGACGAGGACGGGGACCCGGTCCTGGAAGCTGACCTGGACCTGGAAGGGGGGGTCACGAACGAAGCCATCCGGGCCTTCCTGGAGAACTTCCGGGACAGCATGAGGGAGTTCACCGGTTGGATCGGCTTTTAGGAGGTGCGGATGCGGGAACTCGCCTTTCCCCCTGGGGTGCGCTGGCGCCTCTGGTGGGCCCTGGTCTTGGGGATCCTCCTCCTGGGCTTTGGCCTCGAGGGCAGGGAGCCCCTCTTCGCCCTCCTCGGCCTCCTTTTCCTTGGGGCCTTCCTGGTCCACTACCGCCGCACGGGCTACGCCCTCACCCTGGAGCCCGAGGGCATGCGCCACCAGGGGCGCCTCTTTCCCCGGGAACGCCTCCGGGAGGCGCAGCTGGAGGTCTTGCGCAACCGCCTCTGGCTGGACTTCGGCGGCGAGGGCCTCCCCCTTCCCCTGGGCCTTCCCGGCTGGGACGAGGCCCTGGCCCACCTGGGGGTGGCCTGGCGGGAGGTGCCGGGCCTGGAGGCCTACCTCCTCGGGCAGCGGGGGCCCGTCTGGTTCTGGGGCGGCCTCCACCCGCCCCGGGAGGCCCAGGGGGTGCACGCCTGGGCCCTTGGGGTCTACCGGGGGCACTTTCGGCGGATCTACGGGGCCCTTGGGCTCGCCCTCCTGGGGTTCTTCCTCCTGCTCCCCCAGGCCACGGAGACCCTGGGCCTGGTCCTACTCGCCTTGGGGGGCTTTCTCTTCCTCTGGTGGCTGGACAACTTCCCCCACGGCATCGCTTCCTACTACCGAAGGCCCAAAGGCCGCTACAACCCCCTGGACCCGGAGTTCCGGAGGCTTGCGGAAGGGGGAAAGAAGGATGAAGAGCCTTAAGCGGACCCTCTGGCTTGCAGCCCTGGGGCTCGGCCTCTACGCCCTGGCGCAACAAGTCTTCTACCCGCCGAACTTCGGCCCTTACGAGGCCCTGCGGCAGCAGGCCCACGCCCAGTGCCAGGGCCACCTCCAGCAGGGCAACCTCACCCAGGCCGGGCAGGCCTACGCCCTCTGCCTGCAGCAGGTGGCGGCTTCACTTTCGGTCTGCCCGCCGGGAATAGACTTCTTCAGCTTCCAGGCCTGTGTGGCCGCGGCCAGGGCAGGCTACCCCGCCCCCGGCAAGGCCGTCCTCACCCGCCCCGCCTACCGGGTGGAGATCCGGGGGGGCGTGAAACGGGAGCGGGACCCGCGCACGGGGCGGGTCCTGCAGGAGAAGCCCGTCTCTCCAAGGCTCCTCTTCACCCTGGAGCGCACCTCGCAAGGAGTCTACCGGGGGGTGAACTACGACGAGCGCGGGGGCCCTGAGACCACCTACTGGGTCTCCCCGAGCTGCGAGCTCCTGGACCCCCAGGGGAGGCCCGCCATGGATGGGCTACGCTGCCCCGTCTTTCCGGGGAAGCCCTACCTCCTGGTGCTCCAGCCCCCGCCCTCCCCAGGGTTCCCCCCCCCCCGAGCCTCCTGTACCAGGCCGGGCGGTATGGGGACGACCCCGACGGGGACGGCGAGCACGAAGACGGTTACGCCTACACTGGCGGTTCGGGAGGGAAGGCGTTCACCTCGGGGATGGTGCACCTCATCGCCTACGACATCCGGACCGGCCTCCTCAAGTACGAGTACCTGATGGCCGTTCGGGAAAGCGAGAACACCTACACCAGCTACGCGCTGGAAAGCCTCTTCCTCTTCCAGGTGCGCTGAGGGGACCCCTCGGACACCCCCACCCTAGGGGGTCCGGGGAGGGGTGGGGTTGCCCCTCGAGGCCAGGCCGAGGAGCCGCTCCACCCCCTCGGGCCTCGCGGGGAGGTAGAGGTGGACGAAGCTCGCCAGCACCCGCCCGTCGGTGTACCCCTCCACCTCCTCTCCGCCCAGGCGGCGCCAGGCGGGGCTTGGCGAGGCGGGAAGCCTTGCGTAGTGGAACTCGTGCCCCTTGAAGGCCTGGCCCTTCCGGGCCACGGGGCTATCCCTCAAGGCCTCCACCTCCCGGTAGCCGAGGACGGGCCTCTCCGCCATGCGGGCCTCCCCCGGGACCAGGCCCACCATGGGGAAGAAGCGCTCCCCCACCCAGAGGCCCTGGGAGAGGTACATGTACCCCCCGCACTCGGCCACGATGGGGCCGGGGAAGCGGCGGATGGCCTCCCGCAGGGCCACGTTCGCGGAAAGTCGCTCGGCGAAGAGCTCTGGGTAGCCGCCCCCGAGGAGGAGGGCGTGGGCTTTGGGGAGGGCCTCGTCCTCGAGGGGGCTGAAGGGGATGAGCTCCGCCCCCAAGGCCTCAAGAAGCTCCAAAGCCTCGGGGTAGTAGAAGGAGAAGGCCTTATCCCAGGCGTAGGCCACCCGGGCCCGGGGCGGGCGCCTCGGGGGGAGGAAGGGCCTGGCCTCGGGGAGGGGCGGGGCGGAGGCGGCGAGGCGGAGGACCCCTTCCAGGTCCACGCGGAAGGCCCGCCTCAGGGCCTCGAGGGGCGGGGCCATTTCCCCGGCCAGGACCAGGCCCAGGTGGCGCTCAGGAAGCTCCAGGGCGGGGTCTTGGGGAAGCCAGCCGAGGAGGGGGAGGCCCACGGCCTCCAGGGCCTCCTTCAGGATCGCCGCGTGCCGCTCCGAACCCACCCGGTTGGCGAAGACCCCCACCACCCGCACCCCGGGGTGGAAATCCTGGAAGCCCAGGGCGAGGGGCGCGATGGAGCCCGCCATCCCCTTGGCGTCCACCACCAGGGCCACGGGGGCCTTAAGGAGCCTAGCCACCTGGGCGGTGGAGCCCACCTCTCCCCGGGGGTCCTTCCCGTCAAAGAGGCCCATCACCCCCTCAATCAGGGCGAAGTCCGCCCCCCTCGCCCCGTGGCGGAAGAGGGCGAGGAGGCCCGTTTCGTCCAGGAAGAAGCCGTCCAGGTTGTAGGGCCTCCTGGCGGCGGCCTTCTCCAGGTGGGTGGGGTCAATGTAGTCCGGCCCCACCTTGAAGGGCTGCACCCTTAGGCCCCTCGCCCTAAGGGCGAGGAGAAGGGCCAGGGAGACCGTGGTCTTGCCGGCGCCCGAGTGGGGGGCGGCGAGGAGAAGACGCATCAGTGCTCTATCCCCCTCTGGGCGGGGACGCCCTGGTCAAAGGCGTGCTTCACCTTCCGCATCTCCGTCACCGTGTCGGCCAACTCCAAGAGGGCCTCGGGGGCGCCCCGCCCCGTCACCACCACGTGGACGTGGGGAGGCCTCGCCCGCAAGACTTCCAGGAACTCCTCCAGGGAAACCCAGCCGTAGCGCAGGGGGTAGGTGGCCTCGTCCAGGACCACCAGGTCGTAGGTCCCGGAGAGGAGGGCCTCCTTGGCCCGCCCCCACCCCTCCTGGGCCAAGGCGGCGGAGCGGGCGAGGTCCCGGCTCCTCCAGGTGAACCCGTCCCCCAGGCCTTCTATGGGGATGCCTAGGAGGGAGAAGGCCCGGTGCTCCCCGAAGCGGGCGGTTCCATGCTTAATAAACTGGAAAATCCGCACCTTAAGCCCCCGGCCATGGGCCCTGAGGGCAAGGCCGAAGGCGGCCGTGCTCTTGCCCTTCCCGTCCCCGGTGTAGACCAAAAGGAGACCTCGTCGCTCTCCTTGGGGCTTGGCGTAGGGCTTTTGGCGTTTGGGCTCCTCCACGGAAAAAGCTTACCCCGCAAAGGGACAGGCCCTAGCGGAAGAAGACGGAAAGAAGGGCCAGTACCACCCCCACGGCCGTGAGATAGAGCATCACCCTGTTGAAGGCGGAACCGATTTCGGCCTTCATCTCCTGGCGCAAGGCCAAGATCTGGGCTTCCAGTCGGTTCTCCACCTCTTGGATCCGCCCTTCCAGCTTGGTTTCCACCGCGTGGATCCGGGCCTCCAGTCGGTTTTCCACCCCCTGGATCTGCCCCTCCAGCTTGGCCTCTACCCCCTGGATCCGCTCCTCCAGCTTGGCTTCCACCTCCTGGATCCGGGTCCCCAGCCGGGTCTCCGTCTCCTGGATCTGCCGCTCCAGCCTGGCCTCCAGGTTTTGAATCCGACTCTCCAGCTTGGTCTCCACCTCCTGGATCCGCTTCTCCAAGCCCTGGAAGCGCTCCTCCAGCCGGGCTTCCCGCTCCCTGAGCTCCGCCTTCACCTCTTCCCGCAGGGCGTCGATGCGCCGGGAGAGGTCCTGGATTAGGGGAGGGAGGACGGCCACGGTGGTCTCCACCACCCCCTCCAGCTTCTCCAAGCGCTCCAGGAGGCGGTCCTCGGACATAGCCCTATGGTAAACCAGGCCCGGCACGGGAGGAAGGAGCCGGCCCAAGCAGGGCCTGGGCCAGGAGGAGGACCACCTCCCCCAGGGCGATCATGGCCCCGAGGGCGTCTCCGTTCAGCCCCCCGAGGCGGGCCCAGGCCAGGCGGGCCACCCCCCAGGCGGCGAGAAGGGCGAGGAGGGCGGGGAGGGGGTAGAGGAGGAGGAAGGGCAGGGCGGGAAGGAGGGCAAAGGGCCAGGGCCCCCCCCGGACCAAGGCGGCCATCCCCGGGCCCAAGAGGGGGTAGCGGTGGAGGAAGGGGAGGAAGGCGAAGCGGGCCCACCCCGGGAAGAGGAGGAGGAAGAGGGGGTCTTGCACCAGGGCCAGGGCCTGGAAGAGGAGGAGGAGGTAGACCCCCCCCACCCCGAAGGCGAAGGCCCCCAGGTGGGGGTCCTTGAGGATCCTCAGGCGCTCCTCCCTGGGCCTCGCCCCGAGGAGGGCGTCCGCGAGGTCCAAAAGGCCATCCAGGTGCAGGAAGCCCGTGAGGCCGAGGAGGAGGGCGACCCCCAGGGCGGCGGAAAGCCCCGGGGGGAGGGGCAAGAGGGCGAGGAGGGCCAGGGGAAGCCCAAGGAGGTAGCCCGCCAGGGGGAAGAAGGCCACGCTCCGCTTGAAGTCCTCCTCCCCGACCCCTTTAGGGGCCAGGGGCAACACCGTGAGGAGGGCCAGGGCGAGGCGGAGGTCTCGGAGCACCTAAAGCGCACGGAAAAGTGCCCGCCTCAGGTCCCCAGGAAGGCCCACCTCCCCGGCCCCCACGAAGGCCAGGAAGCGCCGCTCCAGTTGGGCAAGGGCTTTTTCCTCCGCTTGGGAAAGGGGAAGCCTTCCCTCCCGGACGAGGCGGGCGAGGAGGGAGCGGGCGCCGGGGGTTAGCCCCTCCAGGAGGTCCCGAAGGGTTTCCGGGTCCAGGAGGTCCTCCAGCCCCATGCCCTCATCCACCTCCAGTTCGACAAGCCAAAAGGTCCTGAGGCTAAGGGGCAGGCGGCGGGCCCAGTCCTCCAGACCGCCCCCCTCAGGAAGGGGTTCCTTCCGCCAGGGCCTTTGCGCCTCGAGGCGGCGGACGCGGAGGGGGTAGACGTTGAGCCAGTCCAGGTTCACGGCCCGGTTCCCGGGGGGGACGAGGAAGGCCTCTTCCACCTCCTCCTCGGGCGGGGCCAGGAGGAGCCAGGTGAAGAGGAACTCCTCCGGCCATAGGTCCCCGGGCGGGGGTTCGGGAGGGGAAAGGGGGGCGAGGGGGTCCCGCCCGAGCTCCAGGCGTAGGCGCAGGGCCTCCCTCACCCCCCAGGGGAGCTCCTCCCGCAGCAGGCGGCGCACCCGCCCCTCGGGCCAATCCCCAAAGGGCCGGTATAGGAGGGCGTAGAGCTCCAGGAGGAGGCTATCGGGGAAGGCCTTGCGGAAGTGGGCCAGCTCTCCGGGGGAGGCCGCGGCCGAGGCCGCCTCCCGTTCCTCCGGGGAGGCCCCGAGGAGCTCCCCGAGGCTCGCCAAGGGCACGAAGGGCGGCCTCCCCTCCTCCAGGAAGCGGAGGCGCATCACCCCCTCCCTCATCTCCTGCCTCACGTCTTCCGGGGAAAGGAGGCCCGAGCGCAGGAAGGGGCGGCCCCAAAGGGTGAGCTCCCCTAGCCCCAGGCGGGGAAGCCAGGACCGGAAGGCCTCCCAAGCGAAGGGTGGAGGGGACACGTCGGCCCGGCCCGGGGAGAGGAAGAGCCCCAGGGGAACCAGGGGCCTCCCCTCCTCTTCCGCCTCCAGAGGCTCCTCCAGGTGGGGAAACCGGGCCCTTAGGGGCGGGTCAAAGGCCCGGTCCAGCTCCAGGGCCACCCTCCCCTCTCCCACACCCAGGGCCAGGAGGGCGAGCCCCTCGGCGAGGTGGGGGTCCTTGGGGCGCCGGGCGAGGAGGGGCCGGACCTCCTCCGCCAGGGACGGCCCCTCCTGGGGGAAACGGGCGAGGAGGCGGGCCAGCTCCACCCTCCAGTCCCCGCCACACGCCTCCCTGAGCTCCCCGGCGAGGCCTTGCGCCCTAAGGAAGGCCCCCCGGGCCAGGTACAGGCGCACCAGGAGGTAGCCCGGATAGGGGGAAGGGCGTTTGCGGAAAAACCCTTCCAGGGAGGGGATGTCCTCCTGGTAGAGCCACCGCTCCACCTCCCGGGCCACCTCCGGAGGAAGCCCCTGCTCCTCCAGAACGGCCTCCGCCCAGGCGGTGTCCCCCGGGAGAGGGAGGCCCCGCCGCTCCAGAAAGCGGGCCAAGTCCAGAAGGTGGGCGGGAAACTCCGTGCCGTAGATCCGCCAAAGCTCGGCGCAGGCCTCCCCACCCATGGCCTTGGCCCCAAGTTCCATGAGGCGGAGCCCTTCGTAGGCCCCGTCCGAGGTGAAGCGGAGGTAGCCGTAGAGGAACCGGGCCTCCGGGTCCTTGGGGTGCCTGCGGTAGGCCCGCTCCGCGTGCTCCAAGGCCTCGAGGAGATCCCCCTCCTCCAGGAGGTCCCAGGCCCGTTCCAGCTCCCAGCGCCCCATGAAGAGATCATACACAGGGGCCTCACCCCCGGGAAACCCCCGCCTCCTGGAAGGTGGCCATGTGGAGGATGCGGGCCGCGGCCCGGAGAAGGGGCATGGCGAGGACCGCCCCCGTCCCCTCCCCCAGGGCGAGGTCCAGGTCCAAAAGCGGCCTCAGGCCCAGGGCCTCCAGCTGGTGGCGGTGGCCGGGCTCCCGGGAGAGGTGGCCGGCGAAGAGGTGGTCCCTAAGCCCCGGCGCCATCTTCCAGGCCAAAAGGGCCCCCGCGGTCACGGGAAAGCCGTCCAGGACCAAGGGAAGCCCGGCCTCGTACCCCTCGAGGTAGATCCCGGCGATGGCCACAAGCTCAAGCCCCCCCACCTCGGCCGCCACCTCGAGGGGGCCCATGCCCGGATGGAGGCGGGCGAGGGCCCGGGCCACCGCTTGGCGCTTCCGCCTCAGGCCCTCCTCCCCCACCCCCGTCCCCCGGCCCACCACGGCCTCGGGAGGGAGGCCTAAGAGGGCGGCGGTGAGGGCGGCCGCCGCCGTGGTGTTGCCGATGCCCATGTCCCCGGCGGCGAGGAGGGTGGCCCCTTCCGCGATGGCCCGCCTCGCCGCCTCGCGGCCCGCCAGGAGGGCCCTCTCCGCCTCCTCCGGGGTCATGGCGGGGCCTTGGGCGAGGTTCGCCGTCCCCGGGCGCACCTTGCGCTTGAGAAGCCCCGGGTGGTCGGGAAGCTCCCCCACCACCCCCACGTCCAGGACGTAGACGGCGCAGTCCGCCGCCAGGGCGAACTGGTTGATGGCGGCGCCCCCGCGGAGGAAGTTCAGGACCATCTGCCGGGTGACCTCCTGGGGGTAGGCCGAGACCCCCTCGGCCACCACCCCGTGGTCGGCGGCGGCCACCACCACCGCCCCCCGCCCGAGCTCGGGCTTCACCCGGCCCTGGAGGGCGGCGAGGCGCAGGGCCACCTCCTCCAGATAGCCCAAGGCGCGGGGAGGCTTGGTGAGCTGGTCCATGCGGAGCCGGGCTTGGGCGAAGACCTCCGGGTCCATCACGGGGAAAAGCTTACCCTAGGGGCATGGAGCTCTGGCTTGTGCGCCACGGGGAGACCCTCTGGAACCGGGAGGGAAGGCTTCTCGGCTGGACGGACCTCCCCCTCACGGCGGAGGGCGAGGCCCAGGCGCGAAGGCTCAAGGGGGCGCTTCCTTCTCTTCCCGCCTTCAGCTCGGACCTCCTCCGGGCGAGGCGGACGGCGGAGCTTGCGGGGTTTTCCCCCCGCCTCTACCCTGAGCTTCGGGAGATTCACTTCGGAACGCTGGAGGGGGCCCCTTGGGAGACCCTGGACCCCCGCTACAAGGAGGCCCTCCTAAGGTTCCAGGGCTTCCACCCCCCGGGAGGGGAAAGCCTCTCGGCCTTCCAGGAAAGGGTCTTCCGCTTCCTGGAGGGGCTTAAAGCCCCTGCGGTCCTCTTCACCCACGGGGGGGTGGTGCGGGCGGTGCTCAGGGCCTTGGGGGAGGACGGCCTTGTGCCCCCAGGGAGTGCGGTGGCGGTGGACTGGCCCAGGAGGGTGCTCGTCCGCCTCGCCCTTGACGGGGAGGAGGCAACGGGCTAAAACAGGGGCGAGAGCGGCCGGGGTGCCCCAGGGCCCGGATGTCCTGGGGCGCAAAAGGGGGAAGACCGGTGAGAGTCCGGCGCTGTGCCGCAACGGTAACCGGCCCTAAGCCACAGGCCTAGCGTCTTGGTCGGAAGCCCGAATACCCGCCCCGGTGCGCGCCTCACCTGCCCCCGAGCAGGGGCGAAAGGAGGCAAGCATGGGAAACACCCTCGGGTTCCGGTTTAAGCCCCGCGTTTCCTCCCACCAAAAGGAAGGTGCCCCGTGACGGGCCTCGAGCTTCTGGCCGTGGCCCTGGGGATGCGCCCCCGGCCCCAGAGCTCTGGGGGCAGGAGGGCCAGCACCGCTGCCGCCGCCAGGTAACCCCATCACGGGGTCCAGAAGCGGAGGGCGGGAAAGGCCCCCAGGTCCCGGTAGTTCAGCGTCCAAACGGGCGCCCCAAGCCGCAGGGCGAGGAGGGCCACGCCCGCGTCCTCCAGGGTGCCCCCCCATCCGGGCAGCCGGGCGAGGAGGAGGCGCACTTCCTCCAGGTCTTCCAGGGTGAAGGGCACCACCACCACCCCCTCCTCTACCTTGGCCAGGCCCTCCCGCGCCGCCTTCGGTCCCGCCTGGAAGAGGAGCCACTTGAACACCTCAAAGAGGACGGGCATGGGCAGGAAGAGCCGGGCGCCGCCCTCGGCGAGGCGGCGGAAGCCCCTCACCGCCTCCTCGTGGTCCGGGTCGGAGCGGTGGAGGAGGGCGATGAGGGGCCCCGCGTCCAAGACCAGCCGCTCTGGGATCACCGCTCCTCGCGGATGAGGGCGTCGTGCTCCCGGGCGGAAAGCTCGGCCCTCTCCACCAGCCCCGCAACCTCCAGGAGGGCCTCCGGGCGCTTGACGAGCTCCCGCTCCAGGAGCTCCCGCACCAGGGCGGAGAGGCTGAGGCCGGGGCGGGCCTTGCGGTAGGCCTCCACCTCCTGGGCCAGGTGGTCGGGAAGGTAGATGGTCACCCGCATATCACACATCATCATACCAGGCCGCCCCCCAGGGCGCGGCCTACCTCCGGGTGCGGGTACCCATGGGGACGGCCCCCCGGGGCCTACCGGGTGCGCCTGGAAGGGGGTGGGGCTGAAGCCACGGCGGAGGTCCAGGTGGAGGCCCTTCCCGCCCGGGTGGTGCTCTCGGCTTGCTCCGAGGGGGGCGCTTGCCGGAGCCTTGCCCTGCCCCGGGAAGGGGGGCCCTTCCGCCTCGAGGGCCTCTCCCTAGCAGCTAAGCTTCTTCGCTATTTCTGCTAGCACGTCTTTCTCCCGCTCCCTGATGAAATCTTCAAAGATGGCCACCGAATTAGGGGCTCCTGAAGACCCGTGGGCGAAGGAGCTCTCGGCAGCTGGGCTGATGAGGTGGCTTCCGAAGGTGTCCCTCACGCTGGCACCGGTCTTGCCATGCCCAGGGAGCACATCCGCGTGATAGAAGTCCGAGGGGTCTTTTTTGCCCTTGGCTTTGTTGGTGCTTTCGTCTAGCAACGTGGCGTTGAGGACGGATTCCATCCAGGGATGGGTAGCCCACGGCTTGGACCGACCCTTGGGGAAAAGGTGGTCAATCTGGAGGCTGCTTCCCCGGGGACTCCCATACACCAAGTTTCTCGCCCCGGCCAGAGCGATGAGGTTGAGAACCCCACTGTAGAGGGCACTCTTCCTATCCACGACGGTCTTGAAATCCATCCCTGGGGGGACGCTACCGGGAAGCCAGCTGGGCTTGCCGCCGCGACCCAAGATCCATGAGGTGACCGCCCGGAAGTCGGCCATGGCCGTGGTGTCCACGGACTTCTCGTAGCGCTCGTAGAACACGCTGTGCCAGTACCAGCAGTCCACCTTGTCGCGGGCGCCGGGAGCCCCGCTCCTCCTTTCTACGTGGATCAGGGCGGCGAGGGGGACGATCATCGCCCCGTAGGGGATCCACTCCGGCCCCAGGGCCCCGTAGTCCTTGACGATCCGCTCGTAGGCCTCCTCGAGGCAAGAAGCGGCCTCATCCCATAAGTCTCGAAAGGAGGAGAAGCTGTGGCCCGCGGGGCTCGTTACCGGACCCCCAGGGGAGGCGCCCGTTAGCCTGCTCACGACCCCATGGAGGTGGTTTAGAAGTGTGGCTTTTTTGACCGAACCCCCCGTGATCATGGCCATGACCCGGAGGATGTCGTCGGGTTCAACAAAGTCTTTACTGATGGGCCCTGCCAACCCAGGGTGCGTAGTGGGCAGTCTATTCCACAAGCTTCTAAGGTTTAGGCCGATAGGGTGGAGGAGAGGAAAGAGGTGAGCCACGGCCAGGTCAAACAGGGTGAGTTTCGTGCCCTTGGAGTTGACGTTTACGAACACTGGGGATATCGCGGAAACAATAGCCGAGGACCCAGTACCAGGCGAAAACGACAGCACGACGGCGTCAAGGTCGTAGTGGAGCAGTGAGTTCAAGGAACCAAATAGCTTGCCAAAAGAGGGAGCGTAGGGGCTGCTCGTTCCGGAGAGGTAAGCATCAAGCAGGCTGCCGGCGCTAGGCCCGGGCGCCATCAAGAGGTCATAGAGGGTAATCAAATGGGGCGGGTGAGGGCCGCTGATGGGGCCAAAGGGAAGAGCCTCCCCGCGGTACCACTCATCAACCAGGTCCTTGAATCCGGGCGAGCCATTACGCTCCACTACCACCGCTTCGTCAAAATCCTCCTTTAAGAACGGGTCTAGCTTCAAGAAGAAGCGTACCACCTTGCCCTTCGGGGGCAGGGGCAGGTTTGGGTGATGGAAGGCGTAGTACAGGGCGGAGATCCGCTGCTGGCCGTCTAGAACGGAGTAGGCGTGGGTGAGGGGGGCGGGGGAGAAGAAGGAACCGCGTAGACGGCTTTGTGGTGGAAGGGGGGCTGGTGGGGTTAAACTCAAGCAAAAGGATGACCCCGGCAAAGTCCCCCCGCACCAAGGAGACCAAAAGCTCCCGCACCTGCTCCGGCTTCCAAACGAGGTCCCTTTGGAACTCCGGAATCAGGAATTCATGGCTGCTCACCCTGCTCAAGAGATCGGGAAGCCTTAACCGCGTGTGCCCCTTCGTCAACGGCATGGGTTCACCTCCTTCGCAACCACTCTACTAAACACCCTCTTCCAAAAGCAACCGGGCTACCCCCCGCCAGAAGCGTTGTGTAGCGGGTTCCCTCCAAAGGCCCCTGCGCTTGCTTTCCCGCCAGGCTCGGTACAGGCCCGATCCCCCATCGGGGGAAAAGGGAAGCTCCAGAAAGGTGCGGAGCCTTCCGGGTATGCCTCGGAGGAAGTGGCGGTAGCGCCACCACCACTCCTCCCAATACTCCCAAGGCACCCTAAGGTGGGCGATTTCTGGCCAAAAAAGGGGATGGGGCAGGGCGGCGGCCGCAGCATACCCCCGGTACTCGGGGGGCTGGTCCTGGATGAGCCGGGCCACCCAGGCGGCCTCCTGCCCCCGGAACCGCCTCCAGGCCACCAGGTTGGCCAGGCTCTCCTCCACCACCCGGCCCCAGCTCTCCCCGTAGGGGTCGGGGTAGGGGTCCGCGGTGTCCATCAGGGCGTGGCCCAGCTCGTGGTAATAAACCTTGTCCTGGACCAGGGCAACGCGCACGCCTTTCTCCTCCGCCCACCCCACCACCCGCTCCGGGCAGAGGAAGATGACGGGGCCCTCGTGGTCCAGGAAGGCCTCCTCCGCCCCCTCCGTGCGGGCCTCCTCCTCCCCCAGGCGGAGGACCTCCTGCCTGAAGTCCCTCCCCTGCGCCCCCATGGCGGACCCCCTCACATAAAGCCCGACCGCCACCACGTCCTTCACCCTATTCCAGTTCCGGAGGTCCTCCCCCCACCGGTCCAGGTCCTCCAGGGGGGCGAAGGGGTCCTCGTCGTCCCAAGGATCGCGCTCCCTCAGCTCCCGGAGGCGCCGCCGGAGGGGTTCCTCGGGGAAGAAGCGGCGGCGCTCCGGGGGGTAGAGGCGGTCCATCTGGGCCTCGTTCACCAGGTAGACGGGGATGCGGACGGCCAAGGCCATCATGGGGGCGTCCATGCGGGCGTATAGCCCTTCCCGGACGAAATCCAGCGCCTTCCCTGCGGGAGAACCCAGGTTGTGGACCGTGATGGGGATGTCCCTTCCCACGCTTCACCTCCTCAGGACCAGGATGGGGCCAACCCTCGCCAGACGAAAGACGGGTTTCGCAAAAAACGGATTGTTTTCATAGAAGCAAGACCTCCCCCTCGTAGACCTCCCGCCACCGCTCGGGCCGCTCCGTGTGGATGGGCAGGAGGTAGCGAGGCCGCAGGCGCTCCGCCACTTCCCGGAGGTCCGCCTCGGGAGCGTGGCCGGAGGTGTGGAAGGGGTTGCGCACCCCCTGGGGGTCCTGGGGAAGGGCGGCCAGGTCCTCGGGGAGGAGGCGGAGGTCCAGGGCCTCCAGCCAGCGGAGGAGGACCTCGAGGTCCAGGATCTGCTCCTGGTCGGCCCAGTAGGAGTTGCTGAAGATGTAGGCCCCCCGCCTCGGGACCCTCCCCGCCTTCCTCTCCAGAAGCCGCAGGTCCAGGAGGCGGTTCACCTCGTAGAAGCCCAGGGCCAGGAGGTAGCTCCCGAGGTCCTGCGCCACCTCCTCCGGGGAGGCCCCCTGTACCGGGGCTTCGTCCCAGAGGGCCCGCTCCCAGCCCGAGGTCCGGTTCTTGTCCTCCTTAAGGACCAGGACCTCGCCGAGGACCCTCTCCCAGGGGTCCGGTTCCGCCTCCGCCAACCCCCAGAGAAGGTAGGCGTCCTTGGCGGTGACCACGAGCCTCCGCCCCACCTCCCGGGCCACCTCCAGGCAGGAGAGGAGCCGCTCCAGGTTGCGGGGGGCGAAGTCCACCACCACCGGGGCCCCTTCCCACCGGGCCACCTCGGCGTGGAGGGCCTGCTTCACCTCCTCCTCCGTGCGGGCCCGCCCCGGCTCCCCGAGCCGCGTCCCCTCCACCAGGAGGAGGAAGACCTCCCGCCCCTCCAGGGCCCGGAGAAAGGCCTCCGTCTTGGCGCCCCAGCGGCCGTGGCGCCGCAGGTCCCCCGTGTAGACCACAAGCCCCTCGGGGGTCTCCACGGCGAAGGCCGCGGCCCCGGGGACGGAGTGGTCCACGGGAAGGGCCTCCACCCGGAAGGGCCCCAGGGCCAGGGGGGAGGAGGCCTCCTCCCAAGGGTGGCCCTCCAGGGTCTTCTGGACGGCGGGGGAGCGGTGGGGAAAGGCCCGGAGGCGTCCCCAAAGCCGGTAGGGCCGACGGAGGTAGCGCTTGCGGTCCCCTTCCAGGAGCCCCGTGTCCCCCTTGGGGAGCCTGGGGCTGAGGTAGGCCGCCTCTCCGTCCACGCCCGCCTGGGCGGTGTCCTGCATGGCCTTGACGATGGCGGCGGTGGCCGCGGTGGTCACCACGGGAAGGTCCTGCCGCAGGTAGCCCACGGACCCGGTGTGGTCCAGGTGGGCGTGGGAGAGGAGAAGGGCCAGAACCTTCCCCCCGTCCAGGGGAAGCCCCCCCAGCAGCTCCCGCTCCAGCTCCGTGGGCAGGAGGGTGTCCCCCGTCCCGTCCCGGTAGAGGCCGGGGACGGGGGGCAGAAGCCGGAGGAAGAGGAGGTCCCGAAGCCCGAGGCCCGAGGTGCGGGGGGAGAGGAACTCCGTGAAGAAGGCCCCCCAGCGGCCAAAGGGCCGGCCGAAGTCCAGGAGGAGCCCTCCCTCCTCCGTGTACAGGAGCACCTGGTTCCCCCCGATCTCCCCCAGGCCCCCGAAGAGCCAGACGGAGAGCCTGCCCAGGTCCACCCGGCGCATCCTCTCCCCCCTAGGCGGGGCGGGTGCCCTTCACCCGGCCCCGGGCGTCGTAGTGGTAGACGGTCCGCCCCCGGCGGACGATCACCGTGTCCGCCGTCCAGCCCAGGAGCTCGTCCTGGGTGGAGATCCCAAAGCCCCCGATCCGCCTCCCCCGCTCGTCGTACACGTCCAGATAGTTCCCCCTGCGCCGCACCGAAGCGATGGCCACGCCTACCTCCTTTCCGGCTCCACCACGTGGAGCTTCCAAAGGCTGCCCACCACCAGACGGCCGTTGCCGTAGACCATGCCGGTCATGTCCGGGTCCTCAAGCAACCTCACCCAGTCCCGGAGGTTCCGGGAGGCCAGGATGACCCCCTCGTTGGCTGCCACGAAGTACCATCCCCCGCCGTAGGCCACGCCGAAGAGGTCCCACTCCAGGTCCCGCCCCACCTTGTACCGCTTCCAGTCCCATCCGTCCTTGGAGGCCATCAAGGTCCCCGCGTTGCCCACGGCCAGGAAGCCCACCTCCGTGTACTCCACGGCGTTCATCCGGGCGGGAGCGTGGATCTTCTTCCAGTGCACCCCGTCCTTGGAGACCAGGATGCGGAAGGGGCCAACAACCACGAAGACCCCGGCCCCGTAGGCCATGTCGTGGAGCCAACCCCCGGCATCAATCTCGTCCACGAAGGTCCGGACCCGGAACGGCCCGGGGCCCTCCGTCCAGGGGGCGGCTCCCGTGGCCAGGGCCGCGAAGAGGAGGACCAAGGCCGCCCGTCCCACCTTTCCGCCCGCTCCGCGCCCCTCCATAAGTCCACCCGGCTTCAGGCTATCCCCGCCCTCTCCGGGGTAAAAGCCGGGTTTCGCAAAGGCCGGAGGCTTTTCAGGGAAAGGAGGTTTGGCTATGCTGGGGGCATGGGGGAAACCTCGTCCGAGGTGTGGACGGAGGGAGGGAGGCCGGGGCGCCCACCCGGCCTTTTGGGCCTTGCGGCCCTGAAGGAACTTCCCCGGTTGGACGCCGATCTTCTCCGGGAGCTTGGCCTCCACAAGGACAAGGTCCTCCGCCAGGGGCTTAAGCTCCTCCTCCTCGCCCTGGAGGCCCACAGGCTGGGGGCCGACCTCCGCTGGAACACGGGAGAGGTCCTGAAGGAGGGACTCCTGGAGTTTCTGCGGGAGGAGGAGAACGCCAGGAGGCTCCTCACCGCTCTGGCGAGGGAGGAGCGAGCCTTCCTGGGGCTCGCCGACGGGGCCTCCGCGGGGGACCTGCGAGAGGTGGTGGAGGAGCTCTACCTGAGGGACCATCCCCGGGGAGTGGTCCAGAAGCTTCTGAGAAAGCTGGGCCCCCTCCTTGCCACCCTCGCCCCCACGAGGCTGGGGGACCTGCCCCTGGACCGGGTGCCCGAGACCTGGGCCGCCGCCACCCCCCTGGTGGGAGCCTTCCGAGGAGTCTTCCTCCTTCTGGAAAGGTCCTACGGGTTGGACTCGGCGGCCTTTGAGCAGGCCATGGCCGCGAGCTGGGTGTTCCACTTCCTGAAGGAGCCTACAGGGACAGGGGACCCCTGCTCCTGCCCCTTTGGGAACGTGCATCCCTACCTGGAGGCGAAGAAGGTGAGGCGGGGGACCCAGGTGCTCCTCTACCGGGACGGGGCACCCGCAGGATGCACCTGCCAGGTGGCCCGGAACCAGCCCACGGGGAAAAGGGGGCTCTACGAGGCCTCCCTCCTGAACGACAAGGGGCCCAGGGTGCCCTCCCCCGCCCTGGTCAAGTACTTTCCCGCCTGGTACGAGGCCTTGGACAAGGCCTGGAAGGGCGGGGACCCCGAACCCTGCCCCTTCCCTGAGGGGGGATACGACTGGGACCTGGTGGCCGAGTACCGCCACGCCCTCTGGGCCGCCCTGTCCTCCAGGCCGCACGGGAGGAGACCGTGACCCGCCCCAGGCGCTCCTTCCAAAGCCTCCTTCTCCTGGCCCTGGTGGAGGCGGAGGCGGGAAACCTCGGCGCCCTGCAAGCGGAGGCTTTCCGAGAGGAAGCCGAGCAGCACCTCGCCATGGGCCCGCGGGGGGAGGACCCCATCGGCCAAGCCCTCTACCTGGGCAGAGAGGCCCTCTACCGCCTCTCCTTGGGGGATCGGGAAGAGGCCTGCGCGAAGCTCCTCCAGGCCCTGCGTCTCCACCCCTACCTCGGGGGAGGCTACGCCGCGAGGCTGGCCGAGGTCCTCTGCGGGGAGGGGGTGGCGGCGAAGCCTCCCCTCCAGGGGGAGTTCCTCCTCGCCTCGCCGGAGGCCCTCCTGGCCGCCCGGTTCCTGGCCTTCCTGGACGGGCTGCCCCCGGAGTTCTGGGGGGAGGCCTTCTGGCCCAAGGGGAAGGAGCGGACCCAGGCGAAGAAGCAGGGACGGGAAGCCACCCGGGGGGGACAGCCCTCCTTTGCTCGCCCCGAGCGTAAGCCACCCTCCCCCAACCGCCCCAGGTTCCCCCTCGTCTACCGGCCCCGGTACCGGGACCGGGAGGAGCCCCGGGGGAAGGTCCAAGAATCTCTCCTCTCCTACTTTTCCTACCTTAGGAACGAGTGGGCCTTCGGGCGCAAGGAGCTCCGCCGCTGGGTGGGCCCGGGCCTGGAGATCAGGGAGGAGGACGGGGGCGGCTTCTGGCTCCGCCTCTTCCCGGAGTTCTGGGAACGCCACCCGGAAGCCGCCCTCCTGGTCCTGGAAGGGAGGGAGGCCCGGGTCCAGATCCCCCTCCTTCCGGGGATGCCTCCCCTCTCCTTCCCCCGGGTCTTCCGCCACGGGGAGGAGGTGACGGGGGAGGTCTGGTCCTGGGAGGACCTGAGGCCGAGGGCCCTCGCGGCCTTCCTGCGCGAGGTGGGGTATTACCGGGATCTCCTCCGGGTTTGGCTGGAGTACGGCCTGGGGACCGGCCGCCTGTCCTGGAAGAGGTTTAGGGAGGCCCTGAGGCTTCTGGAGGAGGAGCCCTGAGGCGGGGCGAAGTCCCCCCGGACCTGGTCAAGGGCCATGGTCGCCAGGTGGGCGGTTCCTGCCCGAGTTCCCGAGGAAGTACGAGGTGCGGTGGTACCCCGACGGCAGCCGAGCGGTGGTGGCCTGGGACCTCGAGGCCCTCAAGGTCTGGTACAAGCGGGTGCTGAGGGGGTAAAAACGCCGAGGCCTTGTAACCCCTCTACTCCCTACGGATCAGAATGTGCCCGTAATCCCCCACCGCCACATAGAGGCCGTTGCCGTAGGCGACGGCGTTCAGGCTTCTGTAGCCGGGAAGAGGCTCCTCACTCCAGCGGAGGCCGTCCTGGGAGAGAAAAGCCTTCTCCCCCCACCCCACGGCCACCCACTTTCCGCTGGCGTAGGCCGCAGCCCTCGCCTCTAGGCCGCTCACCTCAGCCCAGGACAGACCGTCCGTTGAGGTAAGTGCCTTGTTCCCATAAGGGACAAAGACCAGGAAGCGACCCCCACCGAAGACCGCGCCTCCGAGATTTTCGTTTGTCCCCGAGGAAACCACCTGCCAGGACAACCCGTCGGTAGAGGTGAAGAGGCGGCCCAGCTGTCCAGAGACCACGAAGCGGCCGTTCCCGTAGGCCACGCCCACGAGTTCCTGCGCGTTCAAATCCACTCGCTGCCAGGCCGAGGCCTCGGCATCCTGGGACACCAGGAGCTGGGAGAAGGCTCCCGTGGCCACCCACCGCCCGCCGCCGTAGGCCACCCCGTTGAGGTACTGGAGGGCTGACCCGGTGCCATGAACCTTAGCCCAGGAGTACCCGTCCGGCGAGGTGAGGATGGTCTCGTCAAACCCCACTGCCACGAAAAGGCCGTTGTCGTAGGCAATCCCATTGAGGAAGGATTGGGCATCGTAGGAAACCCGCGTCCAGCTTTGGCCGTTGCGGGAGACCAAAATCGTAGACTTGCCGGACGTCCCTCCCACCGCTACGAACACCCCGTTGCCGTAGGCCACGCCTGTGAGGGTGTCGCTGGTCCCCGAGGAGACCTCGCGCCAGGGGGAGGAGGTCCCTGGAGATCCCGGACCTTGAAGCCCGTTACAGGCCACCAGAACCAAAGCCATGAGCGCGAGAAGCCACCGCTTCATGCTCTCCTCCCTGAGGGGCACGGTTCAAGGGGGGAAGCTTCCGAGCACGATTCGGACGGGCCCCGAAAACAAATCTACCACGGGCCTGAGCAAGCCTTGGCCCAAACACCCCAGGCTTGGGCGGCCTACGCCACCCGCCACTGGGGGGCCTGGCGGAAGAGCTCCAGGAGGCCCCGCTCCCGTTGGGATAGCGGTACCGGGGGCCCTGGTGGGGGTGGAAGCCTCCTGCGTTGCGTGGCCCAGCCCCGGAGGGGGACCTGACGGCAGTGCCCCATCTATCGGGCTTGGGATTTTCCATCTCTTCTCCTCACTTTCATGTTGGCTTTGCACCCCTCCCCCCACCCCGCCCCCTCAGCCCTCGCGGGAAGAGGGTTCAGGGCGTGGGAAATAAGGTAGAGAAGGGAGAGAAAGAAGAGGGGAATGGGAAGGAGTGGGGGGAAGAAGCGGGATTTGGTTGTGGTTGGGGAGGTGGGGTGATAAGATGGGAGTGAGGATGAGAGAAGGACTTGGGCTGGAGGTCT
>JBEPYU010000021.1:0-23871 GCA_041641215.1 Thermaceae bacterium
GCGAAGAAGAGCTTTTCCCCCAAGGCGTACAGGGCTTTTTCTTCAGGGGTTTCTAGTTTGACCTGTACCCTTTCCCCTTGGGAGTGGCTGGCGATGTAAAAGGCCACGGCCACCACATCCGCCCGCTTGACCTCCTCCGGCTTAAATCCTTGGACTTGGGTCATGCAGTAGAGGATCCGGGTGTCCAGGTCCTCCACCCGCTTGGTATCGGGGAAATAACGGGGAAGGCGGGCCGAGGCTCCCTTGAGCACCCCGGGGCCTAGGCCGAAGTCGCAGGCCTCCATGGTCTTGCCGCTTGGGCCCTTGCGGAGGAAAAGCTCCTTGCCCTGCTCCACGATGAGTTCTGTGGGCAGGATGCCCGTGGTCTCCCTCAGGAGGTTCTTTTGCCGGGCCAGCTCCTCCTTTGCCCTGGCCCGGGCTTCCTCGTTTTGGGCCAGGACCACGGCCAGGACCAGGAGACTCCCCAGGATCAGCCACCCCTTACGCATCCTTCCCTCCTCTGCCCAGACGGCCTGGGGTGCGCCCCAGGCCGTCTGGGCTAGGCGAGTTCCAGCTTCACCGAGGCTTCCCCAGTATCTCCCTTGTTGTCCTTAAGCTTAACGGTGAAAGTCCCGGGCTTTTCCGCCTGGAAGGCCAAGGAAAAGAGGGGGTTGGCGCTTACCCCTGTCTGGGGGTGAACGGTAGCCACCTTCTTGCCCTCGAAGTACACCTCTACCAGGTCGATGTAGTGGGCGGGGATAAGGTTACCGCTTGCGTCCCGGCGGGTACCGGGTTCCATGGGGTGCTGGGCCACGATCTGGAGCTTAAAGGTCTCCCCGGCCTTGGGCTTAGGGGGGGTAAGGCGGGCTAGCGTGCGAATGGGCATGATCTCACCTCCTTTTCTCTTTAGCCACACCCGCCCACGGTAACGCGGGTGCTGGACGAAGCGAGGAGGAACCTGCCGTCTTTCGTTTCCACAACCGCCCGCACCGCAGAGGTCTCAGCCATGCGGGTGCGGGAAGCGTAGTAGGGCAAAGCCTCCCCAACCTCCACGGTGACGACATAGGGGGATGGGTTCTTGTCTACGAAAAGGTGGATGGCCTTGACCTGGCCCTTGGGCAGGTTGACCTCGATCTCAAAGGGCACGTTGGCCCCCGATTCCGCAATGGCCGGCATGTTGAGCTTCACCTGGTCCGAGGGGGTGAGGTCCTTGAAGCTCTTGCCCAGGACCTTCTGCAAAGCGGGCTCCAGGTTGGCCACGTTTTCCCCCTCGAGGCCTGCCCCCTGGGCCAAGCCCAGGCCCCAGCGGCTGGCCATGGCCCCTGCCGTCACGGCTGCTACCCTTAAGAGCGTCCTCCTATCCACAGCTGACACCTCCCTTTCTGAGGATTCCTTGGAGATCCCTCAGAAACTGCGCTCGGGTCCGGCTCCCGAAAAGCCGCCCTAGCTCCTCAGGGCTTCCTCCCAGATCGGCCAAGAAGAGAAAAGTAGGGGTACCCAGGGCCCGGAACCTTTGGGCAAGGGTAGAGCCCTCTGGGCTTCGGCTATCCACGCTGGCTACGACAAAGCAACGTTCCAGGAGGGCGGACACCTGGGGGTCGGAGAGGACGAAGGTGTTCATTTGGTCGCAGAAGGCGCATCCGTGTTGCCAGAAATAGACCATCAGGACCCGACCCTCCTGCTTGGCTAGCCGGATAGCCTCCGGGTATGGGTACCAGCGACCGAAGTCTGTGGCGGAAGCCGAGGCTAGAAGGAGCATGCTCAGGAGCTTTGGCGCGGCCTTCCAAAGAGACATCTGACCCTGCCCTTGGAGGATATCATGTGCAGCGGGTTTATGTCAAGGGAAAATCATCTGCCCGAATGTGAGTTTCAGCAAAACCTTATCCCTTGCTAAAGCTTATCTTCTGGTTGAAGGGGGAGGTTGAATGCCCAAGGTACTTACGATATTGCTTTCGAGCCTGGTCCTAGGAACTCCCGTTTGGGGAGTGGGCCCTGGGGACAAGGCCCCCGCTTTTCGCCTGGCTGACCCTAGCGGAAAGGTGTATACCCTGGAGGGCTTTAAGGGTCGGCCTTTGGTCCTCATCTTTTGGGCCAGCTGGTGCCCCGTTTGCAAGGCGGAGTTCCCCAAGCTGCATGCCCTTGCCCAAGCTTACCGGAGGGTTCCGTTCGTGGTCATCAGCCGGGAACCTCGAGACACCCGGGAAGTGGTGCTCAACTACATGAAGGACTACCCGACCTTTCTTCCCCTACTGGCCGTTTCGGGGGGCGATACCCCAGTGGCCGTGGCTAACCGCTACCGGGTGGTAGGCCTGCCTTGGACGCTGATCCTCGACGGCGAGGGGCGGGTAGTTGGCGTCCATGCGGGCCGGATAGACCAAAAGGCCTTTGAGGACGACCTGGCCTTAGCGGGGTATGCCCCTTAGGGGCGGGGCATGCCCCGCCCCTCTTCGGCTTTAGTGCACGTGACCGTGGAGGATCTCCTCCTCGGTGGCCTCGCGAACCGCGAGGATCTCTACCTGGAAGTCCAGGTCCTGCCCCGCAAGGGGATGGTTGAAGTCCACGGTGACCTCGTCCCCTTCCACCTCCACCACCGTGACGAGCAAGGGGTTCCCCTCGGGGTCTTGGGCATAGAACTGGGCCCCGGGGACCACCTCCGCGTCCTCGGGGAACTCCTCTAGGGGAATGGTTTGGAGACCTTCCGGGTCGCGGGGGCCGTAGGCCTCTTCCGCGGGCACGTGGACCTCGAGGACCTCCCCCGCCTCATGGCCCTCCAGGGCCTTTTCTAGGCCCCGGATGAGGTTCCCGTGGCCGTGGAGGTAGGCGAGTTCCCCTTGGTCCAGCACTTGGCCGTCCACCTTTAGGGTGTAGCGGATTTGAACCACTTTGTCCTGTCCAACCTTCATGCTTAACTCCCTGCAAGCTTTTGGGCTTGCTCCCTTAAGTCTAGCAGCTTAGGCCTGAAAGGGGAAGCCCCCTTGGGGCTATAGTGTGGGGTATGTGGCTTGAAGAGGCCATCGGCCGTACCCCGATGGTGCGCCTAAGGCGGGTGGTGGAGCCGGGGATGGCCGAGGTATGGGTCAAGCTCGAGGGCTTGAACCCCGGGGGTTCCATCAAGGACCGCCCGGCTTGGTACATGATCAAGGACGCAGAGGAAAGGGGCCTCCTCAGGCCGGGTTCGGGCCAGGTCATCGTGGAGCCCACAAGCGGGAACACGGGGATTGGCCTGGCCATGGTGGCTGCGGCCCGGGGCTACCGCCTCATCCTCACCATGCCCGCCCAGATGTCCGAGGAGCGGAAGCGGGTGCTTAGGGCCTTGGGGGCGGAGCTCGTCCTCACCGACCCCGAACGCCGCATGCTCGCCGCCCGGGAGGAAGCCCTGCGGCTTAAGGAGGCCCTGGGGGCTTTTATGCCCGACCAGTTCCGAAACCCCGCAAACATCCGGGCCCACTACGAGACCACGGGCCCCGAGCTTTACCGGGCCCTAGGGGGGAGGATCGACGCCTTTGTCTACGGCTCGGGCACCGGGGGGACCCTCACGGGGGTAGGCCGCTACCTTAAGGAACGCATCCCTGGGGTCAAGGTGTACGCGGTGGAGCCTGCCCGCTCCAACGTGCTTTCCGGGGGAAAGATGGGCCAGCACGCCTTCCAGGGCATGGGGCCAGGCTTTATCCCCGAAAACCTGGACCTGGGCCTTCTGGACGGGGTGATCCAGGTTTGGGAGGAGGACGCCTTCCCCCTGGCCAGGAGGCTTGCCCGGGAGGAGGGGCTTTTCCTGGGGATGAGCTCTGGGGGGATCATCTGGGCGGCCTTGGAGGTGGCCAGGGCCCTTGGCCCGGGGAAAAGGGTGGCCTGCATCAGCCCCGATGGGGGGTGGAAGTACCTCACCACCCCCCTTTACGCCGAGGTCTAGCGGCGCACCACCTGGGCGTCCTTGGGGTAACGCTTGAGGCTTTCCGCCCTAAGGTTTTTCCGCTCGAAGGCCACCACCTCGAGGTCCGCTACCACCTCTCCCCCAGGGCCCCAGGCCACCATCCGCACTGGCCTAAGGTCCCTTTCCAGGAGGAGGAGTTCCATCCGGGAAAAGCCCAAATCCCCCCTCGCCTGGCCCAGGAGGCGGTGGGCGGGCCCTAGGGGGGTGGTGGTCCGGCCTAGGAGTTCAAACCGCACCTGCCTCGTGAGGGCTTCCGGATCCCCGAGGAAGGCCGGGCTAACCCCCAGGTTTTGGATCCCGGCCCTTTCCTTGGGCTGGACGATGAGCTGGTTCGTCAGGTAGAGGTAGTTCCAGACCTCCTTTTCCGTGATCACCGTGAAGTTCCCCTCGAGGCTTGGGGGCCTTAGGAACTCCAGGCGGAAAAGCTTGGCCCCTGGGAGGGCGTAGAGCCTTACCTGGAGCTCCTGAAGGCCCGTGGGCCCTTGGACTTTGCCCCGGACCTCCGCCTGCCAGGGGGCCCTAGCGAGGTTTTCCGAGGCCTGGGCCAGGAGGGCTTCCGGGCTTTGGCCCAAGGCCAGGCCTAGGAAGAGGAGAACCGTCCATGCCCTCATTCCCACCTCCAGGCGTAGCGGGCCCAAAGGTAGGGGGCTTCCCCATACCCCACCTCCAGGCCCAGGTCGCCGAGCCACAGGGTTAGCCTACCCCCCCAAGGGTAGGAGAGGGTGAGGCGAAGGCTAGCCTCTCCTAAGTAAAGCCCGGCCTCCAGGCGGTTCACCCCCCCAAACCTGAGGGCCAGGTCCAGGACCTCCCCCCCTTCCCCCACCTCGCCCTTCCAGCCCAGGATCCCGTAGGGAGGGGAGGCTACCCCCAGCCCCAGGGTGTAGGTGGCCTCCTCCCTACGGGCGTAGGTGGCCTCGAGAACCAAGGGGGCCCAAAAGGCCCCGAGGCCCCAGGTCTCCTTGGGGGCCCGGCGGTAGCGGAGGGCTAGCCCCCCGAAAAGCCCCTCTTCGGGGAAAAGGGGCGGGGTGGCCCTCGGCCGGTAGCCCAGCCGGGCCTCGAGGGCTAAGGGCCCTGCGCCCCCCTGGAGGCGCCCGAAGGCCCCAAGCCCCCCTTGGCCCACCTCCCCTTGGGCCTCATAGCCGAGGTAGCCCAGGGGCCCCAGGGCTAGGCCCGAGCCAAACCCCATGCCCACCCGGGGCCATTGGGCCTTGAGGTGGAGGGTGGTCTCCCCTAGGGTGTGGTGGAGCTCCAGGGTGGGGGTGGGGTGGGGTCCGAGGTAAAGCCCGGCCTCCCCACCCCCTTGGGCCAGGGCCAAGGCGCCTAGGGTCCAGATGGGCGCGGGGAAACGGATCTGGCCGAATCCCATGCCCCCATCCTAGGCCTCGAGGCCTTCTAGGGATTATCCTCAGAGTACCCTTTACTTTTGGTTCCTGCGCTTCCAGGTTCCCAAAAAACTCCACGGGGACTTTTTACCGGGGTCCCCACGCGGGCGCAAGCCCGCATGGGGTGGTAAGAGGAGGCCATGAAGGCCTTGCTGGCCCGGCTTCTTCTCAATACCCTGGCCCTTCGGCTGGTGACCCTCCCCTACCCTGGGGTCCGCTTTGCCCCTGGGGCTGGGCTTTTGGACTACCTGGTGGCGGGGGCGGTCTTTGGCCTGGCGAACGCCTTCTTGAGGCCCTGCTCCCTAGCCTCGTCAGCCTCTTTCTAGCCTGGCTTTTTTGGCGTTCGGCCCTTGACGGGCTTCCCTCCTTGGGATAACCTGATACCCCGAGGAGGTAACCATGGAAAGGCGAACCGTGCTGAAGCTTGCGGGCAGCGCCTTTCTCCTCGGACTAGGGGGGGCTAGGGCCTTGGTGGCCCCCACCGGGGAGGGCCTTTTCCGCGTTTACCCCAAGGACGGGGAAGACCTAGCGGTGCCCGAGGGCCGGCCCTTTGCGGCCAAAGCCCTGGGGGAGACCCCTCAAGGCACCACCCTCCTCATCCGCACCCGCACGGAGCAACCCCTCCACTACCACCGGGAGCGCCTGGAGATGGCTTTGGTCCTCCGGGGACAGGGCCGCTTCGTGGCCCGGGGCCAGGAGATCCCCATTGGCCCGGGGCAGATCCTCCTCATTCCCCCCATGACGGCCCATGCCTTCGTGGGGGAGCTGGATATCCTCTCCCGCTTTAGCCCCCGGCTCATGGGGGATGCGGTTTTCGTCCAAGGAGGCCCGGGCCCCGCGGAGGGTAGCCCTGCCCTCCTCACCTTCAAGGCCCCAGAGGTCCCCGAGGGCCGGCCCTTTGCTGCTGCGGCCTTGGGCAACCTGCCCCTGGGTACTGTGTCCGCGGTGGCTACCCGGGAGGGCCAGCCTTGGCACTACCACCGCTCCAAGGACGAGCAGGTTTACGTCCTCGAGGGCGAGGGGGTGGCCCAGGTGGAGCTCAGGCGGGAGCGGGTGGGCCCGGGTAGCCTGGTCCTCGTTCCTGCGGGGGCCATCCACCAGTTCCGGGGCCGCTTGACCTTCCTCTCCGTCTTTACCCCCGCCCTCATGGGGGACGTGACCTTCCTCTAGTACCCTTCACTTTTGCTTCCCAAGTAAAACTCCACAGGGGCTTTCCGGGGTCCCCATGCAGGCGCAAGCCTGCATGGGGTGGCCCAGGGGCTTGACGGGAGGCCCGCCCTCCCCTATTGTGGAGGATGCGGGCCCATAGCCCCCTGGGGCCGTTAGCTCAACTGGCAGAGCACCGGTCTCCAAAACCGGGGGTTGGAGGTTCGAGTCCTTCACGGCCCGCCAAAGGCCCCCGCAAGGGGGCTTTTCTCTGCCATGTACCAGGTGCTCATCGTGGGCGCAGGGTTTTCTGGGAGCGAGGCCGCCTTTCGGCTGGCCCGGGCGGGGATCAGGGTGGGCCTTCTCACCCAAAGCCTGGACTCGGTCATGATGCCCTTTCTGCCCCCCACCCCTCCCTTTCCCCCGGGAAGCCTCCTGGAGAGGGCCTATGACCCCCAAGACCCTAGGCCTTTCGCCTTCCACGCCCGGGCCAAGGCCCTTCTGGAGGGGGAACCAGCTTTACACCTTTTCCAGGCCACGGCCACGGGGCTTCTCCTTGAGGAGGGGCGGGCCGTGGGGGTCCGGACCTGGGAAGGTCCCCCCGCCAAGGGGGAACGGGTGGTCCTGGCCGTGGGGAGTTTCCTTGGGGCTGAGCTCCTCATGGGGGAGGCGCGGGAGGCCGCGGGCCGGCTTTCGGAGGCCAGCTACCCCGACCTCTTTGAGGACCTTAAGGCCTTGGGGTTTCGTTTCCTAAGGCGGGAAGGGGAGGTGCCCCCCATGGGAGGGGCCCCGGGCTACCGGGTGGTCTACCACGCCTTCCACCCCGAGGAGTGGGAGGGAAGGACCTTCCGCCTAAGGATCCCAGGCCTATATGCGGTGGGGCTATGCGTCCTCGAGGGGGACTATGCCCGCATGAGCCAGGAAGGCCTGCGCCTTTCCGAGCACCTTCTCCATGAGCTTGGGTAGGGGCTTGTTCCCTGGGTCTTCCCCTGGCCCCTCCCAAGGGGCCACGTAGACCTCCACCACCAGACGGCGGTGGGTGAGGGCGTGGCGGACCTCCCCCGCCCGCACCGGGGCCACCCGGTAAAGGGCCGCCTTCTGGGGGAGTTCCTCCCGGGGGAAAAGGGGAACCCCATAGAGGCCGTGGTACCGCCCCCGTAGCCTCTCCAGGTACACCCCCTTCCCGCCCCAAAGGACCAGGGCCGCAAGCCTTTCCTCCTTCTGTACCCTCCTTTGGGGCCTGGGATAGCGTTCTGGTTCCCCTTGGCCCCGGCAAAAGGCCCTAAGGGGGCACGCCGGGCAACGGGGCCGCTTGGGGCGGCAGAGGGTAGCCCCAAGCTCCATCAGGGCTTGGTTCCAGGTCCCGGCCTCCTCGGGGAGGAGGGCCTGGGCCAGGGCCCTTAGGGCTTGGGGCTTGGGGTTTTCCAGGGCGAAGAGGCGGGAGAGGACCCGCTTGGCGTTTCCGTCCACCGCGGCCACCCGTTCCCCAAAGGCGATGGAGGCCACCGCAGCCGCGGTATAGGGGCCGAGGCCTGGGAGGGCGAGGAGGGCTTTGTACCCCTGGGGAAGGGCCTCCACCGTCTGGGCTAGGCGGTGGAGGAGGAGGGCCCTGCGGTAGTACCCGGCTCCCTGCCAGACCTTGAGGACCTCCTCCAGGGGGGCCTCCTTTAGGGCCTGCAAGGAGGGGAAGCGCTCGAGGAAGCGCCGGTAGTAGGGGAGGGCCTGCTCCACCCGGGTCTGCTGGAGGAGGACCTCGGAGAGGAGGATCCGGTAGGGGTCCTTTTCCCCCCGCCAGGGGAGGGGACGGGCCTCTTTGGCGTACCAGGCGAGGAGGGCCTCCTGGAGGGAGGCTAGGGTTTGGGCCTTCAGGCCTTCCCTATCCATGGGCAAGGAGGCGCCGGTGTTATAAGGCACCGGTCCCCCACCCAGGGCAGGCCCGCCCTCTCTAATACCACCCCATGCGGGCTTGCGCCCGCATGGGGGCCCCAGTAGCGAAGTCCTCGTAGAGTTTCTTGGGAACCTGGAAGCGCAGGAACCAAAAGCAAAGGGTAGAAGACATCCAGGATGTCCACGGGGCCTTGGAGCTCCAAAAGGCTTCCCACCACCCTTTCCCCGAAGAGCTCCTCCCCGGCAAAGCGGGGGTTCACGGGCAGGATACGGTACATAGGTACCGGGGCACGTAGGGGGCGGGGCGAAATGGTCCGCGCCCGGGCCAGGCGCTCCTTGAGCCAGGCGTCCTCCATCAGCGTACCCTCCTCTCCAAGACCGCCATCAGCTTACGCGTCTCCTCAAAGGCCAGGCGGTGGGGCTGGGCCCTCAGGTAGGGCAGGAGATCCTCCTCCCCCAAAACGGGAAGGCGGCCCACCTTACCCTTCAGCCGCCTCCCCACAAAGACCAAGACGGGCTGGACCTCCACCCCGAGAAGCTCCCTGAGTTTGTGGGCTTGACGCCACGCCTGGCGCACAAGATCATCCCGCCTGCTTCCCCGGATCCAGAGCCCGCTGGGGCGCACCTCGATGGGACCGCTATAGTTCTTTACCTCCACATTGAAGACACCGGGAGGGCCCACCACCACGTGGTCGGCGTTCTCGCCCCCTAAGTCCAGGTCGTGGAAGACCCACCAGCCCGGGGGGAGACCGGCGAGGGCCTTACCCACCCGGGACTCGCCCAGGTAGCCCCGCGCCTTCGCCAGCACCTCACGCTTCAGCTCCTTTTCCTGAAGAAGGCGGACCACAGCCAAGAAGGCGAGGGGAAGGGCCAAAGCTCCCATCCAGGGGGCGAAGAGCTTGATGAGGAGCCAAACCACAAAACCGAAGCCCAAGACAAGGGCGGCCAACCGCCAAAGCTTACGGGCGAGGGTCTTGCCTGCCTTGCCCACCTCCCGCGCCATACGGCCTCCTCAAGGGCGGTAGTCCACGGGCCTGAGGTAAAACTCCCCGATCCCGGTGGGGGAGAGGAGGGCCACGGTGGGGAGGGCCCGCTTCCAGTGGGTGCGGTTCACCCGCTCCTTCACCCGGCGGATCTCCTCCGGGGTGTAGCCCAGGGCCTGGATGTAGTCCTCGGGGTAGCCCCTTAGGTAGTGCTCCAGGATCACGTCCGCCCGGCGGTAGGGGATCCCCAGGTCCCCTTCGTCCGTCTGGCCCGGCTCGAGGTCGGCCGTGGGGGGTTTTGCCACCACCTCCTCCGGTACCCCGAGGTGGCGGGCTAGGGCCCAGACCTGGGTCTTATAGAGGTCCCCTAGGGGGTTGATGGGGGGGGCGTCGTCCCCGTGCCAGGTGTAGTAGCCGAAAAGCCTCTCCGTCTTGTTGCCCGTTCCCAGGGGCAAGGCCCCCAGGGCCTCCCCCCGGTCGAAGAGGATCATCATCCGCACCCGGGCCATGAGGTTCCCCTTGCGCCTAGGGGTGAGGCCTGGGGTGAGCTGGGCGTAGGCCTCCACCATGGGGGTGATCTCCACCACCTCGAGCCCTACCCCGAAGGTTTGGGCCACCAGGCGGGCGTGGGCCAAGGAGTCCGGCCGGGAGTCCTTGTGGGGGAGGGCCAGGGCATGGACCCCCTGGGGCCCCAAGGCCCGCACGGCCAGGGCCAAGGTGGTGGCCGAGTCCACCCCCCCTGAGAGGCCGAGGATGGCCTTCTTGTACCCCCGGGCCTCGAGCTCTTCCCGGAGGAAGCGGGTGAGAAACTCCGCCACCAAGGGAAGGTTAAGGGCCAAGAGGGCTTCGCCCTTTGGGGTTTCCGCTTCCAGGATCCTCATCCTTCCCTCCGCATCACCCGCATGAGGTCCGGCAGGAGCAGGGGTAGCCCCGCGGCCAGGTCCGCAAGGAGGGGGTTGTCGTAGCGCACCGGGGGGATCCGGGCCCAGTCCAGGGAGAAGAGCAGGGCCGCCTCCTCAAAGAGGGGGGCCTCCGCGAGGAGGTTCCCCTCAGGGTCAGCCACCAGGCTGCCCCCGCTAAGCCCCTTACCCCCTTCGAAGCCCACCAGGCTGGCCAGGACCACGTAGATCCCGTGTTCCGCGGCCACCGCCTGGGCCAAGGCCCGAAAGCGCTCCACGTTCTTGGGCCTTGGACCCCTAAAGTCCCGGGCGGGGCTAGCCGCAAGGACGTAGAGGACCTCTGCCCCGTCCAAGGCCGCGATGGCTGCGGTGAGGGTGTGCCAAAAGTCCTCGCAGATGAGGAGGGCCGCCCGGCCGAAGCGGGTGGGGAAGGCCTGGACCCTTTGGCCCCGGGTCAGGTAACGCTCCTCGTCGAAAACCCCGTAGGTGGGGAGGAAGACCTTGCGGTGGACGTGGCGGATCCCATGGGGGAGCTCGAGGTAGGCCGCGCTGTTGTAGTAGGCCCCTCCTTCCCGTTCGTAAAAGCCCACCACCAGGTCCAAGGGCCCTTCCCAGCCCGCTTCCTCGTAGACCCTCTGGAGGGCCCTAAGGAGTTCCTCCTGGGTGAGGGCGAGCTCCCTCACCCCTCCCTGGAGGAAGTAGCCCGTGAGGGCGGCCTCGGGGAGGACCACCACCTCCGGTGCCTTAGGCTTTAGGGCCCTAAAGGCCTCCGTAAGCCGGGCCAGGTTGGCCTCGAGGCGGCCCTTTAGGGGGCGGAACTGGAGGAGGGCGTGGCGGGTTTGGCCCATGGCCTTAGCGTACCACCGTGCCCTCCCCCCTTAGGGCCCGCCTGATGGGGTTTTCCACCCGGCCGTCCGCGAAGACCACCCGGCCTACTCCCCCCCTTACCGCCTCCACCGCCCCCATGACCTTGCGCTTCATCCGGCCTTGGGCCAGGGCCAGGTACTGGGGGTCCTCCAGCTGGGCGATGGGGATTTCCCGCACCAAGGAGGCCTCGTCCGGGTAGTGGGCGAGGAGGCCTGGGACGTTGGAGAGGTAGATGAGGGCCTCTGCCCCATAGGCGATGGCGAGGAGGGCTGCGATCTGGTCCCCGTCCGTGTTGATGGCCTCCCCCTCGTAGCTCAGGGCCGGGGGGGTGAGGACGGGGAGGTAGCCCTCCCTTAGGAGCAGGTCGAGGAGGGCCTTATTCACCTCCTCCACCGTGCCCGTGTAGTCCCCCCGGTGGACCTTGACCTTGCCCCCCTCGAGGTACTTGACCGCGGTCTTCCGCCGGCCCACGAGGAGGCGGCCATCGAGGCCGGAAAGGCCTATGGCGTTCGCCCCTTCCCGCTGGAGGAGCTCCACCAGGCCCTTGTTGACCAGGCCCGCGTAGACCATGGTGAAGATCTCCAGGGTCTTGCGGTCCGTAAGCCGGCTCACCTGCCCCCCGGGGTGGGTGAGGAAGCGGGGGGGGTGGCCCAGGGCCTCCGCGATCTGGTTGGTCTTGGCGCTGCCCCCGTGGACCAGAAGGAGCCTCTTCCCCTCCCGCCAAAGGGAGGCTGCGTCCTTGGCCACCGCCTCGTAGTCGATGCCCTCTGCGCCGCCGATCTTGACCACCAGCATCTTAGGGATGGAGTCCCATAAACTCTAGGCCCGTGGTCTCGGGTAGCCCTAAGCGGAGGTTTAGGGCTTGGAGGGCATGGCCCGCCGTGCCCTTCACCAGGTTGTCGATGGCCACCATGACCACGAGCCGGCCCGTGTCCTCTTCTAGCTCAAAGCCGATATCCGCGTAGTTCGTGCCCTGGACGAAGCGGGGGTCGGGATAGCGGTGGAGGCCCCTTTTCTGCTTGACCAGGCGGACAAAAGGCTCCCCCCCGTAGGCCTCCCGGTAGGCCTGCCAGACATCCCGTTCGCTCCAGCCATCCTGGAGGAAGGCTTGGGCGGTCATGAGGATGCCCCGCACCCGGTCGGTGGCGATGGCCGTGAGGTAGACCTCGGGCCTTCCCGGGAGGTGTTCCACGATCTCCGCGGTATGGCGGTGGCCCGTGGCCTTGTAGACCCGGTAGGAGCCCGCCCGCTCGGGGTGGTGGCTTGCGGGGCTGGCCTCTGCTCCTCCTGCGGAGGTGGAGATGAGGAGGGTGACGAAGATGGGCCCAGGCTTGAGCACCCCGCCCCTTAGGAGGGGGTAAAGGCCGAGGAGGGTGGCCGTGGCGTTGCACCCGGCCCCCGCCATCCAGTCCGCCCCCCTTAGGGCCTCCCGGTAGAGCTCCGGCAGGGCGTAGACGAAGCGGCCGAGGAGGTCGGGCCGCGGGTGCTCCCCGTAGTACTTGCGGTAAAGCTCGGGGTCTTTCAGGCGGAAGTCCGCGGAGAGGTCGATGAGGATGGGGGCAAGCCCCGCGTAGCGGTCAAACTCCCGGGCCAAGACCCCATGGGGCAGGGCCAGGACCAGGATGTCCGTGGGCTTTAGGTCCTCGGGGGCCACGAACTTGAGGCCGGTTACCCCCCTCAGGTTGGGGTGGACGAAGGACACCGGCTCCCCCGCAAAGCGCCTCGAGGTCACCTGCCCCACCTCGAGGTGGGGGTGGCCCAAGGCCAGGCGCAAGAACTCTCCCCCCGCGTACCCCGAGGCCCCCACGATGGAGACCCGCCACTTACCCACGGGCCACCTCCCAGGCGTAGCGGAGGATGGCCCCTGGGATGTCCACCCCCGTGGTGTGGACGGAGTTTTTGAACTCCATGGTGTGGTTCACCTCGTTCACGAGAAGCCCCCTTGGGGATTCCAGGAGGTCCACGGCCACCACCCCGCCCCCCACGGCCTGGGCCGCCCTTTCCGCGAGCTCCCCGATCTCCGGGGTGAGGGGGCAGTTTTGGGCCTCCCCTCCCCGGGCGGTGTTCGTGATCCAGTGGGCGCTATAGCGGTAGATGGCCGCGATGGCCTTTCCCCCCACCACGAAGACCCGGATGTCCCGTCCGGGCTTTTCGATGTACTCCTGCACGTAAAAGAGCTGGTGCTGGAACCCCCCTAGGACCTCCTTGTGCTCGAGGAGGGCCTCGGCTGCGGCCCGGTCCGTCACCTTGGCGAGGAGCCGGCCCCAGCTCCCGATCACCGGCTTCACCACCACGGGGTAACCCCAGGCCTCCATGAGCCTTAGAGCCTCCTCCCGGTCGGTGAGGAGGGCGGTTTTGGGCTGGGGCAGCCCGGCCCGGGCAAGGGCCGTGCTCGTGGCCCACTTGTCCCCGCAGGTCTCGATAACCCCAGGCCGGTTCACCACGGGGATGCCCAGGGCCTCGAGGTAGCGGGCTATGGCCAGGCCCCGGCTTTGGCTTACGCACCGCTCCAGGGCCACGCTGACCCCCTCTAGCTCCTTAGGCCTTTCCCCGTCCAGGGTCATCCGGAGGTTTGGGACGTACACCTTCCGGTGGGGGATCCCCAGGGCTTCGGCCCGCTCAAAGAGCATCCGCTCGTCGGGACGGATGCGGTCGTAGAGGATGGCGAGCATCCCCTCCTATTCCCCCCAGTCCTCCGCCTCCTCGGGGGCGGGCTCTAGGCGCAAGGGGTTAAGCTCCACCACCTCGAGCTCCGCCCCACAGACCTCGCAGACCACGAGTTCCCCAAGCTCCGGGTTTTCCAGGGTGAGTTCCGCGCCGCATTCCGGGCAAAAGGCCTTCATTCTTCTTCCTCCTCCATTCCGCTCCAATCCGGGATAAACCTAAAGCCGCATTCGGGGCATTCCACCTCTTGCCCCATTTCCTCCTCTAAGACCTCGAAGGTGTAGCCGCAGCGGGGGCAGTCCACGAAGAAGGCCTCTAGCCCCCCCTCCACGGGTTCCACCTCCAAGGGGTCCAAGCCCAGCACCTCCAGACGGGCCCCGCAGGCCTCGCAGGTCAGGAAGTCCCCCTCGGCCAGGGTTTCCGCCTCCTCGGCCAAAAGGAGGTTGAGCTCGCCGCATACCGGGCAGGTGTACGTAAGGTCTTCCATGGAAGGAGTTTACTCCCCGGGGAAGCGCCCGTGCTTCTTGTAGTAGTCCAGCAAGGAGCCCTCCTTGAGGGCCTCCAGGAGGAAGGGGGGTGGGGGACGGAGGGGGAAACCCTCCCCGCCCCGCAGCAAGACCCCTCGTTCCAGGTCGAGCTCCACCTCGTCCCCGTCTTTTAGCGCATCCACCACCTCCTCCGACTCAAAGGGGATGATGCCCAGGTTCACCAGGTTGCGGAAGAAGATGCGGGCGTAGCTTTTGGCGATAACCGCCTGGATGCCGAGCCTTTTTAGGGCTTCGGGGGCGTACTCCCGGCTCGAGCCAAGCCCCGCGTTCCTGCCAAAGACCAGGATGTCCCCCGGGCGCACCTCCTCCGCGAACCCCGGCCTCAGGTGGGCAAAGGCGTAGAGGTGGAAGCGGTCCTCCCCCACCATGAAGGGGGCGTACTTGCCGGGCAGGATGTCGTCCGTGTTGATCTGGTCCCCAAACTTAAAGACCTTGGCCATAAACCTCCTTTCTTGCCCCCTCTAATACCCTTTACTTTTGGTTCCTGCGCTTCCAGGTACCAAAAAAACTCCACGGGGACTTTCTACCGGGGTCCCCATGCGGGCGCAAGCCCGCATGGGGTGGTATGAGGCCTAGGAGGAGGCGGGCCAGCCTTGGGGTCTTGGGGTGCCTTGGTAGACCCAGGCCTCCCTCTCCGGCTTAGGGCCTTAAGCATCCAGCTCCTCCGGGGTGGTGAGGTAGCCCGCCACCGCGCTCGCCGCGGCCACCCTGGGGGAGGCCAGGTAGATCTCCGCATCCGGGGCCCCCATGCGCCCGCGGAAGTTGCGGTTGGAGGTGGAGACGCACACCTCCCCCGGGGCCAAAACCCCCATGTGCCGCCCCATGCAGGGCCCGCACCCCGGGGTCCCTAAGGTGGCCCCGGCCTCGAGGAGGGTGAGGAGGGTCCCGTCCTTGGCCGCCTCCTCCAGGACTTGGCTGGAGGCGGGGATCACCAGGAGCCGCACCCCAGGGGCTACCTTCCTCCCCTTTAAGACCTCCGCCGCGGCCCTTAGGTCCTCAATCCGCCCGTTGGTGCAGGTGCCGATGAAGACCTGGTCCACCCGCTTGCCCTTGACCGCCCCCACCTCGTGGACGTTGTCCACCTGGAAGGGGACGGAGACCCGGGGAGTGAGGGTGGAGAGGTCGATCTCCACCTCCTTGGCGTAGAGGGCATCGGGGTCTGGGTAGAGCCAGTCGGGCACCTGGTAGCGCTCCAAGATCTCCCCGCTCGGCACCACGAGCCCCGCCTTGGCCCCGGCCTCCACGGTGAGGTTGGCGAGGGTCATGCGCTCCCCCAGGGTAAGGGCTTCCGCCCCCTCCAGGAGGTGGATCTCCACCGCCATGTAGGTGGCGCCATCCGCCCCTAGGCGGCGGACCATCTCCAGCGCTGCGTCCTTGGCCGTGACCCCTGGGGGAAGGGTGCCCCGGAAGACCACCTTGACCGACTCCGGCACCCTAAGCCAGGTGCGGCCCGAGGCCGCGGCTAAGGCGATGTCCGTGGCCCCCATCCCCGTGCCAAAGGCCCCCACGGCCCCGTAGGTGGTGGAGTGGCTATCCGAGCCCACCACGAGCCACCCCGGCTGGGCCAGGCCCTCCTCCACCAGGACCTGGTGGCACACCCCCCGGCCCACATCAAAGACCCGGATCCCATGGGCCCTTCCCCATTCCCGGATCTCCTTCTGCGCCTTGGCCACCTCGAGGTTGGCCGCAGGGGCCACGTGGTCTATCACGATGGAGACCCGTTCGGGGTAACGGGGGGTGGCTTCCAGGTAGGCCAGGCGCTTGAAGAAGCTTCCCGCGATGGAATCCACCACCATGACCTGGTCCACCTCCACCACCACCAGTTCCCCCGCCCCCACGGGCCTTCCCGCCTTGTGGGAGAGGATCTTCTCCGCTAGGGTTTGGGGCATCTTCGTCCTCCCTTACCTTTGCCTATAATGCGGCTATGGGCCGGTATTGGGTCCGGGTCTACCCTGATCCCGAGGAGCCCGGGGTTTGGCTTGCCGAGGTCCCGGCGGTACCTGGGGTGCGCTCGGACGGGGACACGCGGGAAGAGGCCATCCAAAACGTTCGGGAAGCCCTCGAGGCCATGTTGGAAGCCCTCCGGGCCAGAAACCTCCCCATCCCCGAACCCGATGAGGAGTGGGTGGAAGTCCAGGTGGATGCCGCCTAGACCTGAAGAAGTGGTGCGCAAGCTGAAGCGCTTGGGTTTTGAAGAGGTCGGGGGAAAGGGTAGCCACCGCATTTTCCTGCACCCCGACGGGCGGCGCACCGTGGTCCCCTTCCATCGCAAGGAGCTTAAGAAAGGCACTTTCCTAGGCATCCTCAAGGACATCGGCCTCACCGAGGAGGAGTTCCGGGAACTTTAGCCTCAAGCCGTGATCCACTCCCTGAGGATCCGGTCCAGCTCCTCTAGGGTAAGGGTCCCTTGGTCGGCTAGGGCCTTGATGTGCTGGGTGAGGCGGGCAAGCTCTTCTTCCCCGTAGTGGAGGCCGAGCTCCTGGGCCCGGGCCTTGATGGCGTGGCGGCCGGTGAGCCTCGAGGCGATGATGAGCTTCCGCTTGACCCCAAAGACCTCGGGAGGGTAGGGCTCGTAGGCCTCGGGGTTCAGGTAGATGGCCTTGAGGTGCATCCCCGCCTTGTGGCTGAAGGCCGTCTCCCCAGTGATGTAGTTGTTGAAGGGGATCTCCACCCCCACCATGCGGGCCACCATCCGGTCTAGCTCAGGGAGCATCTCCAGCCGGTACTTCTCCCGCACGTACTCCGGCTGCACGGTGTACATCCGGGCGAGAAACCCCCCTAAGGGGGTGATCCCATTCCGTTCCCCGATCCCCAGGATGGTGGTGTCCACGTGGGTGGCCCCGGCCTCAATGGCCTCAAAGGCGTTGGCGATGGCGCAGCCCGTATCGTTATGCCCGTGGAACTCGATGTCCACCCTAGGCCCCACCACCCGCCTCACCTCCCGCACCAGGGTGTAGACCTGCCTAGGCGTGGCGATGCCCACGGTGTCCGCTAGGCCCACCCGGTCCACGTAGGGGGCCACGGCCTGGTACACCTTAAGGAGGTCCCCCTCCTCCGAGCGGAAGGTGTCCTCTGCAGAGAAGCGGATCTCGACCTGGGGGTTCTTTTCCCGGATGAAGGCGATGACCTCTAGGGCTTCTTCGATGATCCGGGGGATATCCCGGCCGTGGGCTGCCCGAAGGTAACGGCTCGTCCCAAAGAGGAGATCAATCCCCTGGACCCCTGTGTCCAGGGCCATCTCCGCTGCGTCCAGGCGGGTTTGGATATGGGTGACCACCTTGGCCCTAAGCCCCAAGGAGGCGATGGTCTCCGCGTCCTTGCGGGACTGGGGGGAGGCCATGGGGGTGGTGACCTCTATGTATTCAATACCGAAGGCGTCCAGGGCCTTAGCGATCTCGATCTTGTCCCCGGTGGAGAAATGGGCCTTTTCAAACTGTTCCCCTTCCCTTAGGGTGGAGTCGATGATCTGCCACGTTCGCATCCCTCACCCCCAAAAGAAAACCGGCCCGCGGAGGCCCGGGGCCGGGAGAAGGGCGCGCCTTGGGCTACCCCATCTCCCGGCACCCGAGTTTTTTCGCACGGGCCAGCATCCTATGTGAAAGTTTATACCAAGAGGGGTTTTCTGTCAACGGCCAAACCGCCTTTCCCGGGCCTGGTAACTCCTTAGGGCCCTTAGGAAGTCGATCTTGCGGAACTCAGGCCAAAGGACGTCGGCGAAGTAGAACTCGGAGTAGGCAGACTGCCAGAGGAGAAACCCAGAAAGCCGGATCTCCCCCGAGGTGCGGATGATGAAGTCGGGGTCGGGAAGGCCTGCGGTGTAAAGCCTTTGGGCGATGGCCTCGGGGGTGAGGCTTAGGGCCACCTCCTTGGGGGAGAGGCCCTTCTCGTGGGCCTCGAGGAGGAGGCTTTTCACCGCATCCACGATCTCCTCCCGCCCCCCGTAGCCCATGGCGATGTTGAGGTGGAGGCCATCGTGGGCCTTGGTCTTCTCCTCTAGGGCCTCGAGGGCCGTAAGGACCTCCTCGGGGAACCCCTCCCGCCTCCCGATCACCCGGATCCGCACCCGGTGGTGGTAGATCCTGGGGTCATCCGCCATCCGGCCTGCCTCTTCCACGAAAAGGCGCATGAGCTCCTCCACCTCCTCGGGGCTTCTACGGAAATTATCCGTGGAGAAGACCCAGACCGTGACCGTGGGGATGCCAAGCTCTAGACACCACTCCAAGACCTCGTAGGCCTTCCTTACCCCGAAGCGGTGGCCCAGGGTAGGGGGAAGCCCCCTTAGGCGGGCGTAGCGGCGGTTGCCGTCCAGGATGAGGCCGAGGTGCCGGGGCATGGGGCCTTTCCGCACCTCGTGGAGGAGGCGACGCTCGTAGTACCAGTAGAGGGGCCCTAAGGGGGGCACCATACCGCCTTCTACCCTAAGGCTTATCCCCCTGGGGGGGCTAGCGGTAGAGCTCCCGGGCGATGACGAGGCGTTGGATCTCGCTTGTCCCCTCGTAGATCTCCGTGGCCTTGGCGTCCCGGTAGTAGCGCTCCACCCGGTAGTCCCGGTGGTAGCCGTAGCCCCCAAGGACCTGCACCGCCTGGCGGGTGACCTCCACCGCGGCCTCGCTGGCGAAGAGCTTGGCCGTGCTGGCCTCGAGGGTGAACCTCTCCCCTTGGTCCTTTTTCCTTGCGGCCTCGAGGGCGAGGGCCCGGGCGGCGGCGATCCTTACGTGCATGTCCGCAAGCTTGAAGGCGATAGCCTGGTGCTCCTTGAGCTTTCGGCCGAACTGGACCCTTTCCTCTGCGTAGGCCTTGGCCAGCTCAAAGGCTCCCCGGGCAATCCCCACGGCCTGGGCGGCGATGCCGATCCGGCCCGAGTCCAGCCCCGCCAGGGCCTGGGCTAAGCCCCGGCCCTCCTCCCCGAGGCGGTTTTCCTCGGGCACGAAAACCCCTTCCAGGCGTACCTCTGTGCTATGGGCTGCGTGGAGGCCCATCTTCTCCTCGGGCTTGCCGAAGGAAAGCCCCTTAGCGTCCCCTTCCACCAAGAAGGCGCTGATGCCCCTTGGTGTCCGGGCCATGACCACGTAAAGCCCGGCCTGGCCCCCGGAGGTGACCCAGCTTTTGAGCCCGTGGAGCTCGTACCCCCCTGGGACCTTGCGGGCTTCCGTGCGCAAGGAGGAGGGGTCTGAGCCCGCGTGGGGCTCGGTGAGGCAGAAGGCCCCGATCCATTCCCCGCGGGCAAGAAGGGGGAGGTACCGCCTCCTTTGCTCCTCCGTGCCGAAGCGGAGGAGCATGTACTGGGGTAGGCCCGTGGTCACCGCGACCACCACGGCCACGCTGGGGTCAGCCCAGGCGATTTCCTCTAGGGCCAGGGCCCAAAGCCGGGTGCTAAGCCCCGCGCCCCCGTAGGCCTCTGGGGTGAGCATGCCCAAAACCCCGATCTCCCCTAAGGCCTTGAGTTGGGGCCAGGGGTACTTGGCCTCCCGGTCGTACTCGGGGGCCAAGGGCCAGAGCACCTCCTTGGCCACCTTCCGCACCGTGTCCAGGATCAGGCGCTCCTCGGCTTGGAGCTCCATCGGCCCTATCGTATCATTGCAGGGTGGTCCCAAAGCGTCATGTTTCCCCCCAACGGGCCCCGGGGGCCGGCAGGCCCAGGTGGTCCAGGATCCTTTGGGTGAGGAAGGCCAGGAGGTCCTCGATGCTTTGGGGCCGGTGGTAGAAGCCGGGGCTTGCGGGGAGGATCACCGCCCCGGCCTCTGCGGCCTGGACCATGGCCCGCAAGGAGGGGAGGGGCAGGGGGGTTTCCCGGGGGACGAGGATCAGGGGCCTCCTTTCCTTGAGGTGCACGTAGGCCGCTCGGGTGAGGAGGGTATCCGCAAGGCCGTAGGCCACCTTGCTCAAGGTGGTGGCCGAACAGGGGATGATCACCATCCCCCGGGTGGGGAAGGAGCCGGAGGCGATGGGGGCGCCAACGTCCTGGTCGGGGTAGGCCCGGTGGGCGAGGGCCTCCACCTCCTTAGGCCTAAGGCCCATCTCCTCCCAAAGGACCCGTTTGGCCCCCTGGGAGAGGACCAGGTGCACCTCGGCCAAGGGCCTTAGGCTTTGGAGGAGGTGCAGGGCATAGGGCATGCCGCTTGCGCCGGAAAGCCCGACGACCACCCGGGGCCGGTCCATGGGGCCTATCCTAGAGGAAAAACCCCAGGCCCTTCGTGGCCTGGGGGGCACCCCGCGGGATCCCTCTTTCTACCGGGGCCCCCATGCGGGCTTGGGGCCCGCATGGGGTGGTATTACTTGAGCTCCACCACCGCGCCCACAGCCTCGAGCTTCTTCTTGATCTCCTCGGCCTCGGCCTTGGAGATGCCCTCCTTCACGGGGCCACCCTTCTCGGCCAGGTCCTTGGCCTCCTTGAGGCCCAGGCCGGTGATGGCCCGAAGCTCCTTGATGACCTCGAGCTTCTTGGGGCCAGCTTCCTTGAGGATCACGTCGAACTCCGTCTTCTCCTCAGCCGGAGCCGCAGCCGGGGCTGCGGCGGCCACGGCGGCCACCGCCACGGGGGCCGCAGCCGTCACCCCCCAAGCCTCCTTAAGGGCGTCGATGAGCTGCTTAAGCTCCAAAACCGTAGCCTGGGAAAGCTCTTCCTTGATCCTTTCGATGTCCAGTGCCATCCTTTACCTCCTCTAGGCGGCTTGCTTCTCCACGTAGGCCTCGAGGATGCCCACAAGCTCCCGGGCCACCCCGCCCAAGACCCCCACGAGCTCGGCCATGGGGGCCTGGAGCACCCCAAGGAACTCCGCCCGGAGCTCGTCCAGGGTGGGGAGCTTGGCCAAGCTCTGCACCTCTTCTCCAGAGAGGACCTGCCCTTGGAGGAGGCCCCCCTTGAAGACGGGGATTTTCTTGGGGTGCTTTTCGGCAAACTCCGAAAGGACCTTGGCCGCGGCCACCGGGTCTTGGTAGAAGACCAGGGCGCTAGGCCCGCTAAGCCCCTCTAACCGGGGAAGGCCTAGCTCTTCCAGGGCGATGCGGATCAGGGTGTTTTTGGCGACGAAAAGGCGGGCTCCCTTTTCCTTTAGGCCCTGGCGCAAGGCCTGGGTTTCCAGGGCGTTTAGGCCTTGGTAGTCCACGAGGAAAAAGGAACCCTTGGCCCCCTCGAGTTCGCCCTTCAGGGTGGCCATAAGCCTCACGTTGCGCTCGCTCGGCACGCCTTCCTCCCTTCGGGGTAGGGGGACCCCAGACCGTTTTTCCTGCGAAACGCTCCCCCTCAAGCGCCTCGGCGGGATGTTTAAGGCCTCGTGGCCCCCCGCTTTCTTCGGCCTGGGCGCCTAGGGCGCCCGGGGTGCCAAAGAGGAGTGTAAGGGGCGGGGGGCCCATGGGTCAAGAGTGGGGGTTAATCCGGATGGAAGGCCCCATGGTGCTGGAGACGTAAACGGACTTGAGGAAGGTGCCCTTGGCCGCTTCGGGCCTGCTGGCCTCGAGGGCCTTGAGGAAGGCCCGGATGTTTTCCGCAAGGTTTTCTGCGGGGAAGCTTGCCTTGCCCACAGGCGCGTGGATGGCCCCCGTCTTGTCGTTGCGGAACTCGATCCGTCCCGCCTTGATCTCCCGGATGATCTCCCCGATGTTGAAGCCCACGGTGCCCGCGCGGGGGTTAGGGAGAAGCCCCCTAGGCCCGAGGATCCGGCCGAGCTTAGACCCCACTTCCCCCATCACGTCCGGGGTGGCCACCACTGCGTCGAAGTCTAGCCAGCCCTCCTGGATCCTGGGGATGATCTCCTCGGGGCTACCCACGTAGTCCGCCCCAGCCTCCTCGGCCTCCCGGATCTTCTCCCCCTTGGCGATGGCCAGGACCCTTACCCTTTTGCCCGTGCCGTGGGGAAGGCTAACCGTGCCCCGGACGTTTTGGTCCGAGCGGCGGGGGTCAATCCCCAGCTTGGCGTGGACCTCTATGGTCTCGTCGAACTTGGCGGTGGCCAGTTCCTTCACGAGACGGGCCGCCTCGTCGATGGTGTAGATCCGGGCCCGGTCTACCTTTTCCAAGAGGGCCCGGTAGCGCTTGCCAGGCTTAGGCATCCTTCACCTCCGGGGCCCCCACCACCTCTACCCCCATGGAGCGGGCTGAGCCGGCGATCATCCGGGCTGCGGCCTCGAGGTCGGTGGTGTTCAGGTCCTTCATCTTCTGCTTGGCGATCTCCAAAACCTGGTCCCAGGTAATCCGGCCTACCTTCTCCCGTCCCGGCTTGTGCGCGCCCTTTTCCAGTCCCGCAGCCTTACGGATGAGGTAACTGGCCGGTGGGGTCTTGGTGACGAAGGAGAAGGATCGGTCGGAGTAGATGGTGATCTCCACCGGGACGATGGCGTCCCCCATGTTGGCCGTGGCCGCGTTGAAGGCCTTCACGAACTCCATGATGTTGGCCCCGTGCTGGCCCAAGGCGGGCCCCACTGGGGGCGCGGGCGTGGCCTTGCCAGCCGGTAGCTGCAACTTGACTACCGCAACGACTTTCTTCATTTTTCCTCCCTAGGCTCCCCCTAAGTTAGGGGTACGTTCGCCCTCAGGCCCGGGCCACCTGGGCAAAGTCCAGCTCCACCGGGGTTTCGCGCCCGAAGATGGTCACCATGACCTTGACCTTGCCCCTTTCGGGGTTGATCTCCACCACGGTGCCCGTAAAGTCCGCGAAGGGCCCCGAGACCACCCGCACCTGGTCCCCCTCCCGGAAGGCCACCTGGGCCTTGGGGGCTTCCCGTTTGCCCAAAAGCCCCGCCACCTCCAGGATGTGCCGGACCTCATCGGGGGAAAGGGGTACGGGTTTGGAGCCGGCCCCTACGAAGCCGGTGATGCCCGGGGTGCTGCGCACCACCTCCCAGGCCTCGTTGGGGTCCTCCTCGTCCCCCAGGTCCATTTGGATGAAAAGGTAGCCCGGGAAGAGCTTTTTGCGCACGATCTCCTTTTTGCCCCCTTCCTTAAGCTCCACCACCTCTTCCGTGGGGATGAGTATCTGGAAGATCTTGTCCTTTAGGCCAAAGGCCTTGATGCGCTTTTCCAGGTTGGCCTTGGCCTTCTCCTCCTGCCCCACGTAGGTGTGGACCGCGTACCACTCGATCATCGGAGGAGTCCTATCAGGAAGCGGAACACCAGGTCGTAAAACCCGAGGATGATCATGAAGGCTAGGGTGAAAAGGAGGATGGCTTGGGTTCCCTCCACCACCTGTTCCCGCGTGGGCCAGGTTACCCGGGAAAGCTCCCCTCGGGCCTCCTGGAAATAGCGGACGATCCTCTTGAGCATCAGATCTTCACTTCCCGGTGCAGGGTATGCCGCTTGCACCAGGGGCAGTACTTCTTAAGCTCCAGCTTGGAGGGGGTATTGCGTTTGTTCTTCTCTGTGGCGTAGTTGCGCCGCTTGCATTCGGAACACTCCAAGAGGAGCTTGATCCGTACCTCGCTGGCCATACTTCACCTCGAGGAGAGGGCTCCCCACCTATTCGAGGATTTTGGTTACCACGCCGGCGCCCACGGTGCGGCCGCCTTCGCGGATGGCGAAGCGGAGGCCTTCCTCAAGGGCCACGGGCTTGATGAGCTCCACGGTGAAGGTCACGTTGTCCCCGGGCATCA
>JBEPYU010000022.1:0-21726 GCA_041641215.1 Thermaceae bacterium
GTACGTAACTGGATCGAGACCCAGTTTAGCGTGATGGTACGCTCTTTGGGGCTTCACCGGATAGAGGTTCGGTCCTACTGGGGTCTAGTGGCCCGCGTGAACCTCATCCTGCTGGTCCATAACCTCATCCGTAGCCGGGTGCTCTTGAAAATGGCTAGGGGAGAGCTATGAGGTAGCACACGAAGGTATTTCCCCTCTGGGCACCTTGGCGGGTCGGCCGCCGGGCTTGGGGGCGGGGATCAAGGGCTCCAGGATGGCCCACTCCTCCTCCGTCAAATCGCTGGGGTATGCTCTACGGGGAGTCACCCTCAGAGCATACCACACTTTTACGACAGCCTCTGATACCCTTTACTTTTGGTCCCTGCGCCCTCAGATTCCCCAAAAACTTCACGGGGATTTTTCCACCGGGGCCCCCATGCGGGCTTGCGCCCGCATGGGGTAGTATCAGAAAACCCCCTCGAGGAAGCCCAAGACCTCCCCGGCTACCCGCTCCCAGAGGGCCTCCTTGGGGGCCTTGGGGGGCCGGTCCCCCGCCTGGGGGCCATAGGCCCCAAACCCCGCGTGGTTGAGCCCCGGGATGAAGACCACCCGGGCCCCTTGGGGGAGGCGGGTGGCCTTGGCCCGGGCCTCCTCGGGGGGGAGGAGGCCGTCCTCCGTCCCGTAAAGGGCCAGGGTGGGGAGGCTAAGCCCCGAGAGGTCCCCCTCGGGGTAGCTCGCAAAGAGGACCAGGGGGAGGCCCTCCCGGGCCGCAAGCTCCGCCGCGACCACCCCCCCTAGGCTATGCCCCCCAAGGGCCAGGGGGAGGCCAGGGTAGGCCTCCCGGGCCCTTAGGGCCTTCTCCTTGTCCAAAAGGGCGATCCCCACAGGCACCCGGAGGAGGACCACCAGGTACCCCCCTTCGGCCACCGGGCCCAGGGTGGGGAGGTAGGCTAAGGGCTCCACCCGGGCCCCCGGGTAGAAGGCGAGGAGGGCCTTGGGGGGCCCCTTGGGGTGGAGCTCCAGGCCCAGGGGGCTTTCCCTTGGGGGAGGGGTCCGGTCCCTTAGGGCCTCGAGGTCCAGGGGGAGGGGCTTTAGGAGGAAGACCCCCATGAGGGCGATCCCCAGGCCCAGGAGGAGGGCCAGGGAGAGGAGGAGGAGGACCACCTTCTTGCCGCTCATAGGCGGACCACCTCCCGGACCGCCTTCCGCCCCTCGAAGGCGTAAAAGGCCGTGGGGACCACGAAGAGGGTGAGGAGGGTGGAGGAGAGGAGCCCCCCGAGGATGATCACCCCTAGGGGCCTCCGGTACTCGGCCCCTTCCCCTGCCCCGAGGAGGAGGGGGAGGCTGATGATGAGGACGGTCAGGGTGGTCATGAGGATGGGCCTGAGCCTAAGCCTCGCCGCCTCGAGGAGGGCCTCCTTGGGGGGCTTTTCCCGCATCCGCCTCACCGCAAAGTCCAGGAGGAGGATGGCGTTTTTGGTCACCAGGCCGATGAGCATCACCACCCCCAGGACGCTGATCACGTCGAGCCCCGTGCCCAGGAGGTAGGTGAGCCAGAAGGCCCCCACTAGGGCCAAGGGCACGGGGAGGAGGAGGTAGAGGGGGTAGCGCCAGGCGTTGAACTGGCTGGCGATGACCAGGTAGTTGAGGACCAGGGCCAGGAGGAAGGCCAAGGGGGCCAGGCGGAAGAGGTCCAGGGAGAGGCTGGCTAGGCCCGTGGCCTCAAGCTCTACCCCCTCCAGGAGCCCCTTGGCCCTTAGCTCCTCCTCGAGCTCCCGTTGGATCTGGAGGGTGCCGGGGGCCTCGGGGCGGAGGTTGATGTTGATCCCCGCGGCGTAGGCCTGGTTTTGCCGGGTGAGGAGGGTGGGGCTTGGCCGTTCCTCAAACCGGCCCAGGCTCCCCAAGGGGAGGAAGGCCTGGAGGGCTGGGGCATAGACCGGGAGGGAAAGGAGGTCCTCCTCCTTCCCCAGGCGGAGGGGATCGGCCTTGACCCGGATGGGGATCTCCTCCCCGGCCCGCCTGGCCGTGGCCGCCTCCACGCCCGAAAGGTAAAGCCTCAGGGTCTGGGCCAGGTCCAAGGGGGTGAGGCCCGTCCCCGCAAGCCGGCTTGGGTCGGGGACGAAGACCCTTTCCCGGGCCCGGGCCTCGAGGGTGCTCTTGACGTTTAGGACGTAGGGCTTTTGGGCGATGAACCTCACCACCTCCTCGGCCCTCCTTTCCAATAGCTCCCGGTCGGGGCTTGTCAGGAAGAACTGGAGGTCCGCATCCCCCGGGCTTGGCCCCGTCTGGGCCAAGACCCTGAGGTCCGCCCCGGGGAAGTCCCCAAGGAGGGCCCGGCCCTCCTGGTTAAAGGTGTTCGTGAGGGTGAAGATATCCTCCCGCTCCCCCTTGGGCTTGAGGAGGATCTGGAGCTGGACCCGGCTTGGGTCTTGGGCCTGGACCCCGCCCGTGGCGCTCGCCCCCACGGTGGTCACCACCCGCTCCACCGCGGGGTGGGCTAGGAAGTAGGCCTCAAGCCTCTGGGCCGCCTGGTCCGAGACCCTTAGGGGGGTGTCCTTGGGGAGGAGGAGGGTAGCCGTGAGGACCCCGGTGTCCGAACGGGGGGCGAAGTTGAAGGGGATCCGCCCCAGGATGGGGCCCACGGAGAGGAAGAGGAGGAGGGCTAGGCCCAGGACCAGGTAGGGGCGGTCCAGGCTCCAGCCCAGGGCCCGGGCGTAGCCCGAGGTGAGGCGGGCGAGGCCTCCCTCCACCCCCCGGTGGAGGCCCCGGGCCAAGGCCCCGGTGAGGTCCAGGGCCAGGCGCCCCCCATAGCGGAGGAGGGCCAAGGCCAAGGGGTAAAGGGGAAGGAGGAGGAGCCAGGCCGGGCCCCGGGGCAGGAGGAAGGCCAGGCCCCCAAGCCCGAGGAGGCCCAAGGGCCGCCGGAAGCCTTCCCTATAGGCCCAGGCCAGGTCCTGGGGGAAAAGCCTAAGGGCCCTAAGGGCCTCCCCCAGGCTTGGGGGCTCGGGGTCGGGGAAGTAGGCGAGGCGCACGGTGAGGAAGAGGAGGGCCTCGAGCCAACTCACCCCGATGGCTGCGGCCATCCCCAGGCCGAACTGCTGGAAGATCTGGCCGATGACCCCGGGGAGGAAGCTGATGGGCAGGAAGACCGCAAGGAGGCTAAGGGTGGCCGCGGCCACCGCCGCGCTCACCTCGCTTGCCCCCCGGAGGACCGCCTCCTTGAGGCCGAGGCCCTCTCGCCGGTAGCGGTCGATGTTTTCCGCCACCACGATGGAGTCGTCCACCACGATGCCCACGGCCACGGTGAGGGCGAGGAGGCTGATGAGGTTATAGGTGAAGCCCAAGACCCCAAAGAGGAGGAGGGCCCCGGAGAGGGTGATGGGGATGGCCAGGATCACGGAAAACACGGAGTTGAGCTTGCCGAGGAAGAGGAGGACCACCAAGGAGACGGCCAAGGCCGCGAGGAAGGCCTCCCGCACGGTGTCCAGCACCGCGGCCCGGATGAAGCGGGTGGTGTCCAAGGCCACCTCCGCCCGGTAGCCTGGGGGCAGGCTTACCTGGGAAAGGGCCTTCCTCACCCCATCGGCCACGGCCACCGCGTTGGCGTCCGGGGTCTTGACCACCTCCAGGATCACCGCAGCCTCCCCGTCCACCCGGGTGAGGGCGGTGGGGGCCTCACCCCTTTCCTCCACCCGGGCCACGTCCCGCACCCTAAGCCCCCGGCTTGGGTCCAGGAGGAGGTCTTCCACCTCCTCTGGGGTCGTGGGGGTGTTCCGCAGGGTGTAGGGGAGGCGCCTTTTCCCCTCTTCGAGGGCCCCCAAGGGTAGGTTCAGGGCCGAGGCGGAGAGGGCCTGGACCACCTGGCCTGGGGGTACCCCGAGGGCCTGGAGCCGGTCGGGGTCCAGGAGGACCTGGAGGCTCCGCCTCGGGGCCCCCGTGAGGCGGATATCCGCTACCCCGGGGACGAGCTGCAGCCTAGGCTTCAGGACCCGTTCTGCATAGCGCAGAACCTCGCTCAGGTCCTCCCCGGGGGCCTTGAGGGCCAGGGAGAGGATGGGGGTGGCGGAGGGGTCGAACTTCTGGACCACGGGGGCCGAGGCCTCCTTGGGTAGCCGGTCCCGGGCCGCGGCCACCTTTTGGCTGGCCTCCACCGCAGCCTGGTCCACGTCCACCCCTTGCTGGAACTGGACGAAGACCAGGCTGAACCCTTCCGCGGAGGAGGAGCCGATGGACCGGATCCCGCTTAGGGTGGAAAGGGCGTCCTCTAGGGGTTTGGAGACCTGCTCGGCCACCTCCTCGGGGCCTGCCCCGGGGTAGCTCGTGGAGATGGCCACCACCGGGAAGCTAAACCGGGGGAGGAGCTCCACCCCTAGGCCAAGCCCCAAGAGGAGGCCCACCAGGACGAGCCCCACGAAGATGGCCGTGGCGAAGACGAAGCGCTCCACGAAAAAGGCCACCAAGGGGTTAGGCCTCATGGGACCACCTCCACGGGATCCCCGTCCTCGAGGCCCTCAGGCACAGGGTGGACCACTCGAGTCCCCTCCTCGAGCCCCCGGACCGCCACCTCATTCCCGGCCTGACCCTGAACCGCTATGGGAGTTTTCCGGACCCTACCCCCTTCCACCACGAAGACAAAGGCCTGCCCCCCCTCCCTGACCACCGCCCCCGCGGGGAGGAGGAAGCCCTCCCCTACCTTTTCCCGGTAGCGCACCTCCGCAGGGCCCGGGAGGAGGCCCGGGGCCTGGGGCTTTAGGACCACCTCCACCAGCCGGTTCGCCCCAGGAAGCTCAGTCCGCCGCAGGAGGCGGGCGGGCACCCTTTGGCCGTTTTGCCGCAGGGTGAAGGGGGTGCTGGGGTCCAGGCCCTGGGCCCTTTCCGGGGGGAGGTAGACCTTGGCGAGGAGCTGGTCCCGGGCGGCGAGGCGGAAGGCCCGGCTTCCCGCCCCCAAGAACTCCCCTTCCCGGGCGTAGACCTCCACCACTTCCCCTGGGAAGGGGGCCCGCACCACGCTTTCCCGGAGGTTCCTTTCCGCCTGCCGCACCTGGAGCCTAGCGGCCTCCACCTGGAGGCGGAGGAGGCGGAGCTCCTCCCCCCGCTCCAGGCGGGCTAGGGCCTCTTCCGCGCTTTTGTAGGCGCTTTGGGCTTGGCGGTACTGGGCCTCCAGGGCCTTGAGCTCCACCTCGGCCAAGGCCCCAAGCTCGAGGAGCCTCTTCCCCTCCTCGTACCGCCTCCTTGCCGCCTCAAGCTGGGCCTTTGCCCCCTCGAGGGAGGCCCGGAGGGCCTCCCGGTTGGCCCCTAGGCCCGCCTCGGCCCTTTGGAGGTTGGCCTCTGCCTGGGCTAGGCTAAGGCGGGCGGCCTCCAGGGCCTCCTGGAAGGGTATAGGGTCCAGGAAGACCACGCCTTCGCCCGCTTGGACCTGGGTCCCCGCGGGTAGGGCCCGGACCACCCGGCCCGAGGCCCCTGCGGCCACCAGGCTTTCCCTTTCCGCCTCGAGGGTGGCCGAGGCCTGGGCCTCCCGGGTGAGGAGGCCGGCCTTAGGGGTGAGGACCCGGACCGCGACCCTTGGGGCCTCCGGGGCCTTGGGGGGGCTTGGGGGTTCCTCCCCCCTTTGGGGGGCGCAGGCCGAAAGGAGGCCCAGGAGGGCAAAGAGTAGGGTTCCTCTCCGCATCCCCTCACCTCGAGGCGAGAAGCCCGTAGTAGGCCCGGAGGTAGGCGTTCTTGGCCTGGACCAGGGCGAGCTCGCTTTGGAGGAGGCTAAGTTCCTGCTGGAGGAGGCTAAGCCTACTCGTAAGCCCAGCCTGGAAGCGCCTCTTTTCCGCCTCGTACCGCTCCTGGGCCAGGCGGTAGGCCTCCGCCGCGGTCCTCACCCCTTGGAGGAGGGGGGAAAGCTGCTGGTACCGGGCCCTTAGGCCTACCCGGAGGCTATCCTCCAGGGCCTTGAGGTTCTTCTCCACGGTCCCCATCTGCTCCTCCAGGGCTTCTATTTCCCTCCTTGGGGTAAAGCTCTCGTCCAAAAGCCCCCTTTGGAACCTGAGGAGTTCCAGGGTATGGCGGAGCTGGAGGAGCTCCGCGTGGGCCCCTAAGAGCCCCTCCACCACCCCCTCCTGGGGCAGGGGAGGGAGTTCCCCAAGGGGCTTGGGCTCCCAGGGGCCTAGGAGGTTTTCCAGGTTGGCCTTGGCGCTTTGGAGGGCCCTTTGGGCCATTTCCAGGTTCTTTTGGGCCTCGAGGCGGCGGTTTTCCGCCTCCAGGAGGTCTAAGGGCGTGGCCCCGCCCCCTTGGACCCGGATCTCCACCGCCCTTTTGGCGAGCTCCGCCACCTCCAAGGCCTTGGCCGCTAGCCTCACCTGGAGGCCCGCCTCCAGGGTCTGGGCGTAGGCCGAGGCGATGCCCTCTTCCCCTTGGGCCAGGGCCCGCCCTAGCCTGGCCTCGGCTAGGGCCAGGGCCTGCCGGGCCTGGAGCTCGCCCAAGGGGGTCTTCAAGGGGTCTTGGAGGGTGCGTTCCAGATCCTTCCTTCGGGCCTCGGCCTCCATCCGGGCCACCACCACCCCGGGAAGGTCTTGGGCCCTCCTTAGGGCCTCGGGTAGGGGTTGGGCCCAAGCCCCGCCTAGGAGCAGGCCCGCGAGGAGGAGCCTTTTCGCACCTCCCCAAGGCTTGGGCCAGAACCTAGCCCTGCCGGCGCATGGGGGCCCCGGTGGAAGGGGGCCAGTGGGGTTTTTTGGAAACCTGGAAGCACAACAAACAAGGGGTATCATTCCATCACCTCCGGTAGGATTTCCCCGTAAAACTGGTATAGCTCTAGGGTTTTCCGCTTAAGCTCGTATTCCGCCTGGAGGAGGCCTAGTTCCGCCTGCAGGAGGGCAAGCTCCGCCTGGAGCACCCCAAAGGGGCTTTCTAGCCCTAAGGCCTCCCGCCTCCTCGCCTCCTCCAGGGTTTGCCTCGCCCCCTCGAGGCGGGCTTGGGCCAGGCGGTAGGCCCTTTCCGCCCCTTCCAGGGCCGCCTTCAGGCTTTCCCCCTGGATCTGGGCCTGAAGCTCCGCAGCCCTAAGGGCCTCCCTCGCCGCAGCCTCCTGGGCCCTCGCCGCCTCCAAGGCCGCGAAGACCCCTGGGGAGAGGGTTAGGCTGAGGTTGAGGCGGAGTTCCGCCCTCAGGGTGTAGCTCCCCCCGGGGAGGCTCGTGGGGGGCCTCGGGGGGTCCTGGCGGGTGTAGGTCAGGGTGGGCTGGAGGGTTTTGCTGGATAGGCCTAAGGAGAGGGCGTCGTTTCCGCTCGGGTAGTAACCCAGCCTACCCTCCAGGACGGGAAGGAGGGCCCTTTCTGCGCCCCTTACCGCAAGGCCCGCCTCCAGGAGGGCTAACCTGGCCTCCTCCACCCCCAAGGGGAGCTCCCCCCGGGGCGGGGGGATGGGGGGCAGGGGGGCCCCAAGGTCCACCAGGCCCTCCGCGGCCTTTTGGCTTAGCTCCAGGTTCCGCCTCGCCTCCTCCAGGCGGTGTTGGGCCTCCTTAAGGGCAAGCTCCGCCTCCCGGATCTCCTTGGGGTTTCCCCGCCTTTGGGCGGCCTCCAGGGCCTTTTCCGCCAGGGCCACCCCCTTTTCCCCCAGGGCTACCCCAAACCGGGCCAGCTGGTGCTGGCCGTAGGCGCTTACGGCCTGAAGCTGCAAGGCGGTGAGGGCCTTCCGGTAGGCGAGCTCAGCCCGCCGGAGGCCAATCCTTCCCCGCTCCAAGGCCTCTTCCGTCTCCCCAAAGGGGAAGGGGGTGAGGACCAGGCTTAGGGTGAGCTGGCCTGCGGTCTCGGGAAGGGCCTGGCAAAGGGCCTCGGGGGTGCACCCGTAGCCTAAGCGCCCATACCCCCCCTGGACCAGGAGGGTGGCCAGGGGGGCCTGGGCCTCGAGGGCCAGGCGGGCTGCCCGGAGGCCCGCCTCCGCCTGGCGCCTTAGGGGATGGTCCTTGAGGGGGGCGAGGGCCCCTTGGGCCAGGGCGAGGCCCAAAAGGGGGAGGAGCCAGGCCCCCCTAGGCATCCTCCCCTCCCGTGAGTTTCCGGAGGAGGTCCCTTAGGAGGAGGATCTCCTCTTCCTCCAGCCGGGCGAGGAAGCGGGCGAAGGCCTTAAGCCAGGCCTCCTCCAGCTCCTGGTGGAGGGCCTCCCCTTGGGGGGTGAGGCGGAGCTTCCGGCGGCGCCGGTCCTTGGGGTCTAGGCTCCTTTCCAGGAGGCCTTCCGCCTCCAGGGCCGAGACCAGGTGGGAGACCTGGGAGGGGTGGGCCTCGAGGCCTTCGGAGAGGGCCGTGGGGGCGTCTACCCCCCGGGCGAGGAGGCCCAGGAGGTGGGCCTTCATGGGGGAGACCCCCTTTTCCTGGTAGATGCCCTTGGCCTCCTGGAAGAGGCGCTGCATGAAGCGGTAGCCCAGCTCGGAGAGCTCCCGGGCCAGGTGGCTCGGGGGACTATTCATACCCCTCAACTATATTGGTGCGTCAATGGAGGACTGTGTCTCCGGCGGGGTTCCCGCCCCCTTTATCCTGGGATTTTTGGCACAAGCTAATCCGATCGTGAAAACCTTAACGTGGAGATTGGCAAGGCCTACCCCTCCCCAAGGGCCCTCCGCACCTGGTCCTGCAGGCGGAGGAGGGCCGCCTCGAGGCCCCTAAGGCGCAAGGGGGTGAGGAGCTCCTCGAGGCCCGCCCCCCGGTAGAAGCCCAGGGGCACCGCAAGCACCGCCTCTGGGGTTTCTCCCTCCAGGCCCTCCTTGAGGAGGCCCGCGAAGGCCTTCACCGTGGGGGCCTCGTCGGGGACCAGGAAGGCCAGCTGGACCCGCCCCCCCTCTACCCTCGCCCGGAGGAAAAAGGGGGTCTGGCACTCGTGGACCCGCTCGAGCTCCACCCCTGGGGGTGGGGGAGGGACCTTGCGGGCGTATTCCAAAAGGGCCTGGGCCTTGAGCTCCTTGGGGAGGCCCCGGAGGAGGTCCAGGATGGCCTGAAGCTTGGGAGGCAGCATGCCCCTAGCCTACCCCTTTCCCTTGGGGGGTTGGGTGGGCCTGAGCTCGATCTCCGAGGGGAGGGCCCTAGGGGGTAGCCCGAGGGCGAAGCGCACGGCTTGGGCCACGTCCTCGGGGGCGAGCTTCCAGGCCTGGCCCGGGGTGTTCCCGGCAAAGCCCGTGTCCACCGAGCCCGGGAGGATGTTCACCACCCGGATCCCCTCTTCCCTTAGCTCCAGCATGGCCGCCCCCATGAGGCCGAGGAGGCCGAACTTGCTCGCGTTGTAGGCGGCTCCCCCCCTAAAGGGGTTTTTCCCCGCTAGGCTAGCGATATTCACCACCACCCCTTGGCTTTCCCGGAGGAGGGGCAGGGCGGCCTTGAGCCCCAGGAAGGGCCCTACCAGGTTGACCTCGAGGACAGCCCAAAACTCCTCCTCCGTCATCTCGGCCAGGGGCTTCATGATCCCGATCCCCGCGTTGTTCACCAGGACGTCCAACCGGCCGAACCTCTCCCCAAGGGCCCCAACCGCCCGCTCCCAGTCCTCCTTCCGGCGCACGTCCCCAGGGAGGGCCAAGGCCCCTTCCCCAAGCTCCCGGGCTAGGGCCCTCAAGGCGCCTTCCTCCCGGGCGAGGAGCCCCACCCGGTACCCTTCCCCGTGGAGGGCTTGGGCGATGGCCCGGCCGATGCCCCGGCTGGCCCCGCTCACCAAGGCGACCCGCACCATGCCCCCATTCTGGGCTGGCCCTGGGGGAAGGGCCCCTCCTTCCCTCACTTTCCGCTATCCTAAAGGGGATGAAAGCCTTCCTCGCGGGGTTAGCCCTGGGGCTTGGCCTGGGGGCGGGGGTGGCCTACGTGGCCCAGGGGGAGGCCGCAAGGCCCCTTCAGCTCCCCCCAAGCCTCCCGGGGGAGGGGTCCTGCCCTCCTGAGGTCTACCTCTTCCGGGACGGCCAGTTCTTCCGCCTCCTCCCCTCCCCAAGGGAGGATCCCGGGGAGCTCATCCCCATAGAGCCGGCCCCCAACCCCTTCGGGGGGTCCTAGGCCGGGCTTAGGGCCCGCCTCAAGGCGAGGCCCAGGAGGACCAGCACCCCGCCCAGGAGGCCCACCCAGGGGGTGGCCTCGAGGTGGCGGACCTCCACCCTAAGCCCCCGGGCCAGGTCCCGGTAGAGGGCCTTTAGGCCTTCCGCAGACTGGATGCGGTAGTAGGCCCCTCCCGTGGCCTGGGCGATCTCCTGGAGGAGGGCCTCGTCCAGCTGGAAGGCCTCCAGGGGAAAGCCTAGTCCCGCCAGGGGATCCCCAGGGCCCGGGCGCCAGCCCGGGACCCCCACCCCTACCGCATAGACCGGGACCCCCATGGCCTCCGCCCACCAGAGGGCCTCCCGGGGGTCCACCCCCGTCCGGTTCCTCCCGTCCGTGAGCAGGACCACCCGGCCCCGGCCTCCGGCATTCCCGATCTGGTTTAGGGCCTCGAGGAGCCCATCCCCGATGGCCGTGGAGAAGCCAAACCCTAGGGCCTGGAGGCCGGCCTCCAGGGCCTTGCGGTCCAGGCTTGGGGGGTGGACGGTCTGGGCCTGGCCCGAGAAGGCCACCAGGCCGATCCGCACCCCCCTAGGGGCCTCCCGGAGGAAGACCCGGGCCGCCTCCTTGGCCGCCTCCAGGCGGTTTGGGGGGATGTCCGTGGCCATCATGCTCCGGCTCACGTCGATGGCCAGGACCACCACCTCCCCCACGGCCTGGGGCAGGGGGAGGCGGGGCCTTGCGGCCCCTAGGGCCAGGAGGAGGAGCCCAAGGAGGAAAAGCCCCGTGGGGGCCAGGGCCCAGGCCCTCCCCCCCGCCCGGGCGGCCTCCGCGAGGAGGGGGGCCAGGGGGTGGGGAAGCCCTGGGCGCTCCTTGGCCGCAAGGAGGCCGAGGAGGAGGAAACCCCAAAGGAGGAGGAGGCTTAGGGCCTCGGGGGCGAGGAGGGTCATGGGAGCCTCCCTTCCCGGGCCAGGCCCAGGTACCCCCCTGTGGCGAGGAGGAGGAAGCCCAAGACGAGGAGGCCCTGGGTGAGCTCCACCTTCCGCACCCCATGGACCCAGGTGGGGGGGAGGGCCTGGTAGAGGGGGCGGAAGTCCTCCTGGAGGGCCAGCCCTCCCCCGGCCTGGGCCAGGGCCAGGAGGCCCCGGGGGTTAGCGGGGACGAAGTACAGCCTTCCCCCGATCTCGCTCACCGCCCCTTCCGGGCTCCCCAAGGGGCGGACGAAGAGGGGGATCCCCGCCCGCCTCAAGGCCAGGGCCCCCTCCAAGGGGTCGGGCCCCGCGTTGGCCGCCCCATCCGAAAGGAGGAGGACCGCGGCCTTGGGCCTTGGGGTGGGCCGGTCCCCCTGGGGAAGGGGTTCCCCCCCTAGGACCCTCAGGGCTAGCCCCAGCCCCTGGCCCAGGGCGCTTGGGCCTTGGGGGCGGAGGCCCTCTAGGGCCTCGAGGAGGGTGGTCCGGTCAGGGCCTGGGGGCACGACCAGGGCCGCCTGGCCCGAAAAGCTCACAAGCCCTACCCCCACCGTGGGATCGAGGCCCCTTAGGAAGGCCCGGACCAGGGCCTTGGCCCGTTCCAGGCGGGTTGGGGTCTCGTCGTCTGCGGCCATGGAGTGGCTGGTATCTAGGAGGATGACCACCCGGGTGGCGTTTTCCCGCCAGGGCAAGGTGGCCTCGGGCCGGCCCAGGGCCAGGAAGACGGGGAGAAGGCCCAGGAGGTAGGGGAGGGGCAGGGGGCTGGCCTTGGGGCGGAAGGGCCCGAGGAGCCTCCCTAGCCGCCCCTCCCCCGCCCGCCCCGCAAGGTGGAGGAGGAGAAACCCTAGCCCCAGGAGGCCCAGGCCTAGGAGGAGGCCCTCTGGGCTTTGGAACGCCACCTCCGCCTCCTTACGAACCGGAGGAGGATGGACCAGGGCTCTTCCCCGGTGGAGGCCCTAAGGAGCTCGGCCCCCGCCTTCCCGATGGCCTTTACCCGCCTTTCGTCCAGGGCCTTGGCCCTTTCCCGGTAGGCCCGCCGCACCCGGGGGTCTAGGGCGTTCACCGTGACGGCCAGGCCCGTCTCGGGGTCCTGGAAGCGCCAGATCCCCCCCACCTCCAGCTCCCGCTCCAGGGGGTCCTCCAGGAGCAGGGCCACCAGGTCGTGCCTGAGGGAAAGCCGGGCCAAGGGGGCGTAGAACTCGTCCAGAAAGTCCGAGAGGACGAAGACCAGCCCCCGCCTGCGGGCCACCCGGAAAAGCCCCTCGAGCCGGGCCCCCAAGGGGGTGGGGTCGGGGGGGGCTTCCAGGGCCAGCCGGGCCAGGCGCAGGGCCTGGACCCTTCCCCCCTTGGGGGGGAGGAGGTGGCCCCCCACCATCCCCCCCACGCGGTTTCCCCGGCGGATGGCGATCTGGGCCAGGGCCAGGGCGAGCTCCAGGGCGAGCTGGTACTTCGTCCGCCCCCTGGAGCCAAAGCGCATGGAGGGGCTGGTGTCCAGGAGGAGCCAAAGGAGGAGTTCCCTCTCCTCCAGGAAGCGCCGGACCTGGAGGGTGCCCGTGCGGGCGGTGGCGGGCCAGTCCATGCGCCTGGCCTCGTCCCCTGGGCTATAGGGGCGGATCTCCCCAAGCTCCAGGCCCTCCCCGTAGAAAAGCACCCGGTAGTCCCCAAAGAGGAGGCCATCCAGGGGCCTGAGGACCGTTAGCTCTAGCCGCCTAAGCAGGGCTTCGGGGGTCGCCATAGGGGTCGTGGAGGGGCACGAAGGGCGGGGGGAAGGCCTCGAGGATCCGGTCCAAGACGGCCTCCACCCCCACCCCTTCCATCAGGGCCTCGTAGGAGAGGACCACCCGGTGCCTTAGGGCGTCCTTGAAGAGGTCCCGCACGTCCTCGGGCAGGGCATACCCCCGCCCCCGGAGGAGGGCCAAGGCCTTGGCCCCCTGGACCAGGGCCAAGGAGGCCCGGGGGCTTCCCCCGTAGGCCAGGTAACCCCGGAGGTCCTTGAGGGGCCCTTCCGGCCTCCGGGTGGCCCGCACCAGGCCCACCGCGTACTCGGCCACCTTGGGGTGGAGGTAGACCCGCTCCGCAAGCTGGGCCAAGGCCAGGACCTCCTTGAGGTCCATGACCTGCTCCACCCGGGGCGCCTCCCCCTGGCCCATCCGCCCCACGATCTCCAGCTCCTCGTGGAAGCTCGGGTAGTCCACCACCACCTTGAGGAAAAACCGGTCCAGCTGGGCCTCGGGAAGGGGGTAGGTGCCCTCGCTCTCGATAGGGTTTTGGGTGGCGAGGACCAGGAAGGGCTCGGGCAGGGGGTAGGTCTCCTTGCCGAGGGTCACCTGCCGCTCCTGCATGGCCTCGAGGAGGGCGGACTGCACCTTGGCCGGGGCCCGGTTGATCTCGTCCGCAAGGAGGAGGTGGGCGAAGATGGGGCCGAGCTCGGTGGTGAAGGTGCCCTCCTTGGGGTGGTAGACCCGGGTGCCGAGGAGGTCCGCGGGGACCAGGTCGGGGGTGAACTGGATCCGCTGGAACCGCGCCCCTAGGGCCTGGGCCAGGGTCTTCACCGCTAAGGTTTTGGCCAGCCCCGGCACCCCCTCGATGAGGAGGTGGCCCCGGGTGAGGAGGGCGAGGAGCATCCTCTCCAGGAGGAGGTCCTGGCCCACGATGACCCGCTTGACCTCCTTTAGGAGGGCTTGGAGCCGCTCTTGGGCCTGGCTGAAGGGGTTTTCCAAGGGGGTGCCTCCTCTCCCCAAAGCCTACCCAAACCCCCAGGGGGAGAATGTCACCTCCATCCAGGGGCTAGGGCCGGAAGAGGGCCTTGCCCTTGGCCCTTAGGGCCTTGGGCCAGGCCTCGAGGGGAAAGACCCCTCCCACCATGGCCTCCAGGCCCCCAAGCTCCGGGAGGAGGGCCACGGCCTTCCCGAACTCCTCGGGGCTATAGGTGTAGCTCCCCACGAGCCCCACCTCCTTGAACCAGAAGGGGGAGAGGTCCACCACCCCCACCCCCGGGGCCCCGAGGAGGAGGACCTTGCCCCCCTCCTCCGCAAGGCGCAGGGCCTGGCGGAAGCCCAGGCCGCTTCCCGAGGCCTCGATGATCCCAGGGAACCCTCCCCGGTAGGCCCGGAAGAGGAGGTAGCGGTAGGGGCGGGCCCTCCCCCTTAGGGCCTCCTCCGCGCTCGGGTAGACCCCGTCCGCCCCAAAGGCCCGGGCCCTTTCCGCCTGGTGGGGGTGTTTGGCCACCGCATAGACCTTGCCGGAAAACCCCAGGGCCCTAAGGGCCCTTAAGGCCAGAAGCCCCAGGGTGCCCATCCCCAGGATGAGGATCTCCGGGGGCCAGGGCTGGAAGCGGGAAAGCCCCCTTAGGACCACGGCCAAGGGCTCGGAGAGGACCGCCCTCTCGTCTGGGACCCCATCGGGAATGGGGTAGAGCCTCTCGGGCCGGGCCAGGACCCACTCCCCCCACCCCCCGGGCAGGTCCCGGTTGAACCCCAGCATCCCCGGGGCCAGGTCCCCCTCGGCCAGGTTTTGGCAAAGCCCCTCCTCCCCAGCCTGGCACTTCCCGCAAAGGGGTAGCCCCCGGTCCCGGCAGGTGAGGAGGGGGTTGACGGCCACCCGCACCCCCTCCCACTCCCCCAGGATCTCGTGGCCCAAGACCGCGGGGAAGGAGAAGAAGGGGCCCAAGGAAGGGGGGCTTTTCCCGTAGAGGAGGGCGAGGTCCGAGCCGCAGATCCCAGCAAGCCGGACCCGCACCCGGACAAACCCCGGCCTCTCCGGCAGGGGCACCTCCCTTAGCCCTAAGGGAAGGGCCCTTGGGGGAAAGCGCTTGCCGAGGAGGCCGGCCAGGAAAAACCGGGGGAGGGAAGGGGTATAGACGAGGGCCCTCATACCCTTTACTTCTGGTTCCTGCGCTTCCAGGTTCCCAAAAAAGCCATGGGAACTTTTCTACCGGGGCCCCCATGCGTCAGCGAAGCTATGTTCTGGCGTAAGCCTGCATGGGGTGGTATCATACCATGGGCACGGTGCGGATGAGCCTGCCCTCGATCCTTTCCATGATCTCCCCTAGGCTCCTTCCCGTGATGGTGATCCCGTGGTTTTTCAGGCCCACCACCGCCCGGGTGGGATCCGGGGCCTCCCGCACCTTCTCCGAAACCGCCTGGGCTAGCTCCAAGGTGCCGCAGGGGTAGTTGAAGGGGGTGGCGGGTACCCCTTCCATCCAGGCGTGGACGTGGAGGATGGCCCCTACCCCGGGGTGCTCCCGGTAGATCATCCAGTGCTCGATGGCGTCCACGCTCACCCGCCTGGGCTCCACGTGGGGGGGAACGGAGAGGAGGATGGCGTTTCGCTCGGGGTCGTAGCCCTTGACCATGAGGATGTCCCGGCCCACGACCTTGAGGTTGGACTTGTCCACCCCGCTTGCGGACATCCAAAAGCGCCTTTCGTCCTTGCGCACGGAGAGGTTCCCATAGGAAAGCCCCCCGATGCCATAGAGGCGTTTCACGTGCCTTAGGTCCTCGGGGGGGAGGATCTCCTCGATGGGGAAGGGGGCCGGGAGGAGGTCCCAGGCCTTGAGCCTCTTCCCGGCCTCGTACATGCTCCGCGTAAGCTCATCCCCTTCCCAAAGCTCGGGCTCCAGGTCGGGTTCGAAGAGGTTGTTGATCACCAGGCAGCTTGTGGCCAGGGGGGTGAGGCGGTCCGCTACCCTTTCCAAGAAGCCTTCCCCTTCCCCTTCGTCGTAGTGGCCAAGCTCCAGGGTCAGGAACTTTACCCCTTGGCCGGGGACGTAGGCCATAAGGACGTTGGAAAGGCTCCGGACGAGATAGGGGTAAAGGGCCTGGAGGGGGTCGGGCGGGAAGGCGGGAAGTTCCATGGCCGAGGCCACGAAGGTGGCCTGGGCCCGGCGCCGGAAGGGCTTTGGGGCCTCGGGGTGGATGGCGTTGAGGACCAGCTTGGGAGCCTCCACAGGGGCCTTGGAATCCTTGGCGTACCCCGCAAAGCGGAAGCCCCGCCCCTCGAGGACCTCCCTCAACCCCTCCAAGAAAGCGGCTACCTTAGGCGTGGGATCCCCGTGGATGATGAAGTCGTTCATAGGCCCTCCTTGCTACCGCCCCTAGGCTACACCATACTGGGGGCATGGAGGAAGCGCCCTCCTTAGGCCTCCCATGGGGTAGGCTAAGGGTATGCCCAAGCCCCAAACCCCAAAGCCCAAAGCGAGGCTCCGCATGGGCCTGGCCCTGGCCACGGGCCTGGTCCTGGTCCTGAGGACCCCGGAGGGCTGGAGGCTGGAGGCGGTCTACGGGATTGGGGAGGAGGAGAGGCGTGAAGGGGAGACCCATAGGGGCTTCCCCAAGGTGGCCCTGAGGCTCCTTGGCCTCTTTGGGGACACCCTAGCAAACGGAAGGGGCAGGCTGATCCGGGCCGAGCTCTTCCTCTTCGTCCTCCTATTCCTCCTTCCGGGGGTGGCCCTCCTAGCCCTTCTGGGCTACCTGTCCGTCCACCACCCGGACCTCTTCCTACTCTTTGAGAGGCGGGCCGAGCTTCCCGTCCTCCTCCGGTATGGGGCTTTCTTCCTCCTCTTTGGCCTCATCATGCGGCTTACCCGGCTTGCCGCCTACCACGCCGCGGAGCACAAGGTGGTCCACCTCCTGGAAAGGGGCCTCCCCCTAACCCTGGAGGAGGCAAGAAAGGCCCCCGCCCTAAACCCCTACTGCGGCTCGAGCCTCCTGGCCCTAGCGGTCCTCCTCCTTGCCGGGTTCCAGGCCCTGGTCCAAGGGCTAGGCTACGCCTGGAACTTCTACCTGGAGGGGATTTTCCTCATCCTGAGCCTCCTCCCCGCCTACTGGTTGCGCAAGACCCCCCTCGTCCTCCTCACCTACCCCGTCCAGGCCCTCTTCCTCGCCCGCCCCAAGGACGAGGAGCTGGAAAGGGCCCTCCGCCTGGCCCGGGAGGTCCAAAAGGCCCATGGGGTAGGGGCCTAGGCCCTAGAGGGCGGTCCCCAAGGGGCCTACGCCCTAGCGCCCGGGGAAGGGGCTTAGGGTCACCTCCACCCGGAAGACCCCCTCCCCCCGGCGCACGGTGAGGCGGATCCGGTCCCCCACCCGGCGTTTGCGCACCTCCCGCAGGAGCTCCTCAAAGGAGTTCACGGGGACGCCGTTCACCTCCAGGATCACGTCCGGCACCCCGCCGGACTCCAAACCCCTAAGCCCCGCCCGGTGGGCGGCTCCCCCCGGGACCACCTCCCCCACCACCACCCCCCCTGGGGGCAGGCCCAGCTCCCGGGCGAGCTCCGGGGTGAGGGCCCGGGGGCCCCTTAGGCCCAGGTAGGGCCAGTGGGTCCTTTGGCCTCCCTCCATGGCCAAAAGGGCGGGGCCCCGCCCAGTGAGGGGGGTGTAGAAGCTCCGGAAGCCCTCCTCTGTCTGGCCGATGGCCACCGCCACCCCCAAGACCTTCCCCGAGGCGTCGAGGACCGGTCCCCCGGAGTCCCCGGGGCTTAGGGGGAGGGAGGTCTCCGCTAGGCCCTGGGGGAGGAAGGGGGAGGGGCTTACCTCCAGGCGGGTCAGGCGCCCGTACCTTGGGGCGATGAACTGGTTGCGCCCGTTGCCGATGTGGAGGAGGGCTTCCCCCACCCTGGGGGTCCGGGCAAGCTCGAGGGGGAGGATCCTCGGGGCCTGGGCCCCCGTCCGGAGCACGGCCAGGTCCCAGGGCTCGTGAAACCCGAGGACCTGGGCGGTAGCCTCCTCCCCGGTAGCCAGGCGGAGGCGGAAGGGACCCCCTTCGGCCACCACGTGGTAGGCCGTGAGGAGGAGGCCCGGGGCGTAGAAGAAGGCCGTTCCCCTACCCCCCTCCCCGTCCCGGACCTGGACCACCCCGGGGTGGGCCTGGGCGTAGACCGCCTGGAGGGCCTCGGGTCCTGCCTGGACGGGCTCTACCCAGGGGGTCCCCTTCGGGGCGGAGAGCCAAAGGGCTAGGCTGAGGACCAGGGGCAGGGCAAGGAGCCAGGGCTTCAACCGACCCATGCCCTATTTTTGACCTGTCCCCTTTAGGGGATGGTGGTCCGGTCCACAAGGGGGGATTGCACCCTGGGCCCGCCCCAGGGTTTTGGTAGCCTGGCCTCGAGATGGGCCCTTCCAGGCCTCCGGGGCTTTGGCGGTTGGCGGCCTCCCTGGTCTTGGCGGGGGTAGGCCTGGCCTTCCTCTGGTCCCTCCGGACCCCGGCCTCCCCCTCCTGGGCCAAGGCCTACGGCGGGGCGGGGCGGGACATGGGGTTCTCCATCCAGCCCACCCCCGACGGGGGGTACCTGGTGGCGGGGATGACGGGCTCCTTTGGGGTGGACACCGGCGAACCCTGGGTCCTCAGGCTGGATGGCCGGGGGAAGGTGGTCTGGGGGAGGACCTACGGGGTGGAGGGCCCAGGCATCGCCACCGCCATACGGCCGGCCCCGGATGGGGGCTACGTGGTGTTGGGGGATGCTGGCGGGCCCCTCCAGTCCCAGATCTGGGTCCTCAAGCTGGACTCCCAGGGGAGGGCGGAGTGGAGGAGGAGCTATGGGGGGGAGGACGTGGACGCCGCAGCCGACCTCCGGCCCGCCCCAGACGGCGGGTACGTGTTGACCGGCTGGACCGCCTCCTTTGGGGCTGGGCACCACTACGACCTCTGGGTCCTCAAGCTGGACCCCCGGGGGAGGGTCCAGTGGGGAGGGACCTACGGCGGGGCGGGGCGGGACATGGGGTTCTCCATCCAGCCCACCCCCGACGGGGGGTACCTGGTGGCGGGGATGACGGCCTCCTTTGGGGATGTGGACCTATGGCTCCTCAAGCTGGACGGGCAGGGGAAGCTCCAGTGGGACAGGACCTACGGCGGCCCAGGGGAGGACCTGGCCTCCGACCTCCAGCCCACCCCAGATGGCGGGTACGTGGTGGCCGGCCGGACCAACTCCTTCGGGGCAGGGGGGGGTGACCTTTGGCTCCTGAAGCTGGACCCCCTGGGGAGGGTCCAGTGGGGAAGGGTCTACGGGGGGCCAGGCGAGGAGCTGGCCGTTGGGGTTCACCCCACCCCGGAGGGGGGCTATGTGGTGGCGGGGTCCACCCCTTCCTTCTCCCGGGATTACGACGTCTGGCTCCTGGGGCTGGATGGGCGGGGGGAGGTCCGGTGGGGGAAGGCCTACGGCGGGAGGGGGGAGGATCTGGCCCTTGCCTTCCGGGCCACCCCGGATGGGGGCTACGTGGTGGCGGGCGCGACGGACTCCTTTGGGGCGGGGTACGAGGACCTCTGGGTGCTCCGGCTGGACCGGGAGGGCAGCCTAAGGGGGTGCCTTGGGCCCGGCTGGGTCCGGGGTGTCGCCCTGAGGGTGGGGGTTCAGGAGGCCAAGGGGCAGGTCTCCGTCGGAGGGGCCCTCCGGAGGGAGGTCCTCTTGGCCCCCCAGAGGTCAGCCTCCCTCTCGTCCCGGGAGGCCCGGCCTCTGGTCCAGACCCAGTGCGGGGACTAGGGGAAGCCAGGGTGGCCCTCAGCCGGGGGTGTCCCTAGGGGGTGGTCTCCTTGAGGCGCTCCGCCAGGAAGAGCCAGGTCTCGAGGACCGTATCCGGGTTGAGGGAGAGGCTGTCGATCCCCTCCCGGGCTAGCCAAAGGGCAAACTCGGGGTCGTCCGAGGGCCCTTGGCCGCAGATCCCGATGTACTTGCCGAGCTTTTTGGCCGCCCTGATGGACCTTTGGATGAGGAACTTGACCGCGGGGTCCTGTTCGCTGAAGAGGTCCGCCACCAGCCCCGAGTCCCGGTCCAGGGCTAAGGTGAGCTGGGTGAGGTCGTTGGAGCCGATGGAGAAGCCATCCACGTACTCCAAGAACGCCTCGGCCAGGATGGCGTTAGAGGGGACCTCGCACATCATGATCACCCTGAGGCCTCCTTCCCCCCGCTTGAGGCCATGGGCCTCCATGATCCGGAGGACCTCCTTAAGCTCCCCCACGGTGCGCACGAAGGGGATCATGACCTCCACGTTGGTGAGGCCCATCTCCTCCCGCACCCGGCGGATGGCCTCGCACTCCAGGGCGAAGGCCTCCGCGAAGGAGGCGGAGCGGTACCGGGAGGCCCCCCGGAAGCCCAGCATGGGGTTTTCCTCCTTGGGCTCGTAGAGCTCCCCGCCCAGGAGGTGGGCGTACTCGTTGGACTTGAAGTCCGAAAGGCGGACGATCACCGGGTGGGGGGCGAAGGCTGCGGCGATGGTGCCGATGCCTTCTGCGAGCTTGGTCACGTAGAAATCCCGGGGGCTAGGGTAGCCCGCGGTGCGCCTGGCGATCTCCTCGGGTAGGGGAGGGGGGAGGTTGGGGTAGTCCAGGATGGCCTTAGGGTGGATCCCGATGGTGTTGCCGATGACGAACTCCAGCCGGGCCAGGCCCACCCCCCGGTGGGGGAGTTGGGCGAAGGCGAAGGCCCTTTCGGGGCTGGCCACGTTCATCATGATCCTCACCGGGATCTCCGGCATCCGGTCCAGCTCGATCCGCTCCACCTCATAGGGCAAGGCCCCCCGGTAGACCTTCCCCACGTCCCCTTCCGCACAGGATACGGTGACCGTTTCCCCGTCGGGGATCCTTTCCAAGGCCCCTTCCGCCCCCACCACCGCGGGGATGCCGAGCTCCCGGGCCACGATGGCCGCATGGGAGGTGCGCCCCCCCCGTTCGGTGACGATGGCCGCAGCCCTTTTCATGATGGGTTCCCAGTCGGGGTCGGTGTGGCTCGTCACCAGGACGTCCCCGGGGGCTACCTTCTCCATCTCCTTGGGGCTTAGGACCACCCGGGCCCGGCCGGTGGCGATGCGGTTGCCCACGCTCCGCCCCGTGACCAGGACCTCCCCCTTTCCCTTAAGGACAAAGCGCTCCATGACCCGCCCGAGGCGGCTTTGCACGGTTTCCGGCCGGGCCTGGACCAGGTAGAGCTCCCCTGTAAGCCCATCCTTAGCCCACTCGATGTCCATGGGACGGCCGTAGTGTTCCTCCACCAGGAGGGCCTGGCGGGCTAGGGCCTCTACCTCCTCGTCCCTAAGGGCAAAGCGGCGCCTTTCCCCCTCGGGGACCGGGACCAGCTCGGTTTCCCCCTTGGCCTCGTTCAGGACCATCTTGCGTTCCTTGCTGCCAAGGTGCCTAGAGAGGATGGCCTTTTTCCCAGCCCTTAGGGCGGGCTTATACACGTAGAACTCGTCGGGGTTCACCAGGCCCTGGACCACCGCCTCCCCCAGGCCGTAGCTTGCGGTGAGGAAGACCACCTCCCTAAAGCCCGACTCCGTGTCCAGGGTGAAGAGGACCCCGCTTGCCCCGAGGTCGCTCCGGACCATGCGCTGGATCCCTGCGGAAAGGGCTACCCCCTCGTGGGGGAAGCCGTGGTGAGCCCGGTAGGCGATGGCCCGGTCGGTGTAGAGGGAGGCGAAAACCTTCTTGACGTAGCGGAGGACGTTTTCCACCCCGCTTACCCCCAGGTAGGTCTCCTGCTGCCCCGCGAAGGAGGCCTCGGGGAGGTCCTCCGCGGTGGCCGAGGAGCGCACGGCCACCAAGACCCCAGGGCCAAAGCGCCTTTCCAGCTCCCCATAGGCCTCGCGGATGGCCCCCTCTAGCTCTGGGGGCATCTCCCCTTCCTCTATCAGGCGGCGGATCTCCTCTCCCCTTTGGGCCAAGGCCTTGACGTCCCCCACGTCTAGATCCCTTAGGCGCTTTTGGATCTCCTCTTCCAGGCGGTTATGCCTCAGGTAAAGGCGGAAGGCCCAGGCGGTGGTGGCAAACCCCTCGGGCACCTTGATGCCTAAGGCGCCCAGGTTGCGCATCATCTCCCCGAGGGAGG
>JBEPYU010000023.1:0-20823 GCA_041641215.1 Thermaceae bacterium
GCCGCGGGGGTGCTCCTTTCGGAGGAAGGCCTCAAGGTAGGAGGTAGACCATGAAGCGTCTCCTTTGGCTCTTTCCCCTCCTCGCCGCCTGCACGGGAAGCCAAGAACCCGCCCTTTCGGCCCTCCTTGCGGCGGGAGGCGGGGGGGAGGTGCGCTTTTACCCAGGGGAGGCCTTGCGAAAGGGCCAGGTTAACCCGGTAGCCACCTGGCCTAGCCCGGGCCTCCAGGACCTGGCCTACGCCGAGGCCCCAAGGCGGCTCTATCTCCTCTTTCCGGACCGCCTCGAGGCCTACCCCACGGGGGGCTTCCGGGAGGACGCGGCCCCCCAAGACCCCCCCCTGGTCCAGCCCCTAGGGGTGGACTGCACGGGGGGGTACCTGCGCCTGGGCCCAAACCGCCTCCTCGTCCACTGTCCGGGACCAGGGGTGGCCTACGCCTGGACCTTCGACCTGGCCTCCCCCATCCAGGCCGACCTCACGGGGCTTGCCCCCCCCTTGCGCCTGGCCCTCTTCCCCAAGGGCGGGGGGGAGCTGCTGGCCTACCTCACGGGCGGGGCTTTAGGCTACCGGCCCCTGGCGGACCCCAGCGGGCAGCCCAGCTTGGAAAGGGGCTTTCAGGCCCTGGACCTCACCCCTTTGGACCTCCGCCTGGACCGGGCCAGGGGCCGCCTTTTGGGCCTTTTGGGGGGGGCTTCGGAAGGCCGCCTCCTTGCCCTCGAGGGGGGAGCCCTCCAGGAACGGGCCCTGGCCCTCTCCCCTTCGGGGCTGGCCCTGGAGGGGCCCTTCCTCGTGGCCTACGGCCGGGGGTTCCAGGCCCTAGAGCCCCGGGACTCCGGGGCCCAAAACCCCTTCCGGGACTTCAAGGCGGGCCTCGTGGGGCCCGACGCCTACCTCTACCTGCTGGGCCCCACCGGGGTCTTGGAGGTCTACGACCTGGTGGCAAGCCCCCCCCAGGGGGTCACCGCCCCCGCCCTCGGCCTTTCCGACCCCAAGGCCCTGGCCCTCATCCCGGTAGAATAGGGGCCATGCTCCAGGGCAAAACCTTTTTGGTGACTGGGGCGGGGGGGGCCCTAAGCGGGGCGGTCATCCCCGCCCTACACGGGGCCGGGGCCCGGCTCCTCCTCTCCGACCCCCGGGCTGAGGCCATGGAGGAAAGGGCAAAGGCCGTAGGGGCCAAGACCTTTGTGGCCGACCTCACCCGGCTCGAGGAGGCCTTGGCCCTTGGCGCTTTTGCGGAAAGGGAAGGCCCCCTTTACGGGGTGGTCCACACCGTGGGGGGGTTCGCCGCGGGGAGGTTCCTCGAGGCCGACCCCGGGCTATACGACCGGATGCTCGACCTCAACCTGCGCACCACCCACAACCTCCTAAGGGCCACCCTCCCCCACCTCGAGGCCCGAGGGGAGGGGTTCTTCGCAGCCATCGCCGCAGGGCCCGCTTGGACAGGGATAGGCCCCGGCCGGGCCCTTTACACCGCGGCCAAGACCGCCCTCGCCGCCCTCCTCCGCTCCCTCCAGGGGGAGGTGGAGGGGGTGCGCTTCCTCATCCTCTACCCCATGGGGGCCCTGGACACGGAGGCCAACCGGCAGGCCATGCCTGGGGCGGACCCCCGCACCTGGATCCGCCCCGAGCTCCTGGCCGAGGCCATCCTCTTCGCAGCTAGGGCCCAGGGGGGGCGGCTTTTGGAGCTTCCCATCTACCCTTAAGGCCGCCAGGGTAGGCGGAGGGGCCTCGGGCTCCAAAAACGCCTCGGGTGCTCCAAGGGCCTAGGCCTTTGGGGCACCTGGGGGGGCTCCAGGGTAGGGGCGATCTCCACGGGGTAGAGGGGTAGGGGAGGGGGGGTAGCCTCGAGGAGCTTGAGGCGGGGGGCGAGCTCCACGGGGGTGTAGTACCCCTGCCGCTCCAAGAGGGCGAGAAAACGGGCCAAGAGGCGAGCCGTACTTTCCAAAAACCCCTTGGGAACCTCCCGGCGGGCGTGGATGATCTGGTTGCGGATCTGGACCACCTCCCAAAGATCCACAACCAGATCCCGGGGCAGGACCCTTTCCACCTCCCTTAGCTTCTCCCCCAAGGTCCCGCTCTCGGAAGCCCCCAGGCGCTCCAAGCCCTCCTCGAGGATATACATGAGCCGGAGCATGTCCCCCAAGGGGTCCCCGCTACGCTGCCAGACCATGGCTAGAGGAAACCGCACACCCGAGGGGAGGGTCCATAGCCCACGAGCTTACCCCCGCTGGCCCTCACCAGTTCCTCCCAGAAGGCCTTGATGGAGGAGGTGAGCCGGGCGTTGGCGTTATGGTCCTGACCCGCGGTGAGCCCTGCGAAACAGACCTCCTGCCCCCCCAAGCGGGGCAACCCTAGGCGGGACTGGACTCGTTTCAGAAGCTTACGGCGCACCTCGGGCCTTTCCAAACGCAAACGGTAGTCGTAGAGGTTGAAGAGCTCGGACTGCTCAAACCCGTGGACGAGGAGGAGGATGTGCCCAGGTCCCCGGGCCCGCTCCCCTGCGGCCTTGAGGGCCCCCACGATCTCCGTGCCCCGGGTGCAGTTGGCCGCGGCCCGCTTACGGAGGTCATCAAAAGCCGCCAAGGCCTCCTTCTGAAACTGGGCCTTATAGCGTTCAAGCTTGAAGCGGGGGGTTCCTAGGGCATCTGGGGACTCCAGGACCCGGGCGGGGGCGGTATAGGAACGGCCGGTGATGGGGGCTAGGGTGAGGCGGATGGAGCTATTGAGGAAACGCTCCCCTAAGGCCGGGAGAACCTCGCCGGCCAACATCTCCCGGTACTGGTTCTGAAGGTACCGGGGCGCGCTGCACCCCAGGGCCACCAGGACCTGGTACTCCTGCCGCCCGCCGCCTAGAAGGGGTAGGGTGAGGAAAAGCCAAAGGGCCTTCATGCTCTAGCCTGCGCCTTCTCCAGAGGCTCCGGGGGCTCTGGGGGTGGGGGCAGCTGGGGCATCTCCAGGGCGGGCAAGGCCCCCAGGAAGTCCGGGGTAGGGTCCCACTCCGGCCAGGTACGGGCAAAACCCCGCCAGTAGGCCGCCACCTCCTCCCGGTACTGGGCCGCAAGGAGGGCCAGGGTGCGCCGGGCCCGGTCGTGAAGTTCCCTAAGGCGGGTCCAAAGGAGCTTTTCCCGTTCCAAAAGGGAGCGGTACTCCCGTAGCCTCTCCTCCCACTCGCTCGGGCTCTTGTAGCCCAGGAAAAAGGTGAGGGCTACCAATGCAAGCCCCAGCCCCACCAAGGCTATGGGAACCCAAGCCACAGGGGGAGGGTCCCCGTTGATCTCGGCCATGCGCCGGGTGAACTCCGTCCGGAGGAGGGCAAAGACTATCCCCAATAGGGCTGGCACCACCACCATAAGGGCCAGGAGGCGGTTCCCCTGGCGGAGCTCCTTGCCCGCCTGGTGGCCCATCCAAAACATGGCCAAGGTAGCAATGGAGGCCGCGGTGTAGGCCTCGAGCTGGGTGAGCTCCAAGGTATCCATGGCCAGCTTGTTGTAGACCAGCTCCGCGGAAAAAGCCGCACCCAAAAGGCCCCGCCGGCCCCAGGTCACCCAAGGGGGAGCAAGGGCCTCTGGACCCGGTCTTTCTCCGAATCCCACAAGCTCCTCAAGACCCTGGCGGCGGTGGCTTACCCGCACGAGCCTGGCCATCCAGCGCGCCCTATGGCGCTGGTAGCGGGTCAGGTAGGTCTCCATGACCCGGCGGAAACGCTCGGCAAGCTGCCTGGGAAAGGCCGGGGGGCTAAGGTAGGCCAAGGAGGCGTGCTTGCGGGCTAGGACCCGCCCATCCCGCCTCCCCAAAAGGTAGGCCCGGAAGGCCCTCAGGCTAGCGAGCAGGCTCATCCTCCACCCTGGGGAAAAGGCCCTCCAGATCCAGGGGAATCCCCGCCTTGGCCGCCATACGGGCGGCCTTTAGGCGGGCCTGGTTCCAGAGGCGGCCCTTTCGGTTTCGGAAATCCTCATCCAGCCTGCGCAACTTTTCCTCGAGGTGCTTGAGGCGGAGCTCCTCCCGCAGGATGGCCGGGGCCAAGAGGGCCTTGGGCTGGTGCCCCTCGGCCTCTAGGGCCTTGAGGTGCTCCAGGTTGCGGCGGAACTCCTCCCTGGCCTTTTCCAAAGGGTCCCGGCGCTTGCGCCAAAGGGCCTCGAGGCGGAGGATCCTCCCTTGGGCCGCCTCCCTGAGGCTTAGGGCTAAGGCGAGGAGCTCCTCTTGGCTTTTTGCGGTCCGAAGCATGGCCTTATACCCCAAATTTTTAGGGTAGCCTTAGGGCCGCGTCAACCCCCGGCGACGCCCCCCATCCCCCCTGGTAGCGAGGTAAACCCCAAGGAGGGCCCCCGCCCCATCCGCCAGGAAATCCCCAAAGGAAACCTCCCGCCCCGGCACAAGGCTCTGGTGGAGCTCGTCTAAGCCCCCATACCCCCAGGCGAGGAGCACGGCCAGAAGGGGGCGGCCAAGCCCCCGGCCCCAGAGGTACCCTAGGAGGAGGTAGGCCAAAAGGTGGGCTCCCTTGTCCCAAGGATGGGGCAGGCCCCCTTCAGGCCCAGGCCGGGAGGAGGACCAGAAGATAAGGCCCATCTCCAAAAGGGCCAGGAAAAGGAAAAAGGGGCGCATGGGGGTAGCCTAACCCTCCCCAGCCTAGAGGTCATACCAAGGGGGGCGCCCCCGGAAAAGCTCGAGCTCGGCCCCAAGCGCCTCCTTGGTCCCCTCCCTAAGGCGCATGACCTGGGGAGGGCAGCTTTCCACGCAGGCCCCGCACCCCGTGCAGGCCTCCACCTTAAGCCTAAGAACGTACTCCTCCCCCTCCCGCGCCCGGGAGATGGCCTCCGTGGGGCAGACGTTGCTGCAGACCGGGCAGAGGGTACAGCCCTCCTCCACCTCCACCTTGGGCCAACGCGCCTCCTGGGCCCTTTGGGCCGCAAGGCGGCGGAGCCTAAGCTCCGAGGGCAGGCCCGAGGGTTTCTCCTCGGGAAGCCCCAGGGGAAGCTCAGGGACCACCTCGGCTACGGTGCGCTTGGCGCTCCCAAGGAGGGCCCGGAAAAGCTCTCGACGGCCTACGGGCTCCCCAGGGAGTTCCCCTTCCACCACCTTAAGCTCTAGGCCCGGGAAGTAACGCCGGGCCTCCTCGGCCATGCGCTCCAGGTGGGCCGGCACCTCCTCCCCCCCGATCCGGCAACGGGCGCAGTCCCCCCGGGCTAGGGTAACCTGGCCGAAACGGCTTCCTGCCTCCGCAAGGAGCCCCGGGGTGAGGCGGCCTAAGCAGAGCACCTCCTCCCCTCTGCCTGGGGCTTGGCTACAGCGGAGCTGGCCCTTCCCCCGGATCAGGGCCTCCTGGATTCCCCCCAAGGGGTACTCCAGGGCCACCCCCGGGCAGACCCCCGTGCAGAGGCCACACCCCGTGCAACGCACCTCGTCCAGGGTCACCCGCCACCCCTCGAGGGCCACCGCCCCCTTGGGACAGGCCTGGTAGCAGCGGTCGCAGCCCCCTACGCTGTTCTTAAAGAGGAGGCAGCGGCTTTCCGTATAGCGGGGCCTGGGGTCCGTAGCCTTGAGGAAAGCCCCGAGGAGGTTGTCCCAAAGGCCCATCTAGAGGAGGTCCCGGATGGCCTCGAGGAAGGCCTCAAACTGGGGGAAGTCCATCTGCTGCTGGTTGTCCGAGAGGGCCACCTTGGGGTTGGGGTGGACCTCCACGTGGACCCCGTCCGCCCCCGCGGCCAAGGCCGCCCGGGCCAAGGGGGCGAGGAGGTCCCGGCGCCCCGCGGCGTGGGTCACGTCCACGATCACGGGCAGGTGGGTCTCCTGCTTGGCCAAGGCCACCGCGGAGAGGTCCAGGGTGTTGCGGGTCCAGCGCTCGAAGGTGCGGATGCCCCTTTCCGCCAGGATCACCTGTTCGTTCCCCTCCCTTAGGATGTACTCGGCCGCATAGAACCACTCCTCCATGGTGGCCGCAAGGCCCCGCTTGAGGAGAACAGGCTTACGGGCCTTACCCACCTCCTTGAGGAGGGGGAAGTTCTGCATGTTCCGGGCCCCGATCTGGAGGATATCCGCGTACTCCGCCACCACCTCCACATCCCGGGTGTCCATGACCTCGGTGACGAAGACCATCCCAAAGGCGTCTGCGGCCTTGCGGCCTAGCCTAAGCCCCTCCACCCCTAGGCCCTGGAAGCCATAGGGGCTGGTCCGGGGCTTGAAGGCCCCGCCCCGTAGGACCCTCACCCCCTTGCCCGCAAGGAAACGGGCGGTCTCCATGATCTGGGCCTCGCCCTCGATGGAACAGGGGCCCGCGAGGAGAAGGGGCCTTTCCCCAAAGACCACGTCCCTAACCCGCACCCGGGTGGGCTCGGGCCTATAGGCCCGGGAGTAGAGGAAGCCCTTCTGGTCTTGGCGTTCCTCGAGGTCTAGACTGGCTTGGAAGATCTCCTTGAACAGTCTGCGGATGGTCTCGTCAGGAAAGGGGCCGGGGTTTTCTGCGGTGAGGTAGGCCAGCATCTCCTCCTCCCGCTTGGGGTCGTAGTGGGGAAGGCCAAGCTCCGTCTGGATGCGGCCGATCTCCTGGACCAGCCGCCCCCTTTCGGAAAGGAGGCGGAGGATCTCCCGGTTCACCCGGTCCACCTCCTTGCGCAAGGCCAGGATGCGCTCGTCCATAGGGTTATTTTAGGCGGTTTCCTCCCTGGGCCGGGCCCTTTCGGCCAGGCGGGCCACCAGGACGGAGATCCAGTAGAGGACGAAGAGGGGCCCCGAAAACACGGCCAGGGAGAAAACGTCCACCGTAGGGGTGATGACCGCAGCCAAGGTGAGGAGGAGGACCACGGCCACCCGCCAGTTCCGGGCCAAAAAGGCCGAGGAGAGGATCCCCAAGCGGGTGAGGAGGTAGCTTACCACGGGCATCTCGAAGACCAGGCCCATGATCCCCAGCATGACCAGGATCTGGCCCATGTAGCGGCCGATGGAGATCTGGGGGGTGACCACATCCCCAAGGAAGCCCAGGAGGAAAGGCACGGCAAAGGGCAAGAACACGTAGTAGGCGAAAAGGGCCCCTAGGGCAAAGCTAAACCCCGCGCCGAGGAGGAAGGGAACGGCCAGGCGCTTTTCGTGCTCATAGAGCCCAGGGGCGATGAAGGCCCACACCTGGTAGACGATGAAGGGCAGGGCCAGGATAAGCCCCCCGAAGGCGGCCACCTTGAGGGCAACCAAAAAGGGCTCGGTGATGTCCAAGACGATGAGGTTGACCTCCATGCCGTGCTGCTTGGCCGCGAGGTCCAAAGGCCGCTTGAGCCAGGCGAGGAGCTGGACCCTAAAGGTCCAAGCCACCGCGGTCATGAGGACCCACGCGAGGAGGGACCAAAGGATCCGGCTCCTCAGCTCCTCGAGGTGTTCGACCAGGGGGGCTTCCTTCAAGCCTTGGACTCCTCCACCTTGCCCTCAGGCTTAGCTTCGGTGGGCCCTTGGCCCTTGGGCTTGGGTTCCTCTTTGACCTCGATGCTCCTTTCCAGCTCCTCCCGGATCTCCTGCGCTCCCCGGCGGAACTCCCGGATGCTTTGCCCCAAGGAGCGGCCGAGCTCGGGAAGCTTCCTAGGCCCAAAAAGGATCAAGGCGATGAGGAGGATGATCAGGATCTCGGGCATGCCCAGGTTCATACCCCCAGTGTAGCACCGCCCCTACCCCTCCCTTTGGAGTCTCCTCCAGGCATACCCGAGGAGGTTGCGCTGCCGGGCCCGGGCCAGGGCCAAGGCCCCCTCGGGCACCTCCTCGGTGATCACGCTTCCTGCCCCCACCAAGGCCCCCTCCCCCACCCGGACCGGGGCCACGAGGACGCTATTGGAGCCGATAAAGGCCCCTTTGCCGATCCAGGTCTTGTGCTTCCTCACCCCGTCGTAGTTGGCCGTGATCACCCCAGCCCCCACGTTTACCCCTTCCCCTACCTCCGCATCCCCAAGGTAGGCCAGGTGGCCTGCCCGCACCCCGGGGTGGAGGAGGCTATTCTTGACCTCCACGAAGTTCCCCACCATGGCCCCTTCCCGAAGCACGGACCCCGGGCGGAGGCGGGCCAGGGGCCCCGCCTGGGCCCCTGGGTAGAGGTGGGCCCCTTGGGCCACGGTATGGGGAAGGACCCGGGCCCCAGGCTCCAAGACCGTGTCCTCGAGGACCGCATAGGCCCCCACCTCGCACCCCTCCCCGATCCGGGTCTTACCCCTTAGGACCACCCCCGGGAAGAGGGTCACGTCCGGGGCGAGCTCTACGGTGGCCTCGAGGTAGATCGTCTCGGGGAGGACCATCCGCACCCCCTCCCGCATCCACCGGGAGCGGAGCCGGGCCAAAAGGAGCCCCTCCACCCGGGCGAGCTCCTCCCGGGTGTTGACCCCTAAGGCCTCCTCGGGGCTTGCAGGCACGGCCACCACCCGCCGGCCATGCCGGCGGTAAACCCCGATGAGGTCGGGCAGGTAGTACTCCCCTTGGGCGTTGGCGTTACCCACCTCCCGCAAGGCCTGGAAGAGGAAGGGGTCGAAGGCGTAGGCCCCCGCGTTCACCTCCCGGATGGCCCTGATCTCTGGGGGGGCGTCCTTCTCCTCCACGTTCCCCACCACCTCCTCCCCTTCCCTCAGGATGCGCCCGTAGCCCGTGGGGTCGGGGAGGTGGGCGGTGAGGAGGGCCATGCCGGCCCCGCCCCTCAAGGCCTCGAGGAGGGCCCCTAGGGCCTTGGGGGTGAGGAGGGGGGTGTCCCCTTGGGTCACGAGGATAGGGCCGGAAAAACCCCCAAGGAGGGGCTCGGCCTGCAGGAGGGCGTGGGCAGTGCCCAGCTGGGCCTCCTGATGGGCAAAAAGCACGGGATAGCCCTCCAGGGCAGCCTTCACCTCTTGAGCCCCATGGCCTACCACCACCACCAGGCGCTCGGGGCGGAGGGCCAAGGCGGCCTCCACCGCGTAGGCCAAAAGGGGTTTCCCCAGAAGGGGATGGAGCACCTTGGGCAGGCGGGACCGCATCCGGGTCCCCTGCCCCGCGGCCAGGATCACATGGGCGTGCATGCCCCTATTATCGGCCCCGGCGGAGCATGTAGAGGGCTAGGAGGATGAGGGGCAGGCTAACGATCTGGGTGGCGGTAAGGAGGCCAATCCCCAGCTCCTCGTTGCGGTATAGGGGAAGCCAAAGGGGGTTGAGGCGGAAAGGCTCCTCTAGGAGGGAGCGGAGGAGGCTATACCAAAGGACCAGGTTCCAAAAGGCGTACCCCGGAAAGGGCCGCCGCCTAAGCCAAAGGAAACTGAGGAGGAGGAGGATCACCCCCACCAGGGCCCCATAGACCTGGGTGAGGTGCACGGGCCCCCGGAGGAGGGTGGAGCAGGCATAGACCTGGGCGATGTCGTCGATCCCCGGGCAGATCCCGGGGAAACCCACGGCCCACTCCGGCCAGGTGAAGCCGATGGGCAAGGAGGTCAGGCGGCCCACGGTGTCCGAGCCGTTCATCAGGTTCCCAAGCCGCCCAGCGATGATCCCTAGGGCCACCCCGGGGACGGCGGCGTCCAGATAGGGCCAAAAGGGGTGACCGTAGCGCCTGTGAAAGTACCAAAAGGCCAAGACCCCCCCCAGGATGGCCCCATGGAAGGAAAGCCCCCCCTTCCACACCGCAAGGACCTCCCCGGGGCGGTCCAGGAAATAGCCGGGGGAGGTGAGGACGTACCCCAGCCTAGCCCCCACCACCCCAAAGACCACGGCCCAAAGGGCCGCCCGCTCAAAGGCCTCGAGGTCCTCCCCCCAGCGGGCAAGCTGCCGCCTCGCTAGGTAAAGGGCCGCATAGATGGCCAGGAGGAGAAGAACCCCATACCAGCGGATGGCCAGAGGCCCAATCTGGATCATCACCGGGTCCAAGGACCACCTCCCCCAAACACCCCCAAAGTCTACCTAGAAGATGGCCCAAAGGACCCAAAGCCCCATAGCCAGGTGGACCAGGAACTTGGCAAGCAAGCCCCCAAGGAAGCCCAGAAAAGTCCCGTAAGCGGCCCGCAAGGCCTCCCTAGGGGGGCGGCCGGAAAGCCACTCCAAAAGCCAGGCCAGGAGGAAGGGAAGGAGGATCACCCCCAAGGCCCCGAAGAAGAGGCCCAAAACCCCCCCGAGGAAGGCCCCCCAAAGCCCCGCCCGCCCCGCCCCGTAGCGCCTCGCCCCAAGGAGGGCCGCAAGCTGGTCCAAAACCGCCCCCAAAAGGGCCAGGGCCCCTAGGCCAAGCCAAAGGCCTAAGGAGATCTCCCTAAAGCCCAAAAGGAGCTCGTGGAGGAAAACCCCGAGGAGGATGACCAAGGTGGCGGGCACCAAGGGGAAAAAGGTGAGGAAAAGCCCAAGAAGCCAAAGGACCACGAAAAGCCAGTCTGCGAAAGCCTCCATGCCCCAAGCATAGGGGCCTAGGCCCCCCGTTTACCTCCCGTTAACCGGGGGCCTCGAGGATGAATCCAGGGGTAGGCCCCCAAGGGGGTCCACAGGACGAGGGACCCCTAGCCACCGGGATCCGTGGGGGGAGGGAATGATACCACCCCATGCGGGCTTGCGCCCGCATGGGGTGGTATCAAACCCTTCAGCCTCGAGGAGTACCTAGCCCGGGTCCGGGCCCTCCTCCGGCGTAGCGGCCAGGCGCGGTCCAGCCAGATCCAAAGGGGCCCCCTATGCGTGGACCTGGTGGCCCGGAGGGCCTACTGGGAGGGGAAGGAGGTGGAGCTTACGGGGAAGGAGTTCGCCCTCCTCGAGGTCTTGGCCCTAAGCCCCGAGCGGGCCTTCTCCCCGGAGGAGCTAGCGGACCGGCTCTTCCCCGGGGCGGAGTCGGGGACCAGGATCGTCCGGGTCTACGTCCATCGGCTTAGGGGCAAGCTAGCCCCCGAGGCCATCGCCACCCTACCCGGGGGCTACCGTCTTGGGTTATCTCAAAACTTGCACCTCCCGCATACCCCGCATAAACCTTCACCTCCTGTCCCCCCCCACCAGCCCCAAACCCAGGGCTCGCAACCCCCGAACCAGCACCTGAACCCAAACTCCCGGCAACAAAACCCACACCACTAGCACCCCAGCCTCCCCCACAGGAGCAGCGTGGCCACCCCATACCGCCATTCCCACCCGCCCCCCAGGCATGCGGAAGGCAATCTGAGGCCGGGAGCATAGGTGCAAGTTTTGAGACCCCTTACTCTAGGGCCTCCTATTCCTCCCGTTTCCTACACAAGACCTCCTCCACGGAAACGAAGCCTTGTTCCCAAAAATGCTCGTCGTAGGCGAAGGCCTCCTTCAGCCCCCGTTCCCGCATGAAGAGGAAGCTTGTCCAGTCCACCAGGCTCACCTCCCGCCTGCCCGAGGCCAGGAGGGTGGCGAGGGCAGCGCAGTGGAGGGGCTCGCCCACGGGCACCACCTCCACCACCCCGAGGAGGTCCTGGGTCAGGGCCCGTACCGCCTCCACCCCAAGCCGCCTCTGCACCAGGGCCACGCTCTCCACCACTACGTAGGTGTGGGTAGCGAGGGGCAAGCGGGCCTCGAGGAGACTCCTAAAGGTCTGGGAAGCCTCCTGGTGATGGGCGTCGTCCCGGTCCAGAAGGGCGTAAAGGGCCGAGGTGTCAAGGAAGACGGCCAAAGGCCTCCTCCAGATAGCGGTCGTGGGCTTCGCTCACCTCCCTTTGGCCGGAGGCAAAGCGGCCCACCGCGAGGAGGGCCCGCCTGGCCTTTTCCTCATAGCCCTCTCCCTCCTCCAAGAACCGATCCACCGCCCGACGCACAAGCTCTGCTAAGGAAACCCCCTCCGCATGCGCCTTAGCCTTGAGCCGCGCCCACTGCGCCTCGGTGAGCTGTACTTGGGTACGCACCACGCTTTCATGGTAACATCTTTTGCCATCATGGGTGCATCAGGAGAGAGATGCACGAAACCCCTAGAAACCCTAACGGTTCACCACAGGCGCTAGCGGGAAGCCCCAGGGGCCACACGGAAGAGGCCAAAGGCGTTGGGGAGACGCTGGACCAGGTAAAGCACTATCCTGGACGAGGAGGGGCTAGGGATTATTAGGAACAAGGCGACCCACTCAATCAAGGCAATAAGCCCCGGGACACCCCTATGCCCCAAAAGAGGCCAAGCATCCCACGGGCGTATAAGTGCAAGTTTTGAGGTATGAGCCTGAGATGGCGCATCGCCCTCATGGCCTCCTTGCTCGCCGCCTTAGGAGCCTTGGCCCAGTTCGCGGTGGGGCACTGGTTCTTCGTCCGCACGGTTGAAAGGGACATCCAAGGGGACCTCCGGGCCTACGCCCAGTCCCTAAAGGAGAGGCTCCGCATCCTCGAGGGGCGCCCCCTACGGAGCTACCCTTGGGCTACACGATGGGGTTTTGGGTGCGCCAAGGGCCCACCCTCTACCTGGAAGGGGGGGCCCTTCCGGGGGAAAGGGAGGACCCCGACTGGGCTTGGGCCGAGTTTCCCTTAGAGGGAGGCTTCACCCTGGGGGTGGCCCTCTATGCGAGGGAGTACCGGCAGGCCCTACGAGGGCAGCGCCAGGCTGGGGTTTTGGCCCTTCTCCCCATCCTCCTCCTCGCAAGCCTCCTCGGCCTCTACCTCTCGGGTTCCATCACCCGGCCCTTGCGGCAGCTGGCCCAGGCCACGGAGGCCCTGGCCCGGATGGAGTTCCAGAAGGTGCCTACCCCCAGATCCCGGGACGAGGTGGGGGTTTTGGCCCGGAACTTCCATGGCCCAGGCCTTGGCGGAGGCCTTTGAACGGGAGCGGTCCTTTACCCGTTACGCTTCCCACGAGCTTCGCACCCCCTAGCCACCCTCAGGGCCCAGCTGGAGGGCTACGAGAAGGGCCTCCTGGCAAGGCAGGAGGTCCTCCAGGAGAGCAAGCAGGCCCTCCGCCGCATGGAGGCCATCCTGGAGGGCCTCCTTGCCCTAAGCCGGATCCCTAAGCCCAAACTGGAGCCCCTTCTGGTGGAGGCCCTCTTGGCCAGGGCCTTGAGGGACCTACCCAAGGAGGGGCGCGAGGGGGTGAGGGTCCACCTACCCCCCGAAAGCCCCTGGGTCCTGGGGGAGGAAAGCCTCTTGAGCAACGTCCTGCACAACGCCCTGCGCCACGGCGGTCCCCCGGTGGAGGTCTCCGTCTTGCCCCAAGGGGAGGAGGTGGTCCTGGAGGTGCGGGACCATGGGCCCGGGGTGCCCGAGGAAGCCCTAGGCCGGCTCACCCAGCCCTTTTTCCGCTTGGGCCATGGGGCAGGGCTTGGCCTCGCCCTTACGGAACAGGCGGTGAGGGCGGTAGGGGGTAGGCTTTGGCTGGAAAACGCCAGGCCAGGGCTTCGGGTGAGGATAGGGCTTAAGAGGGCTAGGGAAGATGCCTAGGCTCCTTTGGTGCTTCCTACTCGGCCTCCTTTTCCAGGGGCTTCCAGGCCCCCCCCTGGCTTGGGGGGTTCACGTGGGCGTGGCCTGGGCCGAGGGGAGTAGGGAGGAGAAAGGCTCAAGGAGAGAAGGGGAAAAGAACGGGAAAAGGACAAAAAAAGGGAAAGAATCCCCCGAAGAGGATCGCGAATACGACGAGGGCTACACCTACTACGGCCAGATCTACCTCAACGGGCCTCAAGGGATCCGGGTGGGCTCCCGCCTCCTCCTAGGTGAGCCTCCCCTGGCGCCCTACCTGGCCCCCGGGATGTGGGTGGAGGTGCGGGGGCGGGTGGAAGGCCCAGGCCTCCAGGCCTCGGCCCTGCGGGTCCTCTGGCCCCGCAGGTGGGCCTACTACCGGGGACCGGGGCTAGGGGTCCTCGAGGGGGAGGGCTGGGTGGAGGCCTGGTTCGACGAGGGCCGGCTCTTCCGTTACCAAAAGGCCCAAGGAAACCAGGTCCAGCCCCTTGCTTTGATGGAAGGCGCTGGCAGGGGCTTCCCTCGGGGATTAGCCCCGCGGTGACCCCCCCTAAGAAGGGGTGGTGGCTCCTCGAGGCCTCCCCTAGGGAGCCCTGGCGCCTAAGGGAGCGCTTAGCGGAGGAGGGGTGTGGGGACTAGCCCAGGCCATAGTCCTTCCAGCGCGCATCCACCAAGGCCTTGACCTCCGGGCTCATCCGGGCTACCTCTGGCCAGGGCCGATGGAAGCCCTCCTCGGGGGTTTTCCGCGTCCCGTCCAGGACCAAAACCGGCCCCCCCCTGCCCTCCATCACCCGCACGTCCCGCTCAGGGTCGATGTTGTTGAGGACGAGCCAAAGGAGGCCCTCGAGGGTGGGTTCCATCTCCTCATCCGCAAGGAGGAGGAGGCGGATCCCTAGGCTATGGGGGGTGCGGAGGAGGCGTTCTGCTAGGAGGAAGGCCTCCCCGGGGGCCTTCTTGGCCATAAGCACCCCCCAGATCCCCGGCCACTGGGCCTGGGCCCGGATCCTAGGGTCTTGGGGAAGGTCCCGGTGGGCCTGGGGGGCGAAGGGCACCTCCCCCCCCTCCTCGGGGAGCTTCCGGGTGCCGTCGATGACGAGCTTCCCCCCAAAGGCAAACGCCCGGGAGCTATGGTCCAGGACATCCACCGGCCCCCGGAGGAGGAGGGTATCCCGTCCGGGGAGGGCGTGGGCCAGGGCGTGGAGGAGGGTGGCCACCCCTGGGCGCAAGGGGGCCTCCCCGTCCACCACCACGATGACCTTGGCGAACATCATCTGCCCAAGGCCCAGCATCCCGTAGGCCACCCTGTAGGCCTGGCCCGGGTAGGCCTTGGCGATGCGCACGTTCACCCAGTTGTGGGCAACCCCCTCCGGGGGAAGGTGGTAGTCCTCCACCTCGGGGAGGACCAGGCGGATGGCCGGGAGGAAAAGCCGCTCTGTGGCCTCGATGAGGTAGGCGTCCTCCATGGGGGGCGGGCCTACCAGGGTGGCGGGGTAGATGGGATCCGGCCTATGGGTGATGGCCGTCACGTGGAAGCGGGGGTAGAGGTCCTTGGGGGTGTAAAACCCCGTGTGGTCCCCAAAGGGTCCCTCCTCCACCAGGGGCTCCTCGGGGTCAATGTACCCCTCCAGGACAAACTCGGCCTCCGCGGGCACCGGCAGGTCCACGGTCACCCCTTGGGCAAGCTCGATGGGGGCCCCCCGGAGGAAGCCCGCAAGGTGGAACTCGCTCACCCCCGGCAAGGGGGGCAAGGGGGCGGTGGCCGCGTAGGTGAGGACGGGATCCCCCCCTAAGGCCACGGCCACGGGGAGCTTCTGCCCTAGACGCCGGGCCTTTTCCAGGTGGCGGCGGCCCACCTTGTGGAGCTGCCAGTGCATGGCCGTGCTCCGCCGGTCCAGGACCTGCATCCGGTACATCCCGAGGTTGAGTTCTCCCGTCTCGGGGTCCCGGGTGATCACAAGGGGCAGGGTGAGGAAAGGCCCTCCGTCCAAGGGCCAGGTCTTGAGGACGGGAAGCCGGAAGAGATCCACCTCCTCCCCCTTTAAGACCACGGCCTGCACCGGGGCCCTCCGCACCCTCTTGGGGAAAAACCCCCGAAGGAGGGGGAGCTTGGGGAGAAGCCCAAGGAGGGCAGAAAGCCCACCCTTTCCGGGGTGAAGGTCCAAGAGGGCCTCCACCTTGCGGGGGAGTTCCCCCAGGTCCTTGACCCCTAGGGCGAAGGCCGTCCGGGCCCGGGTCCCAAAGAGGCCGATGGCCACGGGGAAGTCCTTCCCCAAAACCCGCTCGAAGAGGAGGGCCGGCCCCCCCCTTTTCACCATGCGGTCCGCGATCTCAGCGATCTCCAGCTCGGCGCTCACGGGCACCCGCACCCGCCTAAGCTCCCCCCGACGCTCCAAGGCCTCGAGGTAGGCCCTGAGGTTCCTAAACACGCCCCCAGCCTAACGGTCACCCCCTTTTCCGGGTAAGGCCGGGCCTACAGTTCCAAGGGGAGGTGCTCGAGGCGGAAGGCCCTAGGGGTCCCGTAGACCAAAACCGCCTCCAGGCGCAAGGGGAGGTCCTCCCGGCGGAGGAGGTAGAGGGCGCTTTGGAGGAGGCGCTGGACCTTCCCCGGGGTTAGGGCTTCGGAGGGGGAACCGTAGCGGCCCGTGGCCCGCTGCTTGACCTCTACCACCACGTAAACCCCCTCCTTTTCCAGGAAAAGGTCGATCTCCCCATAGGGGGTGCGGAGGTTCCGGCCGAGGAGGCGGTAGCCCCGGCCCTGGAGGTAGGAGAGGGCCGCCTCTTCCGCCCAACGGCCCCGCATCAGGGACGCCACTCCGCAAAGAGGGCCCCGTCCACATACAGGCGGAAAAGGGCCTCTCCCTGGACGGGGTAGCTCCCCTCTAGGCGCATTCCCTCCTGCCCCAACCCCTCGTAAACTACCCGTTCCCCCTCCTGGTCCACGAGGACCAAACGCACGGACCTATCCTGGGCCTCCGGGGGAAGGGTGTAGTCCAAGGTTACGGAGGAAGGCGGAGGCAACCATACCTCCCCCCTCACGGCCACCCTTAGGGTAACCCCAGCCCCCGGGGGAAGGGGGGTGCCTGGCTTGGGGTTTTGGGCCAAGACGGTGTCCGGAACCTCCCCCGAGGGCACCTCCACCACCTCAGGGACCAGCCCCGCGGCGTTGAGGAGGAAGAGGGCCTCCTCGCGGCTTAGGCCCACCAGATTGGGCAAGGGCCAAAGCCCCCGGGGGCTTGGCCCTTGGGAGAGGAGGAGGTCCACCCTGGTTCCCGGGGGCACGGGGGTTCCCGGGGGAGGGGCGGTGGCCAAAACCGTGCCCAGGGGGGCTTCCGCCTCGGTCCGCACCTCCCTCCCCAAGACCAAGCCGAGCTCCCTCAACCGGGCTTCGGCCTCCTCTAGGGAGAGGCCCCCAAGGTTAGGGAGGGGGGTGAGGCGGGCCTGGTTTAGGGTGAGGAAGACCGTGCGCCCCGCCCTAAGGCGGGTGCCCGGAGGGGGATCCTGGGCCAAGACCACCTCCTTGGGCTTTTGGGGGTCATTGCCCTCGAGGACCTGGACGTTAAGCTCCGTGTCCTTAAGGATGGCGAAGGCCTCCCGGGCCGTCCTCCCTACGAGGTCGGGGACGGGGTATTCCGGGGGGTTAAGGTAGCGGCCGAGGGCTAGGGCCAAAAGGACGAGGCCCCAAAAGGCCAGGCCGAGACCGGGGGCCACCTGGACCCAAAACCGCCCCCTGCCCTCCCGGGCCCAGGCCTTGCCCCCCAAGGGCCAGGGGGCCAGGTAGGCCACCTTGTCCTCCCCCATGGCCAGGTGGGCCTCCCCAAAGCCCAAAGGGGCCAGGGCCTCCAAGGCCTCCTTGGGGGGGGGCTTGCGGGCGAGGGGTCTTTCGGGGAAGAAGGCGTAGTAACGCCCAGGCTTGGCCGAGACCTGGACCTCCAAAAGCCCTAGCTCCTCCAGGCGCCTCAGGGCCTGGCGGTAGCGGAAGAAGCGGTCCTTGTCCTCGGGGGTGTGGACCTCGAAGTGGACCACCCATCCCCCTTCCACCCGGTAGAGGGTGACCCCCTCTCGGGCCTCGAGGGTAGCGAGGACAAGGTAGCGGCCATCCAGGCGCATGCGCTCGGGATTATACCCTTCACTTCTGGTTCCTGAAAAACTCCACGGGGACTTTCTACCGGGGCCCCCATGCGGGTGCAAGCCCGCATGGGGTGGTATTATACAATAGAGCCCATGTGGGACGTGATCGTGGTGGGCGGAGGGCCTGCGGGGTTTGCTGCGGCCCTTTTCCTCGCCCGTGCAGGCCTCAAGACCCTGGTATTGGATGGCGGGCGTTCCCAGATCAAGACGGTAAGCCGGGTTCCCAACTACCCTGGGCTTCTGGACGAGCCCTCAGGGGAGGAGCTTCTTAGGAGGATGCGGGCCCACGCGGAGCGGTACGGGGCCCAGGTCCAAGAGGGCATGGTCCAAGGGGTACGGGACCTGGGGGGGATTTTTGAACTGGCCCTGGAGGACCGGGTGGTGGAAGGGGAAAGGCTCCTCCTCTGCACCCACAAGGAACCCACCTTACCCTCCCTCCTGGGCCTTAGGCGCCAAGGGGTGTTCATCGAGACGGACCAGGCGGGGAGGACCTCCTACCCTCGGGTCTATGCCGCAGGGGTAGCCCGGGGAATGGTACCGGGCCACGCCATCGTGAGCGCGGGGGACGGGGCCTACGTGGCCGTGCAACTCATCTCCGACCTCCGGGGCGAGTCCTACAAGGACCATAGCGACTAAACCTTCCCGGGGTCTTCGGCAAGCAGGAAGCCCTCCAGGACCGCTCTGGTGGCGATGCCCCCTTGGGCCAACGTTCACCCGGATCCCAAGGGGGCAAGGTCCGGAGCCAGGCCTCCCTTTGGGTTGGCCGGGTTTTCCCTATCCGGGGAAAGCCCCACCTAGACCCCCTTCCCTAGGGCCAAGGCCTCGAGGACCCGTTCCCGGGGCAAGGCCCCTTGGAGGATCTCCCTACCCCCGCCCTTGGCTCCTAGAGCCTTAAGCCTCTCCAAGACCTCGGACCGCCCAGGGCCTAGGAGGGCAAAGCGACCCTCCTCGCTCAGGAGGAGGACCGTCCGGTTCCAGGCCAGAAGGGCCTTGGCCAGCTCCTGAAGGACAGGGGCCGGCACGAGAAGGGCCCCTTCCTCCAAGGCCCGGGGGAGAAGGGCCTGGACTAAGGCCTCCTTGAGGGCCAAAACCTCGCCCCTTAGGGCATAAAGCTCATCCTGAAGCCTCTTGATGGGCCTTTCCACGCCCAAGGGTTGGGTGGAAAAGGAAAGGGCAAGGCGGGAAAGGAGGGCGTGCTTGGCCTGGTAGTCCCCGAAGGCCTCGAGGCCCGCGCTGAAGTAGACCCGGCTTCCCCCCTTGTGGCGCTCGGCCTTGAGGACCTTGATGGGCCCAGCCTGGGCCGAAGTCCTAAGGTGGGTACCCCCGCAGGCTGCCAGGTCAAAATCCCCGATCCTTACGAGCCGGATCCGGCCCTCCACCTTAGGGGGCCGGCGCACGGGATAGCGGGGAAGCTCCTCCTCACGGATCCAAAAGGCCTCGATGGGGTGGTCCGCATAAACCGCCTCCTGGGCTAGGGCCTCCGCCTCTTCCAGGGCCTTTTCGTCGGCCTCTTCCGCCAAGTCCACCGTGCTCACCGGCCCATCTAGGCTTACGGCCACGGTGTGGTAGTCCCTTACCCGCAAGAGGGCCTGGGAAAGGATGTGCTGGGCGGTATGGCGCTGCATGTGGCGAAACCGCCTTTCCCAGTCGATCTCCCCTTCCACCAGGACCCCTTGGGGAATGGGGCGGGAAAGCACATGGACCACATCCCCAAAGGCCTTGGCCTCCTCGTAGGCCCCAAGGACCTGGACCGCACCAAACTCCCCCCTTAAGACCCCGGTGTCCGCGGGCTGCCCCCCGGAGGCGGGGTAAAAGAGGGTTTCGGAAAGCACGGCATAGGCGCCCTTTTCGTCCTGCCAAGCCCTTAGGACCTGAGCCTGGAAACGGGTGGCGTAAGGGTCCTCCTGGTAACGCCTCATAGCCGGATTTTAGAGGCTAGCCCATGAAGGCTAAGGGCCTCTAATACCACGGCCATGCAGGCCTGAGCCTGCACGGGGACCCCGGTAGGGTCCCCGTAGGGTTCTCGGGGAACGCAGTAGGGCAGGAGGCAAAGGCGTAATCTGAAAGCCGTGGTCCGTCTCCTGGGCCTACTCCTCGCCCTGCAAAGCGGCCTAGCCCTAGAGGCCATCCTCGTCCTCCAGGAAGCGGTGATCGAGGGGGGTAGGCTCCGAACAGAGGTGGGGATCCGGCGTTATTCCGTGGGTTCCGAGGCGGAGCTCAAGAGGCTCCTCCAGAAGCTAACCCGGCCCCCAAGCCCCCCCCGCTTCATCCTTTGGCAGGGCCGGTGGCTTGGGGTGGAGAAAAAGGGCCTGGCCTTCCCTGAAGGGGAGGCCCTAAGGGCCTTCCGGGAGGCCCGGGCCGCGGGCCGCCCCTCCTTTTACCTGCCCGTGACCTACCTCCCTCCCAAGCCCCGCCTCGAGGACCTCTACCGCCTGGGGGTGCGGGAGCACCTGGCCACGGGGGAGACGAGCTTTTTGGGATCAAGTCCAGAAAGGGTCCACAATATCCGGCTAGCGGCCTCGAGGCTGGATGGGCGCCTCATCCCCCAAGGCCCCTTCTCCTTTAACCAGGCCCTAGGGCCCATCACGGAGGAGGCGGGGTACAAGGAGGCCTTCGTGATCCTCGGGGACCAGACGGAGATGGGCCTAGGGGGAGGGGTGTGCCAGGTCTCCACCACCCTCTTCCGGGCCTTTTTCCTTGCGGGCCTCCCCATCCTCGAGCGCCACCCCCATAGCTATCAGGTGGCCTACTACCGGCCTGCGGGGCTGGACGCCGCGGTCTTCCAGCCCCATAAGGACCTCAAGGTGCAAAACGACACCCCAGGGGCCCTATGGGTCCAGGTCTCCATCCAGGGGCACCGCCTGCGCGTGCACCTCTTCGGGACCAAGGACCGGGAGGTGCGCTGGGAAGGTCCCTTCTTCCTGGAACGCACCCCGCCCCTTCCCCCAAGGGAGATCCCAGACCCAAACCTCCCCCCCGGCACGAGGAAACAGGTGGACTTCGCCGCGGAAGGGGCCCTGGTGGAGGTGCGGCGCACCGTGCGCTACCCGGATCGGGTGGTGGAAGAGCGCTTCCTAAGCCGCTACCGGCCTTGGGGAGCGGTCTACCTCGTGGGCCCGCAAGGTCCCACCTCCAAGACCACCGCTCCCTCCACGGGCACCCTTAGATAGACCCTAAGGGGAAGCCCAGGCACCCCAAAGGGCCCTTCCCGGCCTAGGCGCAAGGGGTGAGGCTTGAAGCTTTCCACCTAGGCCTCCTTGGCCACGGAGGGAATGGCGCTTGGGTCATGGAGGGGACAATCCGGATTGAGGCAAACCCCTTCCCCCTTTTTGGCCAAAGGCCAGCCGCAAGCCGGACA
>JBEPYU010000024.1:0-20722 GCA_041641215.1 Thermaceae bacterium
CCGTAAGCGGTCCTGAACCGTGGGGTCGCCGGCCCCGGCCTCTTGGAGTTCCCGGGCCTTCCGCGCTCCCCGCAAAACCTCTTTGCTAACCGTGGTAAGCCGCATCCGTGGGGACCTCCTCTCTCCTGGGGTGGTCCCCACATTTTTACTCGTCCAGTCTCACATGTGTCTGGCCGGGTTCAGGGGGTCCGTGTATCCCCCCAATGAATTGGGGGGGATTACAGCCCCCTTGCGCTCCCCCGGTACTTCTAAAGTCCAGGGCTTCTCGGGAACTACGGCATGCCCGCCGTACCCGAAGGCTCCGTCCGAGCCCAGCGTCGCTTTGCGACGCAACCCTTGACACCCCGCTTCGCGGAGAAGAAAGCGCCGCCGTATCGGCAGGCGTATGGCAATGCTTCTAGCTCTGCCACGGGTGTTCGTTTGGGGTTTTACCCGCCGGACTACCCAGCGGAACCCCCTACCCCAAGTTTCAAGGTGCATGGGGAACGTTGTCCCCAAGAGGGATTTTACCACACATCCGCCGCCCACTATGCTATGTCCGCCTCCGGTGGACGTGGGGGAGTCCATGTATCCCACGGACTAGAAGGTCAGGGGGATTATAGCTCCCCCACACCCCCTCTTTTCTCCAAAGGTCATGATTGCAAAAAAACGCTTCTTTGGCACCATAACGGCTTTCAGTATAGTAGGCGAGCCTAGGGACGAGCAGTGCAAAACGCAGAAGTCTCAAAACTTAGCGCCTCGAGGCCTCCGCCCCAGGTAAAGGCATCCCGACCACCCGGGCATAGAGCACCAGGGGGTCCAGGTCCAGCCCCCCGGGCCACACCGGGGCCCCGAGCTCCGGGTCCACCCGCACCTGGGCGAGGAAGCCGGGATCCCGGAGCCGGGCCAGAACGCCGGGGAGCTCCAGACCCGAGAGATCCACCACCCCCTCCTTCCCGTCCGAGAAGCGAAGCCAGAGCCTGAGGCCCGGAAGGGCCTGGGCCTCCATCACGTCCACCATCATCCCCCTCAGTCTACTCCAGGGGCGGGATGAGCCTCAGGGGCTCACCCCTTGGGCCCGCTCCCAGCTCTCCAGGAGGCCCTCCCGGTGCAGCGAAGCCCACTCCACCTCCACCGCCGGCCTCAGGGCCCCAGGGGGAAGACCCCTCTCGCCGCCGGTGGGGGGGCCGGGAAGACCGGGGGTCACTGGCCCGTCCGCAGCGTCTCCTCCCCCCGCTCCAGGTAGCCCAGGGCCTTGAGGGCCCGCACCCGGTGCTCTGCCGGCACCCGGGGATCCTCGACCACGCCCCGCAGGACCTCCGCGGAGAGGAGGAGGTAGGTCCGGGTGGACTCCTCCGCCACCCGATACACCCCCATCCGCTCCGCCGCCTCCAAAAGCCCCGCCACCTTCCCCAAGGAGAGGTGCTTGCGGGCCCGGGTGGCCGCCACGTAGAGCAGGTTCTCCTCCTCCAGGTGGGCGGGGTCGGTCCCCCAGTCCAAAGAGCGCACCAACTCCTCCTCCCACCAGGGGAAGAAGTCATCCCAGAGGAGCACCCGGTCCCACTCCCGTCCCTTGGCCTTGTGGACGGTGGAGACCACCACCCTCGCCACCGCCTCGGCCGGGGTCCACACCCGCTCCAGGTAGGCGGCCAGGGCCTCCAGCTCGGGGTAGGCCTCGGCCAGCCGCAGCACCCCGTAGGCCGGGGCGTAGCCGGCCTGCGCCAGGATCTCCAGCTCCTCCCAGGTCTCCGCCATGGCCAGGTCGGGGTGGGGGTGGGTGCGCCGCTCCCCTTGCCGCAGGAGGGCCGCGTCCCGCAGGAGGTGGACCAGCTCCTCCACCCCCCCCACCACGTGTACCCGTCCCCGGTGCAGCTCCTGGGTGGCCACCACCGCCCCCACCACCCCGGCGTTGGTGCGGCAGAGGACGGTGAAGGGAGGGCGGGGCAGGGCGGTGTCCACCCGGGTGGCCCAGGGGGCTTTCCCCCACACCTCCACCGGCCGGTCCCGCAGGGCGGTCATGTTCCGCACGAAGCGGGCCAGGCTCTCGGCGAAGCGGAAGCTCCAGGTGAGCCGGGCCTCGGGGGCCTCCAGCCTCTCCATGGCGTTCACCGCCCCCCGCCAGCCGTAGATCTGCTGCCGGGGATCCCCCACGTAGACCCGCTGCACCCGGCCCCGGTGGGCCTCCAGCACCCGCAGGAAGATGGGGTCCAGGTCCTGCGCCTCGTCCACCAGCAAAGCGCCCGCGAAGGAGAGATCCGGCCCGGAGAGGGCCCACAGCTTCACGTAGGCCCCGTGGGGCAGGGGGAAGGGATCGTTGGGGTCGGTCATCCGCCGCCAGAGGGTTTCCGTCCCCCGCAGGATGAAGGCCTCCTCCTCGGGCCAGGACCGGGTCCCCGCCCGGGCCAGCCGGTAGGCCAGGGGGATCATCCCCGGCTCTGGGGTCTCCGCCTCCGAGCGCAAAAAGGCCTCCAGGGTCCCCAGCACCGCGTGCAGGAGCAGGGGATGCCGCACCTCCAGGGCCTCCGCCACCAGCGGGGCCGAGAGGTGGCCCTTTGCCGCCTCGAACTTGGCCCGGTAGGCCTCGTGGCGGGACACCACCATGCGGAAGGCCAGGGCGTGCAGGGTATAGGGGCGGACCTGGCGGGGAAACTTGCGGGCTGCCTCCTCCCGCACCGAGCGGTTGAAGGCCAGGTACAGTCCCCGCTTCCCCGGGTCAGCCTCGGCCATCAGGCGCAGGGTGGTGGTCTTGCCGCTTCCCGCCACCGCCACCACCTTGAGGTCCTGCCCCGAGCGGTAGGCCTCCACCGCCTGGAGCTGCTCGTCTGTGGGGCGCAGGGCCATCCCCCATATTGTGACGGCTCCCCGGGCGGAGGTGCCGGAGATTCCCCGGGAGCGAGGGTTTATGCCCTTGCCCAAGGGGTGGAGGAGCGGACCTTTGCCTGGCTGGGGCGAAAGGCGGCTGGGGGAGGAGTACGAGTACCGCCCTGAGGAGACGGAAGCTTGGGTGTATGTGGGTAGGCTACGCTTGTGGGTGAAGCGGCTGGCCAGGGCCGCGTAGGTCTGGGAGGGAGGCTTTTACGACAGTCTCTAAGGCACCGTGTAGGCGATGCGCTCGGGAAAAAGCGGCGTGCCGTCGAACTTGAGCAGATCCTCCTTGACCATCCGGCGCATCAGGTCGGACACGTCCACCTGGTGCACGCCGTCGCGGAAGCGGCCCTCGAAGCGATCCCCGTCCAGCAAGGCGAGGAACAGTTGAAAGTCCTCCTCCTTGCCGTTGTGCGGGGTGGCGGTTAGGAGCAAGAAGTGGCGCATGATGCTCGAGAGGAGCTGGCCGAGGCGGTAGCGCTTCGTGTTACGTCCTACTCCAGGGGGATTAGGCCCCGACAGCCTCCTCCAGGAGGAATCTCGCGAAGGCCCTCCAGGCTCTCCTTACCTCCGGATGCCGCCAATCTCCACGCCGCTTCGTCTCCCGCCAGGCGAGAAGGTTCCACTGTCCGAAATGGAAGAGGATACCGTGTCGCCAGAACCAGTGCATGAAGTCGGGCCATGACCATGGAATGTGCGGGTAGTACTTGTAGTACTTTATGAACTTCTGAAATAAGTACAGGTATTCTTCCATGAACTCAAAGAAGCGTGGGTATTCCTCCATTAAAAAGAAGGGTTTCAAGGAGGTAGCGGCGTATCCCCGGTAATCGGGAGGCTGGTCTTGGATGAGGCGCGATACCCGGGCGGCCTCCATGCCCTTGAACTGATTAAAGGCTACCAGATTGGCCAGGCTTTCCTCCACCACCCGGGCCCAGCTTTCCCCGTAGGGATCGGGGAAGGAGCCTGCTGTGTCCATAAAGGCGTGCGCAAGCTCGTGGTAGTAGATCTTGTCCTGGAGCAGGAAAATGGGCACCCCTTCTCGCTTAGCCCAGTCCACCACCCGCTCCGGGCAGAGGAAGATGGCAGGGCCGTCGTGGTCCAAAAAGGCTTCCTCCGCTTCCTCTGTACGGGCTTTCTCCTCCCCTAGGTGGAGAACTCGTTCTTTTGAGGGCCTTTTCAGTTCTCCCCTCACGTAAAGCCCCACGGCCACTATCCACTTCACCCTGCCCCAGAGGTCTTCGCTTTCCTTGTCCAGGTCTTCCATGGGGGCAAAGGGGTCCTCTTCGTTTTCCCGGTCCCTTCCTTCCCTCTCCTGCAACGCCCGGAGGCGCGCCCGAAGCCTGTCCTCGGAGAAGAAGCGCCGGCGCTCTGGGGGGTAGAGGAAGTCCATTTGGGCCTCGTTGACCAGATAGACGGGGATGTCGACGGCCAGGTCCATAAGGAAAGGGCTCATGCGCTCGTAGAGCGCCTTGCGGGCGAAGTTCAACGCCTTCCCCTCAGGGGAACCCAGGTTGTGGATCGTGACAGGGATGCTTCCTTTCACCGCTACCTCCTTTCGCTTTCTCAGCCTAAATCCCATCCCGTTTCAGGTGAAGGTAGGTTTCGCAAAAAGTGAACCCCATTCATAAAAGCAGGACCTTCCCCCCCCGGTAAAGCCTCCGCCACCGCCCGGGCCGCTCGGTGTGGACGGGAAGGAGGTAGCGCGGCCGCAGGCGCCGCACCACCTCCAGAAGGTCGGACTCGGGGGCGTGGCCCGAGGTGTGGAAGGGGTTTTGCACCCCAGCGGGGTCCCGGGGAAGGCGGGCCAGGCCCTCGGGGAGGAGGTGGAAGTCCAGCCGCTGGAGCCAGGCGAGGAGGACCTCGAGGTCCAGGATCTGCTCCTGGTCGGCCCAGTAGGAGTTGCTGAAGATGTAGGCTCCCCGACTTTTCCTTTTCCCCAGGGCGTCCTCCAGGAGGCGCAGGTCCAGGAGCCAGTTCACCTCGTAGAAGCCCAAGGCCAGGAGGTAGGCCCCGGGGTCCCGGGCCACCTCCTCCAGGGAGACCTCCTTGACGGGGGCCTCGTCCCAGAGGGCCTTCTCCCATCCGCCCATGCGGTTTTTGCCCTGCTTGAGCACCAGGACCTCCTGGAGGACCCTTCCCCAGGGGTCAGGCTCGGCCTCGGAAAGGCCCCAGAGGAGGTAGGCGTCCTTGGGGGTGACCACCAGCTTCCGCTCCACTTCCTGCGCCACCTCCAGGCAGGAGAGGAGGCGCTCCAGGTTGCGGGGGGCGAAGTCCACGGCCACCGGGCACCCCTTCCACCGGGCTACCTCGTGGTGGAGGGCCTCCTGCACCTCCTCCTCCGTGCGGGCGGGGCGCTCCTCCCCAAGCCGGGTTCCCTCCACCACCAGGAGGAAGACCTCCCGGGTTTCCAGGCTCCGGAGGAAGGCCTCCGTCTTCTCCTTCCACCTCCCGTGCCGCCTAAGGTCCCCCGTGTAGACCACGAGCCCCTCGGGAGTCTCCACGGCGAAGGCGGCCGCCCCGGGCACCGAGTGGTCCACGGGGAAGGCCTCCACCCGGAAGGGCCCCAAGGAGAGGGGAGCCCGGGCCTCCTCCCAGGGGGGGCCCTGCAGGCTTTTACTGCTCGGGGAGCGCTCATGGAAACCCTTGAGGGCCCCCAGCACCCGGTAGGGGCGGCGGATGTACGTCTTGCGGTCCCCGTCCAGGAGCCCCGTATCCGATTTGGGGCTTCTGGGGGTGAAGTAGGCGGCCTCCCCGTCCACCCCCGCCTGGGCCGTGTCCTGCATGGCCTTGACGATGGCGGCGGTGGCCGCGGTGGCCACCACGGGGAGGTCCCCGCGCAGGTAGCCCACCGCCCCGGTGTGGTCCAGGTGGGCGTGGGAGAGGAGGAGGGCGAAGACCTCCTCCCCAGGAGGGAGGCCCGCGCTAAGGAGGTTCTGCTCCAGGTCGGAGGGGAGGAGGGTATCCTCCGGGCCTTGCCGGTAGAGGTGGGGAAAGGGAGGCAAGAGCCCTAGGAAGAGGAGATCGCGCAGGCCGAGGCTCGCGGTGCGGGGGGAGAGGAACTCGGTGAAGTAGGTGCCCCACCTTGCGAAGGACCGGCCGAAGTCCAGGAGGAGGGCCCCCTCTTTGGCCTCCAGGAGGAGCTGGTTTCCCCCGATCTCCCTCCAGCCCCCGTAGACGTGCACCTTCAGGCCGCCCAGGTCAAAGCGCCTCACCCTGACCCCCCTAGGCGGGGCGGGTGCCCTTGACCCGGCCCCGGGCGTCGTAATGGTAGACCATCCGCCCCCTGCGGACGATCACCGTGTCCGCCGTCCAGCCCAGGAGCTCGTCCTGGCTGGAGATGCCGAAGCCCCCGATCCGCCTACCCCGGTCGTCGTAGATGTCCAGATAGTTACCCCTGCGCCGCACCGAAGCAATGGGCATATTCTTCACCTCCTTCTCTTCCTCTTCGTACTCCGCCACCCAGAACTCCCAGTAGCCGCCCACCACCAGCTGGCCCCGGCCGAAGTCCATCCCCAAGAGGGACCCCCGCGGTGCGGTGAGGACGGGCACCCAGTGCTTCAGGTCCTTTGAGGCCAGGACGATCCCCTGGGCGGCCATCACCAGGTACCACCCGTTCCCATAGGTGGCCTCATCCAGGTCCCACTCCAGGTCCCGGCCCACACGGTAGCGCTTCCAGTTTCTTCCATCCTTAGAGATCATGAGGGTGCCCGCGTTCCCCGCTGCCAGGAAGCCTGCCTGCGTGTACTTCACGTCGTTCATCCGGGCTGGGGCATGGATCACGTCCCACTTCTTCGTGTCCTTGGAGACCAGGATGCGGAAGGGTGCGGTGGCCACGAAAACCCCGGCGCCGAAGGCCACGCCCGTCACCTGGCCTCCGATGAAGCCCCCCGATGCCTGGGGGTCAACGGACCAGTTCCTCCACTCGCCCTGGGCTTGCACAAAGCCCGACTCCGCGAGGAGGGCGAGCCCCGTGAGTAGGCTTAGCGCTGCTTGCCATAGCCTCCGCAGAGGTTCCATGGGGCAAGGATAGACCGGGCGGGATAGGGAGGACAAGCCGGGTTTCGCAAATCCCGTACTCCTTGCAAACTATTGGGGTTTGGACTATGCTGGAGGCCATGGGGGAAGGGCGCCTTTCGGAAGGGGTACAAGGGGAGGTCTGGGAATGGGGGAAGCCTGGCCGGCCGCCTTCCCTCCTTGGCCTCTTCGCCCTGAAGGAGTTCTTTGATCGGGACCTTTTGCGGGAACTCGGCCTGCAGCGGGGAAGTGTCCTCTTCCAGGGCCTCCTGCTGCTTCGCTTGGCCTTAGAGGCCTATGAGAAGGGGGCAGAGCTTCGCTGGAGCACCGCAGAGGACCTGAAGGAAAGCCTCCTGGACTTCTTGGACGAGGAGGAGAACGCAAAGGAGCTCCTCGCCGCCCTGGGTTCGGGGGAGAGGGACCTCCTCGGGGTTTCCGGGGGGCCCGCCCCCGAGAAGGCCCTGAGGCAGGTGGTGGAGGACCTCCACGTCCACTACCACCCCCGGGATCTGGTCCTTAGGCTCCTGAAGCACCTGGGTCCTCACTTCCGTCCCCCCGATTGGTCTCCCTCTTTTCGTCCAAAGTAGGCCTTTATGGCTTCCCCTGTGGAGAGGTCCAAGACCCTCTCCCCCCAGTACTGGAGGAAGAGAAGAACGTGCCATCCCTCCTCTAGGAGGCCCTCTAGGAGGGGAAGGGCCGCCTTGAGCTTTTCCCGCTCAAGGAGGGCCCGGGAAAGGGCGGTGCGGAAGGCGAGGAGGAGGCCCCGTTCGTTTGGAGGGGCAAGCCGGGCCTCTTCCCTTAGGCGCCTCCTCACCTCCCTAAGGAGCCCCTTTCCTTCCCGGGAGATGGAAAGCCTTGGGGCCTCGTAATCCACAAGCCCTGGGGGAGGACGGAAGAGGCGCTTAGCGAGGACCCCGCCCTCGGTGAGGGTGCGGTGTAGGGCCACGAGGTGGTCTACACTCCCATAGAAGTAGTACTCCTTCCCTCCCCCGAAGCCCTCCCGGATCCCCACCCCAAAGCGCCGGATGAAGCTGTCGAAGTCCTCATCCCCCGTGAGGCGGTGGAGGTCTACCGCCTCCAGGTAGCGGGCCTCCCAGGGGCGGTCCCAGGGGGTGGCGCTGACGTAGAGCACGAACCCCGCCTCCTTCCCCAGCCGGTAGGCGAGCCTTCCCCGCTTGGAGGCGAAAAGGCCCTTCACCAGGTGGGCCTCGTCCAGGATGAGGACCTGAGGGGGAGAGGCCTCGGGGAGCTTGGCGTAGGTAGTGAGCCGGTAGTCCCTCCCCTCCACGAGGCCTAGCCCCCGGAGGACCCCCTCCACCTGGTCCCTCATCCCCTCCCCGGGGAGGACGAGAAGGGGGTGGAGGCCTCTCCTCGCGAGGAGGTAGATGAAGCCCCCGTAGACGTAGGTCTTCCCCGTCCCGGTGCCATTCGCGAGGACGAAGCCTCTGGGGAAGGCGGGTTCCTCGAGGCTCCTACGGAAGGCCTTCCAGAGGGTGTGGAGGTCTTCCACCTGCTCGGGGTAGAGCCTCTCCTTCAGGAAGGCAAGCTCGTCCTCCTCGAGGGCCAGGGAAGGGAAGAGGGGCGGGAGGAAAAGCCCTAGCTCCCGTAGGAGGGCCATGGCCCCTCCAGGGGAGAACCGCCAGGCCCTCTGCTCCGGGGACCACCTCCCCCCTAGGGCCTTGCAGAGAGGGGGGAGGTCCTGCCGGTAGGCGAGCTGGACCCAGACCCAAAGGCCCTCCCGCCATACCCTTTGGACGGGGGCTTTGAGGGGGAGGTTGATCTCTTCCCTCTTCACCATTACCTCCTCATGCTACCGGCCATCCCCTTGGGGCGGCCTTTGGGGGGTTCTTACCCCAAAAGGGCCTTTCCCATGGGATTTTGGGGTAAGACGCCCCGGGTAGAATGGGGGCATGCGGCAGGTACTGAGCAAGAGCTGGAAGTGGACCCTTCTCCTCCTTCCCCTCCTTTCGGCTTGCGGTTCCCTCTCCCAGCCCGCCTCGAGCCCGGGCTCCCCTTCCTTTAGCCTTGCCCTCTCCCCTACGAGCCTTACGGTCCCTCGAGGGGGAAGTGGGCAGGTGGCCCTCACCCTCACCCCTCAAGGGGGGTTCACGGGGGAGGTGGCCCTTTCGCTGGTGGACGCCTCGGGGAACCCTCCCTCGGGGGTGAGCCTTTCGCCCTCGAGGGTGGCCGTCCCGGGAAATAGCCCCGTGACCCAGACCCTCACCCTGGGCGTGGCCTCCAGTGCCCCCACGGGGACCTACACCTTGCGGGTCCAGGGCAAGGCGGGGAACCTCACCGCCCAGGCCAGCCTCACCCTGACCGTGACCTCCCCGCCCCCATCCCCCTCCTTCACCCTCGCCCTCTCCCCCACGAGCCTCACGGTCCCCCAAGGGGGAAGCGGGCAGGTGACCCTGACCCTTACGCCCCAGAACGGCTTTACGGGAGAGGTAACCCTCTCCCTGGTGGATGCCCTCGGGAACCCCTTCCCAGGCTTCACCCTCTCCCCCTCGAGGGTAACCGTCCCGGGGAATGACCCCGTGAGCCTGACCCTCACGGTGGGGGTGGCCTCGAGCGTCGCAAACGGGATCTACTACCCGCGGCTTCAGGGCAAGGCGGGGAACACCACGGCCCAGGTCACCCTGCCTGTGACCGTGACCTCTTCCTCTCCATCCCCCTCCTTTGACCTCTCCCTTTCCCCTACGAGCCTCACGGTCCCCCGGGGAGGGAGTGGCCAGGTGACCCTCACCGTCACCCCCCAAGGGGGGTTCACGGGTACGGTCTACCTCTCCCTCACGGACGGCTTTGGCAACCCCCCTTCTGGGATCAGCCTCTCCCCTGAGAGCGTAACCGTCTCGGGGAATGGTCCTGTGACCCAGACCCTCACCCTCACGGTCCAACCCACGGTCCCCGGGGGGGAGTACGCCTTGCGGGTCCGGGGCAGTTCGGGAAACCTCGTCGGGTGGGCGGACCTGGCCCTTACGGTCTCCGTCCCGGCGGAGATCTCCCTTCTCCCAGGGCAGGAGTCCGTCACCCTCGCCCCTGGGGGGGGCCTGGACCTTCCCGTCCAGGTGCAGGTACGGGAACCTGGGACATACACCCTCCAGGTGACCCTGGCGGACCCCTGCGCCACGGGGAGGTCCTACTGCCCGGGCTGGGACACCTCCCGCTACCCTGGGGTGGAGCACCCTAGGGAGGCCCTTACGGTCACGGGTAGCGGGACCTACACCTTGCGCTTCACTGTGGCTTCCGATGCCCTTCCCCAAGGGCCCTTCAAGTACCTCATCTCCATCCTCAAGGAGGGACAGGAGGTGGGGACCATCCCCTTCTACCTCAAGATCCTCCCCCCTGGGGAGAGGAGCGGGATGGAGGCTTGGAACTTCTGGCGGGCGTACGCCGGGCTTCCCCCGGTCAAGGAGGACCCCGAGTGGAGCTACAGGGCGTGGTTGCACTCGAGGTACATGGCGATGAATTACCCCTACAATCTGCCTCATGATGAGGACCTCTCCCAGCCCTTTTCCAGTTCGGAGGGGGCAAGTGCAGGACGAGTTGGAAACGAAGCTTGGAGTTTTCGAAGTGTTAATGGACAGCCTGCATGGCCGCTTGAGGAGGTTCACATTTCTGGTTGGATTACTGCTCCTTTCCACCAGTTCAACATGCTGGATCCTAATGCAGTGAACGGGGGTTTTGGAGTTTACAAGGACACCGGAAATGGTTGGGGACGATCCTGGGCTAATCTTCCCAACCTGTACGGGGGCAACTTTGTTCCTTCCCCTCTCATTTTCCCTGTTCCCGAAAGAACGGTACCCTTGAATCGCTTCAGATACAGGGAAAACCCAGATCCTCTTGGTCCCTGTCAAAACCCTTCCGCTCCCCCTAAACCTCCGTTCCTTACTCAAGAAGGCCTTAGCTGGCAATTGGATCCAGGGATCTACTTCGGCCTCCCCCTCACCCTCCAGACCTTCCCCCTTACCCCGGTGGACACCGAGGTCCTGGAGGCCCGCCTAGTCCGGCTTTCCGACGGAGCTCAAAATCCCTTGTGTGCGTTTGGTAGCTCTCAGTACTGGGAAGCACGGATTTTTTGGCGGGAACGTGGGATCCATAGCCTTAGAACTAGAGGTGCCGTCATCGTCCTCCCCCACCAGCCCCTCACCCCAGGGGCGGAGTACGAGGCCTACCTCAAGGTCCAGGTGGGGAGCGAGGTCCGGGAGTACACCTGGCGGTTCAGCGTGGCCCCGGAGGGCGAGCTAAGGCCCTTGCGCCTGTCCCCTGAGGGGATGGAGGTGCGCTAGGGTCTCCTGAAGGTCACCACGCACTGGGCCGAGAGGGGCGTGGGGAGGAGGTCGCAGGCTAGGAGGGCTTCCTTTCGGGGAAGGGCATCCCGTATGGCCTCCAGGATCCCCTGGGCGCAAAGGGGGTTCTGGGGGCTGCAAAACTCGAGGGCTTCCCTAGCTTGGCCGCCCTGTATTTCGCAATGGCCTCCTTGGCCGCACCCATGCGGCAGTAGATCTGGGCCTTCCCCTCTCCTTTGGCGCAAATCTCTCCTGCCCCCCTGGGCCCGTCAAACCCCGCCCTGGCGAAGGCCTCCCGGCCCACGAAATCCGCGCAAGAGAGGTAGGCCCCCTCTTCCCCCATGAAGCGGGCACAGGCCCCAAAGGGGTTGCTGAGCTCGTAAAACCTGGCCCCTTGCACGGCCGCGCAGGACCACAGGAAGGGAGGAGAAAGCCCCTGACAAGGGGCCAGGGGGTCTCCCTGGGGAGGGCCCTTTAGCTTGGCCTTGAAGTACCCCTGGAGGCACCAGGGGCCATCGGCGCTAAACCGCTTGCAGACCTCGAGGGCTATCCCCCTAGGCAGGGGTGCTAGGGCCTGTCCCAGCCGGTAGGGGGAGGCCTTGACCTCTTGGAAGCGGGGGTAGAGGTGGCCCGTAAATTGCCCCGTAAGGGGCAACCACAGCAAGAAAAGGGCTAAGGCCCCTAGACCCGTCAGGAGGACGAAGGGCCTGAGGAGGAGGCGGAGCCTCATGGCAAGGACTTGAAGCGGGCTTTGGCCCTTTCCAGTTCTTCCTCTGTGAGCTCCTTCTCCCACTCCTTGAGGAGAGAGTTGGCCTTAGGTATGCCCCAGCCCGCGGCCTTGAGGAGGTAGGCGTAGGCCTCCACCTTCTTTCCGGCCTCCTTCAGGCAAAGGGCCTGGATGTAGGCGCTGTAGCCGGGGGCCTGTTTCCCCTCGGGGCCCGCGGCTAGCCTACAGGCTTCGGCCCGGTTTTGGGCTATTCCCCGACCCTCGTAAAGGGCCAGGAGGTAGATCATGGTGTTGTAGGGCTCGAGGCCCACGAGGGGCTTGGCCAGGGCCACGGCCCTTGCAGGGTCTGCCGGGCCCCCAAGGCCAAAGTAGAGCATGTAGGCCAGGTGCCCCGAGGCAAGGTAGTCCTTCGCCGCGGCTTTCTCAAAGAGGGCGCGGGCTCTGGCGGGGTCGGTCTGGAAGGTCCCGGAAAGCGCAGGGGGTAGCTCTATCCCCAGGTAGATCCTGGCCAACTGCCGTTTCCCCATGGGATCCCCCTTGTCTGCGGCTTCCTGGATGAGGCGGAACCCCTTTTCTGGACCCTCAGGGAACATCGGGTAGCCGAAGACTAGGAGTGCCCCGTAGAGGGCCTGGGCGGTGAGGTTTCCCCTTTCCATGGCCCTATGGAGGAGCTGGGCAACCTGCTGGAGTTCCTCCCTGCGCTGGCCTATCTGGCGGTAGCCGTTGCCTATCATGTAGCCCATCCAGGTTGCCCCCCAGGTGCTCCCCCGGCCATTGGCCCAGGTGAAGAACTCCCAGGCCCTGTTCAGGTCCCTGGGGTAGACCACCCCCGTGAGGTACAGGTAGCCGAGGACCGCCCCGGCGGTGGGATCGTTCCCCTCGTAGCGCCGGATCACCGTGGCCAGGGCGGTCCGCCCTTCAGGTCCCCCAGCCTTGATCGCCCCCACCCAGGTCCAGAAGTCCTGGGCCTGGGCGGGAAGCGTCAGCAGGGTGAGGATCGGCAGGAACTTAAGCCCTTTCATGATCAGAAGAGACGAGGCTCTATTCCCGGAGAGCCATCGTCGATCCACTGAATGCCCCCGCCGCCTCCAAATCCGCTAGGCGGTGGATCCTCTCGGGGTGGATCCGAATCTGGTGGAGGGGGTGGAGGTGGAGGGGGTGGAGTCCCAGTTGCAGGTGGAGGGTTGCTCCCGCCGCCACCCCCGCTATCAGACGGAGGCGGCGGAGGTGGCGGCGGAGGTGGTACGCAGTTGTCCCGTACGCTCACGTTGTATATCCCGCTCCACGTGTAGCTGGTAAACCTCCCCACCCCCCTCGAGGACACCCCCACCTGGCCCGGGCTCCAGCTCTTCACCGTGCGCCAGTACTCGGTGATCGTCTTGCTCCCCGTGTAGCCTGCCGGGCAGCTCTCCGTTCTGGTCACCGTCCAGGTGCTCAGGACCTCATCCCCAGGGGCGTAGTACACCCCTGGGGCTACCTGCCGGCAGTCCCCGTCGTAGCACAGGGTCCCGGGGAGGGGTCCCCCGTAGGTCGCGGTCACCGTGACCCTCCCATAGGAGCGGACGGTAGCCGTCCCTGGGGTCACCCCTTGGAGGGTGTAGATCTCCGTGTAGGCGCCCCGGTCCACGCTTACCTCCGCGTCCGCCCCCGTGGGGTACTGCCCAGGTTCGGCCTGGACCGTCCGGCTTTCCCCTCCACCTAGGGTCACCCGGTAGGGGCCGGCAAAGAGCGTGGCCCGGCCGTCAGCTGGGAAGCCCCGGGCGGCAAAGGTAAGGTCCCCGGGGACCTTGGTGTAGACCACGGTGAGGGTGAGGGGGGCGTAGCTAGGGAGCTCCCCCCGCCAGCTTGCGGGGGAAGGGGCCCAGGCGGTGAGGCTATCCGACCAGACCTCCCGGGCGAGGAGCTCCAGGGAGCCCACGGGCACGTCCCGGAAGGTCTCCGCCGTGCGGAAGGTCCTCTCCCAGCCCCTGGCCCTCAGGGTCACGTCCCCGCCTCCCGGTGGGGGCGGGAGGACGACCACGGTGACGATCCCCGTTCCCGGGCGTGGGGGTTCCGCGTTACACCCCAGGCGGAGGGCCTTCAGGGTCCGGTCCCCAAGGCCTAGCCGTAATGTGGAGGCCCGCACCCCGCCCTCGCCCTCGGCGTAGAGGCCCAGGGCCACGAGGGGCCTCCCCCCACGGCTTGGCCCCTCGTAGGTGGGGAGGGCCTCCTCCTCCCCCCGGCCGTAGACGTAGCGGAGGGCGTACCCGGGAAGCCTCCCTACCTCTTGAAGTTGGCCATTCACCCCAAGGAGGAGCCTTCCCCCCTGGTAGCCGATGGAAATGGTCTCCACCCCGTAGAGGCGGCCCCCCGCGGGGTCCTTGAGGCAGGAGGCCTCAGGAAGGCGGACCTGGTAGAGGCCTTGGGCGGGGTCTACCTGGGTGAGGCCAAGGAGGGCTGGGAAGTAGAAGGCGGTGCCCTCGGGGGTGAGGAGGACCGCGGGGGTGTTTGGGGCGACCTCGAGGGGCCGGGAGATAGAAAAATGACAACTCTTGCCATTTCCCCATCCCCAACACCCTTCCTTCCTCCTCCCCTTCCTCCCCCTATCCACCCTTCCTGGCAACGCTTGCCAAGGGCTCTCCCCGCCCCTTTGGGAGCTGGCCGTGGCTAGGGAGGAGGGGTTTTCGCCATCCACGGTCGGCAAGACCGAGTGCTACCCTTAGGGGAGGAAGATGGGGCCCCTAGCCCAAGTGTTCCGAGCCTTTCCCGAGGTGCGGGCCGTCTTCCTCTTCGACTCCCATGCGGAGGGAAGGGCAGGGCCGGAAAGCGACCTGGACCTGGGGGTGGTCCTGGAGGAAGGGGTGGCCGACCCCGGCACCCTTAGGCTTCGGCTCCTCCAGGCCCTGGCCGAGGCGGGGTTTGACCGGGTAGATCTGGTCCTCCTGAACGGGGCCGACCCCGTGACCCGCTACGAGGCCGTCCGCCCCAACCAGCTCCTCTTTGCCCGGGAGGGATTCGACCGGGGGGGGTACTACTCCCGGGTCCTGAGGGAGTACCTGGACCTTCTCCCCCTCCTGGCCCACCAGCGAAGGGCCCTTAAGAGGAGGCTCCTTGGGGATTCGGCCTGAGGTTATCCGTGGGGCAAGTTGGAGGCGTACGGCCGGGCTGGAGCTCGGCCAGGAGGCTGCCCGGGACATACCCAGGCTCCTCAGGGCCCACGGCTACCTCGACCCTGACCTCGAGGCCCGCTGGGTGAAGATGATCGGCTTCCGCAATATCCTGGTCCACGATTGCCTGGAGGTGGACCGGGAGCGGGTGTGGACGGTTCTGCAGGAGGATCTGGAGGACGTGCGGGCCTTAGCTCGGGTCTTCGCCCGCTTCCTCTAGGGGCCTTGGGGGGCCGAGGGGAGGTGAACGGGGTCCCGGGCCAGTTGGGGGTGGCGCGGGGCTTCAACCTCGAGGCCACCCCTTGGGCCTGGGGGGCGATGAGCCTGGGGGCCACCCCGGTGGAGGAGGCCTCTAAGGCCATGGGCATTCCGGGCTGGACCCCTGCCGCCGGCTGATACCACCCCATGCAGGCTTGCGCCAGAACATAGCTTCGCTGACACATGGGGACCCCGGTAGAAAGGTCCCCGTAGAGTTTTTTTGGAACCTGGAAGCGCAGGAACCAGAAGTAAAGGGCATGACCTCCAACCCCTAGCCCCAGCCCCCGCGACAGGCCACGGGGGATGGAGCCTCCCCCTGGACAGGCGGGAGGTAGCCTTGGGCGCCACCTGGGGCCTTAAGGAGGCTACCTCGGGGCCAAGGCCGGAGTTCTGGGAGCTGGGGGTGGCGCTCCGCCGCCCGCTTCCGGCTACGGCACGAGGGGATCCCCGACCTCGAAAGCCTCCTGAGGAGAGGGAAGGAAGAGAGGGCCCTCCACTTGCGGTGGTTGTCCCTTTGGGACAATCTACGAGCCACCTCCTAGACCCCTACACCCCCTTGGACCTTCTCTTGCTGTGGTTGTCCTTTTGCTGTGGTTGTCCTTCGGACAATCCACGAGCCACCGGACAATCTACGAGCCACCTCATCCTCCTCGGCGACCCCGAGGAAGAGGTGAGGGCCCTGGCCGAGGCCCATCCTCTCCTGGACCGGGTCCTGAGGGGGAACTAGGGGGAGGGGAAACATACGTCGGGGTTTGGGGAATTGAAAGTTGAGGCGCGTTTCACTGGGGAAGGGGAAACGAGTTTCCTCCGCAGGATGGGTCTTACCCCAAATCCTCACCCCCTTTGTGGGGAATTGGGCTAAGAGGACCCCTTTGCGCCTTTAGGCGCGAGGGGACGATGCCCCTAGGCGGGCTACCTGGGGATGTACGCAGAGGGAGTGCCCCCTCGGTTGGCCGCTGGACGAGGCGGAGGGGAGGTAGCCCTCCCCCACCACGGGGGGAAGCCGTGCAGGTAGGCCCGGCTCCCCTAGCTCCGGAAAGGGCCTTCCCCCCAAGCCCCCGGTCCCGGGGGTACCCGCTAGGCCTCGGATAGAATCACCCGGCAGGGATGGGGAAGGCCAAAGGGTCCAAACCAGAGGGAAAGCCTCCCTTAAGCCCCAGGGAGGCCGAGCCCCGGCACGTGGACGAGGCCAACATGGCCCGCCTGGGGCTCATCTCCGTCCAGGAGCGCATCCCCCAGGGCTTCACCTCCTGGGAGGAGAGCTTCGAGATCTTGGGCAAGCGGGTGCGCCTGGCCTGCTACGCCAACCCCGAGGTGGGAGGGGTGCCCCACGGGCTGGACAACGAGATCTCCCTGGCCCTCATCGCCCTCTACCTCAACGCAGGAAGCCCGGCGGACGGGACCTTCACCACCACCGCCTACCAGATCCTCAAGCTCGTGGGCCTGGACACCTCGGGCTACTACTACCAGGCCCTCAGGGAGAGCCTCCTCCGGCTTTCCACCGCCACCTTCGTCCTCTCCGAGGCCTGGCGGGCAGGGGGGCGCTGGCAGAACGTCACCTTCCGCTACATCGAGAAGCTGGAGTTCACGAGCGGGGAGGACGGGCAACTGGACCGGTCGAGCGTCCTCCGCATCACCCTGGCCCGGGAGATCGTGCGCTCCCTGCAAAGCCGCTACGTCAAGCCCATCGACATCGAGTTCATGGCCAGCCTGCGCAGGCCCCTGAGCCGGGCCCTCTACCGCCTCACGGCCGGAGGGTCTTCCCCGAGCTCGAGGCCCCCCTGGAGCGGCTGGAGGTCCCCCTTTTGGAGTGGGCCGCAGCCTGCAAGATCGTCCACAAGCGGCCGGACAAGGTGCGTCGCACCCTGGAGTCCGCTCACCGGGAACTCTTGGAAAGGCGCTACCTTCGCTCGGTGAGCTACGTAGGCCGGGGCCGGAACCAGAAGGTGGTCTACGTCTTTGGGGAGGAGGCTGGGGGCATTCCCAATGCGGAGGCCCTAGAGCTCCTCCTGCGAGAGGGGCTCCCCTTCACCTCCGCCTACTCCCTAGCCCGGCGCTACCCCCTAGGGCACATCAAGGCCCGCTTGGAGCGGTACCGGGCCTTCCTGGAGGGCGGCTACCGGCCCAAAAACCGCCTGGGCTTCCTGGTGGACGTGATCCAGGACCAGACGGGGAAGTACCAGGACCCCTCCGGGGCCCAGCCCCCACGGAGGGCCCAGCCCCCGGAGGCGGCCGAGGAGGCGGTAGAGGAGGAGGCGGCCCGGGAGTGGGAGACCCTTCCCCTGGAGGCCCGCATCCGGCGGGCCCTGCAGGTGGTCCACCTGGTCCTGCGTAGCCGCATCACCGTGGGGGAACTGGAGGAGCTGGCCCGGCGGATGGAGGGGGGCCTCCTGGACCCCAAGGGGCTGGTGGAGGAGCTCAAGGAGGCCCTAGCCGAGGGACGGGTGGGGGATTGGTTGGAAAGGTTCCGTAAAACCCTCCCAAGCCCATAAGGACCCCCCTATCGGAAGACTTGGGGAGTTTTCGGGGTATGTGCTAGCAAAGCACGTTCTGGACGTACCTCTTTGGCCCATACCCACTATCGGAAGACTTGGGGAACTCGCGGGTCAGGTATCGGAAGACTTGGGGAATTGGTATCGGAAGACTTGGGGAGTTTTATCGGAAGACTTGGGGAATTTGCCGGGGGAGAATGCGGTAGGCAAGGGCTTTTTCGCGCCTCCGGTTGGCCCTCTGATATTGATGATCATGTTTACAACTAAGGGAGATCTTTTTTGATTGATCATCAGAGAGATTTCGGAGCTATTCCAGTTTTTGTTAAGGGCGCTTCCGTTTTCCTGGATGTTTTCCATCCAAAGCTAGAACTCTATGACCCGTGTCGCTTCCCCAGGGCCTCGAGGAGCGGGTCCCCTTCTCGGCCTGCCATCCCAGGGCCTGGGAAGCGTCCCCTCGCTTAGGAGGGCGAGCCCCGGGGGCTGGCCTACCCTGGACTCCCGGGACCCACCGGTAGGGGATCGCCGGCCGATGTTGCGCGTATTGCCCCTTGTGGGATGCCCCTAGGGGGATGAGCCCCTTGGCTGGGATGGGGCTGGAGGAGCCCGCGGAAGAACCAGGCTACCCGCCCCCCATAGGCAGGAAGGAGGCCTAGTCCCTTGGCGCCTTGGGCTTCACCCTCGAGGACCCCTTGAACCTGGTGGAAGTCCCCTCTAGCTCGGCCGGGGAGGAAACCACCCCTTTCGGTCCCAAGTGGGCGGCCTGGGGGGAGCTCCTGGGGCTTTGGGGCCATGCTTGGGTGGTGAGCGTGTGGGCTAGGAAGGGTAATGGGGGCACGGTTGATCACCGCCTATCCCTCGGAGGGAAGAGAGGGATGATCCGCGAGCTAGAAAACATGGTCCTGAGGGGGGACAAGCCCGAGCTTGGCCTAAGGCTCGGGGAGATGGGCACGGTGGTCCACGTCTGGCGCCCGGTGGGGGAAGGTGATCTCCCCCACGCGCGCAAGGCGGGGTGGCCTAGGGCGTCCCTGCCTTGGCCCGGGAGCCCTGGCGATCAAGGTCCCTCACCGTCCTACATCCGGCTGTTCCGGGGCGATCTTACCCCCAAAGGGGACCCTCCCGGAAGCTTTCGGGGTAAGACTTCCCCTGGCTCCCTGCCCCCCCGGTGTGGGTATACTGGCCCCAGCATGCCTAAGGGGTTGTTCCTCCTGGTCCTTCTTCCCCTCCTCTCGGCTTGCGGTTTCCTCCTCAGGCCATCCCCCTTGGAGGCCTCCCTTCCCCAAGGTAAGGAGGCGGTCACCCTCCCCCCTGGGGGGAGCCTCGAGCTTCCGGTAGGGGTGCAGGTACGGGAGGCCGGCCAGTACACCCTCCGGGTGACCCTCGCGGACCCCTGCGCCACGGGGAGGTCCAACTGCCCCGGTTGGGACGCTTCCCGCTACCCTGGGGTGGAGCACCCTAGGGAGGCCCTTGCGGTCTCAGGAAGCGGGACCTACACCTTGCGCTTCACCGTAGCCCCCGATGCCCTTCCCCAAGGGACCTTCAAGTACCTCATCTCCCTCTCCAAGGAGGGGCGGGAGGTGAAGACCATTCCCTTCTACCTCAAGATCCTCCCCCCTGGGGAAAGGAGCGGGATGGAGGCTTGGAACTTCTGGCGGGAGTACGCGGGGCTTCCCCCGGTGAAGGAGGACCCGGAGTGGAGCTACAGGGCGTGGTTGCACTCGAGGTACATGGCCATGAACTACCCCAACGCCCTCCCCCACGACGAGGACCTCTCCCAGCCCTTTGCCAGCGAGGAGGGGAGGAGCGCGGGGCGGAGGGGAAACGAAGGGGCATCTTTCCGGCGGGTTAGCGGCCAACCCGCCTGGCCCCCTGAGGAAGCCCGGATCTCCTGGTGGATCTCCGCCCCCTTCCACCGCTTTAACATGCTGGACCCTAAGGCGGCGAACGGAGGGTTTGGGGTCTACAAGGACGTGGGGCCCGTTTCAGGCTACGGCGATGGCTGGGGGCGTACCTGGGCCAACCTCCCCAACCTCTACGGCGGGAGCTCCACCCTCTCTTACTTCCTCTTCCCCGTGCCCGACAAGCCTGTAGCCTTGAACCGCTTTAGCGGCTACGAGAACCCCAACCCCCTTGCCCCTTGCCAAAACCCTTCCGCTTCCTCCAAGCGCCCCTTCCTTACCCAGGAGGGGTTGAGCTGGCAGATGGGCTCAGGCGTTTCCTTCGGTCTCCCCCTAACCCTTCAGACCTTCCCCCCCTCTCCTGTGGACACCGAGGTCCTGGAAGCCCGTCTTACGCGGCTTTCCGATGGGGCGATAAACCCCGTGTGCGGCTTTGGTAGCACCCAGTACTGGGAGGCGCGGGACTCCTGGCGGGAGGGCGCGATCCGCGGCCTAAGGGGTTGGGGTGCGGTCATCGTCTTTCCCCATGAGCCCTTGACTCCTGGAGCCGGCTACGAGGCCTACCTCAAGGTCCAGCTGGGGAGCGAGGTCCGGGAGTACACCTGGCGGTTTACCGTGGCCCGGGAGAGTGACCTCCGGCCCCTACGCCTCCTTCCCGCGGATGGGCTCGTAGAGGTTCGCTAGGACCTGAAGACCACTCCTACAACCCCCAGGGCCCATAGCTTGGTCCTGGGGGTTACCTTTCCCCATGCGGGCCCAGCATGGGGTGGTATTACTCCCTAATCCCCCGCACGCACCAGGCCGCCCCCCTCGGGGAGAGGAGGCTACAGGCCTCCAGGGCCTCCTCCCGGGGGAGGGTGGCCTTTAGGGCCGAGACAAGCCCGGCGTAGCACAGGTTCTCTGCGTCCGCATTACGGTGGAATTTCCGCCACAGACTTGACCGTTATACCGCATAGAGCCCCAGGAACCTGAGGGCGGAGAGGGGATGGAAGGAGAAGGTCTCCAGGGCCGCCTTCTTCTTCCGCACCCCCCTGCGGTACAGCAGGGACACCAGAAA
>JBEPYU010000025.1:0-19656 GCA_041641215.1 Thermaceae bacterium
ATGTGGGAGAGTAACCCTTGGGCTGCTGTGGTCATGGCACCCGTCATTTGACGGGAAACCAGAAGCCCCTTTCAACTGGTACCCCCGCATAAATCTGAGGCCAAAAGCATAGGTGCAAGTTTTGAGTTGAGCCTCCGCATCGAGCCAACCCTTGCCTACTATTCCAGGGAACAAACCTCCGGAACCCAATCCGCGTGGGCCGCAAGCATCCGCGTCGGCCTCCGGGCATACCCATTCCGCCTCATCCCCCTACCGCGCTAAGGCCTCACCTAGACCGCATGGAAGGCTCCCCCGCAAAACCCCTAGGTGGGCGCCCTTCCCTTTCCAGCCAGGCCCAAAACCAAGGGAGGCCAAAACCGGAAGGGACAGGTACGCAAACCCCTCCCCTTCCGAACCCCCAAGGCGGGTAAGGGCCTACCCAACGAGCCCAAAGGCCAGGCCTCGGAGGGTCCCCCTTAGGCGCGCCCTTCCCAAGGGCATGGAAAACGGCTAAACCCAGCCTCCCTTAGGCTAATCCCATGGCCTCCGCCCTTCTCCTGGGTTTTCTCCTCGGAAGCCTGCCCTTCCCCTTCTGGTTTGGGGCCCTGAGGGGCCTTAGGGTGGTGGACGGGCCAGGGCCCAGGGGGACCCTTGCGGCCTACCGGGCCTTGGGGCCCATCCCCGGGCTTCTCGCCTTCCTCCTCGAGGTGGGGAAGGGCCTCCTCGCGGTGGCCCTAGGGGAGGAGGTGGGGGGCCCCCTGGGGGGCCTGGCCGCAGGGGGGATGGCCGTCCTGGGCCACGCCCTTTCCCCTTGGCTCGCCTTCCGGGGGGGATGGGGAGGGGTTACCGCCCTTGGGGTCCTCTTCGCCGTAGACCCTGGCCTCCTTCCCCCTGCCCTCCTCGCCTCCCTCCTCGGCCTCCTTCCCCACCCCCTGGGAAGGGCCCTGGCCCTAGGCGGGGCCTTCCCCCTCCTCCTCGCCCTCCTCGGGGGGACGCCGGGCCACCTCCTCTTGGGGGCCCTCCTCGGCCTGGCCCTGGGCCTTGGCGCCCTGCGGGAGTAGGGCCGAAAGCACCCCCTCCAGGCCCCTTTCCAGGTCCTCTAGGCTCCCCGCATTCCAAAGGACCCAGGTCCCCCGGCGCACCTTCTCCTCCTGGGGGAGCTGGGCCCTTTCCCGGGCCAAGGCCTCCTCGGGGGATAGCCCCCGAGCCCCAAGCCGCATGAGGCGCACCTCCAGGGGAGCGGCCACCACCAGCACCCCATCGAGCTCCCCCTCCCAGCCCACCTCAAAAAGCAGGGGGATCTCCAGGAAGACCACGGGGGCCTGGGCCTTGGCCACCTCCTCCCTTAGGCGGCGGCGGATATAGGGGTGGAGGAGGGCCTCGAGGCGGGCCTTGGCCTCGGGGTCCCCGAAGACCCTCCGGGCCAAGGCCTTCCGGTCCAAGGACCCCCCTTGGCAGGCCTCGGGGAAAAGGCGGCAGACCTCCCCCTTAAGGGCCTCCCGGGCCTCCTCAGCGAGGAGGTCTGCGTCCCACACGGGGAAACCCCGTTCCCTAAGGAGGCGGCCCACCGTGCTCTTGCCGCTTCCGATATTCCCCGTGATCCCGATAATGAGGGGGTGCTTCGCGTCCTTGGGCATGGCCGCTTCCCCTTTTATATCCCCAAGGGGGCCATCCCCGTAGGGGGGGCGGTGCGGGACCTCCTCCTGGGGAAGCCCCCTAAGGACCTGGACTTCCTGGCCCCTGACCCTCTAGGGGCCGCGGAGGAGGCCCAGGAGGCCCTAGGGGGCACCCTCTTCCCCTTGGACCCGGAAAGGGGGCACTTCCGGGTGGTGGCCCGGGGGCTTACCCTGGACTTTACCCCCCTCGAGGGCCCCCTGGAGGCGGAGTTAGGGCGACGGGACTACCGCCTCAACGCCCTGGTCTACCTCCGGGGGGCCTTCCTGGGCCTAGGGGGGGCGGAAAGGGACCTGAGGGAAAGGGTCCTCCGGCCCGTGGCCCCGGAAAACCTCCGCCAAGACCCCTTGCGGGGGCTTAGGGGGGTGCGGCTGGCCGCGGAGTTGGGCCTCGGCCTTCCCGGGGAAACCCGGGAGGCCCTAAGGGGGGTGGCCCGCCACCTGGAGGCCCACCCCGAGGCCCTCCCCGCCGGGGAAAGGGTGGGGGAGGAGCTCAGGCGCCTCCTCCTTAGCCCCAAGGCGGCCTGGGGCCTAGGGGTCCTGGAAAGGACGGGGCTCCTCAAGGCCTTCCTCCCCGAGCTCCGCTTCCTCCCCGGGCTCGAGCAGGGCGGGGTCCACCACCTGGAGGCCTTCCGGCACACCCTCTCCGTCCTCTTCCACCTCCAGTGGCTCTGGCCAGAGGCCCCCCTGGAGGCCCGGCTTGCCGCCCTCTTCCACGACGTGGGGAAGCCCGCCGTCCAGCGGTTTGACCAGAAGAAGGGGCGGTACCGCTTCTTCGGCCACGCGGAGGTGGGGGCGGGGATCGCCAAGGCCGCCCTCACCTGGCTCCGCTTCCCCAAGGGGGTGGTGCGGAAGGTGGAGGCCCTGGTCCGGCACCACATGGACCCCCTTCCCCCAGGGGCAAAGGCCCGGGGCTTCCTCTTCCAGCGGCAGGACCTCCTCCCCCATCTCCTCTACCTCATGGCCGCAGACCGCCTGGGGGCCCGAGGGGTGGAGGGGGAGGCCTGGGGGGTCCTGGGGCTTCTGGACCTCCTCGAGGAGGCCCCGCCCCCCAGAAAACCCCTCCTTTCCGGGGAGGAGGTCATGGCCCTCCTGGGCCTCCCCCCGGGGCCCAAGGTGGGGGAGGCCCTAAGGGCCCTCCTGGAGGCCCAGGCCGAGGGCCGGGTGGGAAGCCCCGAGGAGGCCCGGGCCTTCCTCCTATCATGGAGGGATGAGGCTGAGGCTTAGGACCCCCGAGGTCACCCCCATCCAGGGGGGGTTCCTCCTTAGGGACCCCTACGGGGTCTTCGAAAAGCCCCTGGCGGTCACGGAAGGGGGGCTTTTCCTCATCTCCCTCATGGACGGGAGAACCCTCGAGGAGGTGCAGGAGGAGGTCTTCAAGGCCCACGGGGTCCTGATCCCCAGGGAGGAACTGGAGGCCCTGGTCCAAGGCCTGGAGGAGGCGGGCCTCCTCCTCACCGAGGGGGTGGAGGCCCGGCTAAGGGCCGAGGAGGCCAAACTCCGGGAGGAGAGGCCCATGCGCCTAGGGGGCCTCTCCTACCCCAAGGAGGAGGAGGAGGCCCGGGCCTTCCTCAGGGCCTTCCGGGCGAGCTACGAGGGGCAGGCCGCCCAAGGGGCCATCCTCCTCATGCCCCACCTCGAGCCCGCCCGGGTGCCCGAGGCCTACGGGGCGGCCCTGGCCGCCCTGGAGGGGGCCTCCTGGGAACGGGTCTACCTCCTGGGGGTGGCCCACCGGCCCCTGGAGGAAAGGGCCGCGGCCCTTCCCGTCCCCTTCGCCACCCCCTTTGGCCCGGCCCTTCCCGACCGGGAGGGCCTTTTGGCCCTCAACGCCCTCCTCCCCTACGAGCTCTTCAACACCCCCTTGGCCTTCCTCGCGGAGCATAGCCTAGAGCTCCCCCTCTTTTTCCTCAAGGGCCTCCTGCCCAAGGCCCATTTCCTCCCCATCCTCGTGGGGAGGAGGAGCCCCGAGCTTGGGGAGGCCCTGAGGCTTCTCCTCAAGGAGAGGCCGGGCCTTCTGGTCTTGGCCGTGGACCTCTCCCACGTGGGCCCCCGCTTTGGGGAAAGGCCCCTGGACCTGGGCCTGGCGGAGGAGGCGAGGCGAAGGGACCGGGGCTTTTTGGAAAGGCTCGCCGAGGGCAAACCCCAGGAGGCCCTGGCCTACCTGGGCCCTAACCCCACCCGGATAGACGGGGTGGAGGTGGTGGCAAGCCTCCTTCCCCTCCTTAAGGGGCGGAAGGGCCAGGTCCTGGCCTACCGCCTGGACCTGGAGGCCCCCACCTTGAGCGCGGTGGGGGCGGGAACCCTGGTCCTGGACTAGGCCCCCTTCCGGCCCCTCAAGGGGCCAAAAAGGGCGAAGTCCACCCGGCGCAGCCTAGGGTCCGCCCCCGCGAGGACCACCTCCAGGGTATCCCCCACCCGGATCCGCCCCTTGGGGCCCACGAGGGCCAGGCTCTCCTCACGGAAGGCGTAAGGCCCTAGGGCCTCGAGGGGCAGGAGGCCTTCCACCCCGTTTTCCAAGCGCAAGAAGGCCCCCCAGGGCCCCACCCCCACCACCTGGCCCCTGAAGCGCTCCCCGAGGTGCTGGAGGGCCCAGCGGGCCATGTAGTACTTGGCGAGCTCCCGCTCCGCGGCCTCCGCCCGCCTTTCCGCCTCCGAGGCCTCCTCCGCGATCTGGGGGAAGGCCCTAAGCCAGGCCTCCTTCTTCCTGGGGGAAAGGCGGCGGTGGAGGAGGGCCTTAAGGACCCGGTGGACCACCAGGTCCGGATAGCGGCGGATGGGGCTTGTGAAGTGGAGGTAGTGCTCGAAGGCCAGGCCGAAATGGCCCAGGTTCTCCGCGGCGTAGCGGGCAAGCCGCAAGGAGCGTAAGACCCGCTCGGCCACCAAGGGCTCCTCGGGCCGGCCCTTGGCCTGGAGGAGGACCTGCCCTAGGGCCTTCTGGGAGGGGCGCTTGGGCAGGCGGTAGCCCAGGCGGGCAAGCTCCCCCCGAAGCCTCTGGTAGGCCACCTCCAAGGGCTCCTCGTGCACCCGGAAAAGGGCCGGAAGCCCCTTGCGCACCAGGTGCTCGGCCACCAGGCGGTTGGCGAGGAGCATGAGCTCCTCGATGAGGCCCCGGGCCCGGGGCTCGGCCAGGGGGAGGAGGTGGATCCCCCCTTCCCCGTCCACCTCCACCTGGACCTCGGGGAACTGGAGGTCCAAGGCCCCCTCCTCCAGGCGCTTGGCCTTGAGGCGGGCGGTGAGGTCGAGGAGAAGCCTGAGGTCCTCGGCCAAGAAGGCGTGGGCCTCGGGAAGGGGCTCCCCCCGGGCGAAGGCCTCCACCTCGGGGTAGGTGAGGCGGGCCACGCTCCGGATCACCCCTTCCCGGAAGGCCACCCGCCTGACCCTCAGGTCCTCGTCCAGGTCCACGAGGACGGAGACCACCAGCCGGTCCTCGTGGGGCTTAAGGGAGCACACCTCGTTGGAAAGCCGCTCGGGAAGCATGGGGAGGACCCGGCCCGGCAGGTACACGCTCGTCCCCCGCAGCCTGGCCTCCTCGTCCAGGGGGCTTCCCTCCGGCACGTAATGGGCCACGTCTGCGATGTGGACCCCCACCCGGTACCCCTTGGGGCGCCGCTCGATATGGATGGCGTCGTCGAAGTCCTTGGCCTCCACCCCGTCCAGGGTGAACACCCGAAGGGAGCGGAAGTCCGCCCGGGACCTCAAGGCCTCCTCGGGGATCCCCAAGGGGATGGCCTCCGCGGCCCTTAGGACCTCCTCGGGAAAGGAGGCCCTCAGGCCGTACTTGGCGATCACCGCCCGGGTTTCCACCTCGGGGTCGTCCCCTTCCCCCAGGTACTCCAAAAAGGTGCCGTAGGGCCTCTTCCCGTGGTGGACCTGGACCAGGATCCGCCCCCCCCGGGGGAGGCCCTCCAGGCCCTCGGGGGCCAAGGGGAGCTCGGGCAGGGCGGGGTCGTCGGGGAGGAGGCGGGCCTCGCCCTTCCGGAAGGCCAACCGCCCCACCAGGCGGGTCTGGGCCCTTTTGAGGATCCGCACCACCCTCCCCAGGGGCCTCCCCTGGCGGTCCTTCCCCACCACCTGGGCCTCCACCAGGTCCCCGCTCCAGGCTCCCCCCGTGTGCCGCGGGGGCACAAAGAGGTCCCCCCCGGGCAGGCGGACGAAGCCGAAGCCCTCCCGCCTAAGGCTAAAGATCCCCTCCACCCTTTCGGGGAGGGCATAGGCCCCTCCCCGGCGCACGAGAAGCCCCGCCCGGACCAAGGCCTTAAGCTCGGCCCGGACAGCCCGCTTGGGGAGGCCCAAGCCCTCCAGGATCTCCTCGAGGCCCAAGGGCCTCCCCGCCCGCTCCAAAAGGCCCAAAAGGGTTTCCCGCACTAGAGGATCCCCTCCAAGGCAGCCTCCGTGGCCTTAAGGGCCTCCCCAAAGGCCGCCAAGGCCTCCTCCACGTGGGCCTTTTCGATGATCAAGGGGGGCTCGAGGCGCACCACCTTGGGGTTGTTGAGGCCGAAGGCGGTGAGCACCCCCCTCTCCGCAAGCTCGGCCACGAAAAGCCCCCCGATGTCCGCGTCCACGAACTCCACCCCCACCATGAGCCCCCGGCCCCGGACCTCCGCGAGGAGGTGGGGGAAGCGGGCCCTTAGGGCCTCGAGGCCCTCCATGAGGTACCCCCCGAGCTCCAAGGCCCGCCGGGGAAGGTCCTCCTCCAGGGTGACCTCGATGGCCGCAAGGGCCGCGGCCGCGGCCAGGGGGTTGCCCCCAAAGGTGGAGGAGTGGAAAAGGGGGTTGGTCCGGAACACCTCGAAGACCTCCCGCCTCCCCACGCAGGCCCCGATGGGCATGACCCCGCCCCCTAAGGCCTTGGCCAGGGTCATGAGGTCGGGGGCCACCCCCTCCCAGTCCACCCCGAAAAGCCGCCCCGTGCGCCCCAGGCCCGTCTGCACCTCGTCCGCGATCATGAGGACCCCGCGCCTACGGGTGATCTCCCGCACCCCCCGGAGGTAGCCCTCCGGGGGCACCCGGATCCCCCCTTCCCCCTGGATGGGCTCCACGATGACCGCGGCCGTCTCCTCGTCGATGGCCGCCTCGAGGGCCTCCAGGTCCCCGTAGGGCACCACCTTGACCCCGGGGAGGAGGGGCCTTGCGGGGTCCTGGTACTGGGGCCTAGGGGTAAGGGAGAGGGCCCCCATGGTCTTCCCGTGGAACCCCCCTTCCGTGGTGAGGATCCCGGGGCGGCCCGTATAGGCCCGGGCGAGCTTGATGGCCGCCTCCACGGCCTCGGCCCCCGAGTTCCCGAAAAAGACCATCTCCAGGCCCTCCGGGGTGATCTCCGCTAGCCTTTGGGCGAGCCTCGCCGTGGGCTCGGAGACCAAAACCCGGACGGACATGGGCATCCGGTCCAGCTGCCGCTTCACCGCCTCCACCACCTTGGGGTGGCGGTGGCCCAGGTTCATGGCCCCATAGAGGCCCAGGAAGTCCAGGTAACGCTTCCCCGTGGTATCCCAGACATAGGGGCCTTCCGCCCGATCCTCCACCCGGTCGAGGCCCGTAAAGCGCAAAAGGCCCGCAAGGCCCGGGTTGATGTGGGCCTCAAAGAGCCCGAAGGCGTCCATGGCCCTATGGTACCGCCTCCCGGAGGCGCCGGTAGAGGGCCTCGGGAATCCGGGCGGCCTTTCCCCCTATCTGGCAGAGGTGGCGGGTGAAGCCCTCGGCGAGAAGCCCCCGGGGGCCTTCCACCCCGTAGCGGAAAAGGAGGGCCCGGGAGGTGACCTCCGCGAGGGCCGTGTGGACGGAGACCTCCTCCCCGAAACGGGCGGGGGCCCGGTAGGTCACCCCCAGGGCCACCACGGGGAAGGAGATCCCCTGGGCCTCCACCTCGTGGTAGGGGAGGCCCAGGGCCTCCAGGAACTCCACCCGGGCGGCCTCGAACCACACGGGGTAGACCGCGTGGTGGACCACCCCCATGCGGTCAGTCTCCGCGTAGCGGACCTTAAGGCGCAGGGTGTGCCGCACCTAGCCCAAGGCCTCGAGGCCGGGGAGGCTTCCCCTCTCCAAGAACTCCAGGCTGGCCCCGCCCCCGGTGGATACGTGGCCGAAGCGGTCCTTAAGCCCAAGCCGGGCCACCGCGGCCACGGAGTCCCCACCTCCCACCACGGTGTAGGCCCCCTCGAGGGCGGCCACGGCCTGGGCCACGGCCAGGGTGCCCCTGTCGAAAGGGGGTACCTCAAAGACCCCCATGGGCCCATTCCAGAAGACGGTCCTAGCCCCCCCTAGGGCCTCCCCGAAGGCCCGCTGGGTGGCGGGCCCGATATCGAGCCCCAGGTAGGGGTGGGGGATGGCCCGGGCGGGGAAGGCCTGGGTGGGAACCCCGGGGGCGATCTCCGCAGCCGCCACCGCGTCCTCGGGGAGGTAGACCCTCACCCCAAGGCCCTCCGCCTCCTTGAGGAGGTCCAAGGCCAGGCCCATGTGGTCCTCCTCCACCAGGCTCTTCCCCACCTCTCCCCCCAAGGCCTTGAGGAAGGTGAAGGCCATGGCCCCCCCGATGAGGAGCCGGTCCACCTTGGGGAGGAGGCTGCGGATCACCCCCATCTTGTCCGAGACCTTAGCCCCCCCAAGGATCAGGGCAAAGGGCTTCTCGGGGGCCTCGAGGAGCCGGGAAAGGGCCCGCACCTCCTTCTCCAGGAGGAAGCCCGCATAGGCCGGGAGGTGGCGGGCCACCCCCACCACGCTCGCGTGGGCCCGGTGGGCGCTCCCAAAGGCATCGAGGACAAAAGCCTCCCCCAGCCGGGCGTAGCGGGCGGCAAGGCCTGGGTCGTTCTGCTCCTCCCCCGGCTCAAAGCGGACGTTTTCCAAAAGGAGCACCTCCCCGGGAAGGACCCTTTGGGCCTCGGCCTGGGCCTCCTCTGAGCCTGGGGAGAAGGGGGCGAAGCGGACCTTGGGGAGGTAGCGGGCCAGGGCCTCGGCCACTGGGGCTAAGGAGTACTTGGGATCCGGCCCCTTGGGGCGGCCCAGGTGGGAGAGGAGGATAAGCCCCGCCCCCCCATCCAGGAGGTGGCGCAGGGTGGGGAGGCTCTCCTCGATCCGGGTGGGGTCGGCTACCCGCCCTTCCTTGAGGGGGACGTTATAGTCCACCCGCACGAGGACCCGCTTGCCCCTAGGGTCCAGGTCCTTGAGGGTGCGCATCTAGACCCCCTTCCTCAGGACGAGTTCCACCAGGTCCGCCACCCGGTTGGCGTAGCCCCACTCGTTGTCGTACCAGGCGAAGACCTTGACCAGGTTGCCCAGGGCCTTGGTGAGCCGGCCGTCCACGATGGAGGAGTGGGGGTCCATGACGATGTCCCGGAGGACGATCTCGTCCTCTGTGTAGGCCAGGATCCCCTTGAGGGGGCCCTGGGCCGCGGCCTTGAGGGCCGCGTTCACCTCTTCCGCAGTCACCTCCCGCTTGAGGAGCGCGGTGATGTCGGAGATGCTCCCCGTGGGCACGGGCACCCTCAGGGCCATCCCGTCAAAGCGGCCCTTGAGGCTGGGCAGGACCAGGGCCGTGGCCTTGGCCGCCCCGGTGGTGGTGGGGATGATGTTGACCGCCGCGGCCCGGGCCCGCCTTAGGTCCTTGTGGGGCAGGTCCAGGACCCGCTGGTCGTTGGTGTAGGCGTGGACCGTGGTCATGAGGGCCTTTTCCACCCCGAAGTTTTCCTCCAGGACCTTCATCACCGGGGCCAGGGAGTTCGTGGTGCAGCTCGCGTTGGAGAGGATGTGGTGGCGCGCGGGGTCATACTGGTCCTCGTTCACCCCCAAGACCACGGTGAGGTCCTCCCCCTTGGCCGGGGCGGTGATGATGACCTTCTTGGCCCCGGCCTCGAGGTGGGCCTTGGCCTTGTCCGCGTCGGTGAAAACCCCGGTGGACTCCACCACCAGGCCCACGCCCACCTCCTTCCAGGGGATCTCCCGGGGGTCCTTGTGCGCGGTGGCCCGCACGGCCTTCCCGTCCACGTAGAGGTGCGCCTCGTCGTAACCCACCTCCCCGGGGAAGCGGCCGTAGCTCGAGTCGTACTTGAGGAGGTGGGCCAGGGTGCGGTTATCCGTGAGGTCGTTGACGAGGGCCACCTCCACGCCCCTAGCGTGGAGGATGCGGAAAACCTGGCGCCCGATCCTGCCGAAGCCGTTGATGCCTACCTTCATAGGTCACACCCCCATGTAGCCCCCTCGCAGGGCCTTGTAGGGGCCAGTATAGCCCCTAACGCCCCGGCCTATAAGGATAGGCAAAGTTCGCCAACATAAGCAAAACTAAAGGAAGGCTTTTCTGGTAGGGGTACCTCGGGCCAAGCCCCCCTAGCGGAGGAGGTCAAGGAGCACCCCACCCCCAGCGAAGAGGAGGATGGCCTTGTTGGCGGTGTAGATCCCGGCCCTGGCCTCCTGCCATAGACCCTCCACCCCCTGGATGCGGCCTTCCAGCTTGGCCTCTACGCTACGCACCCCCTCGTCGGGATTGGGAGGACCTGGACGGTAGCCTCCACGATGCCCTCCGGCTCCTCCAGGCGCTCCAGGGGGCGGTCTTCGGGCATGTCCCCATTCTAGCCTAGGCAAGAGGCAGAAGGAAAACCCGGGCCCCGTAGCCCCCCTGCACGGTCAGCAGATTGGGTTAAAGCGTCTGGTTCAACAGCTCATGCGCAAGCAGAATGTGCCGTTCGGCAAATCGCTCCAGGGTGTACTTCTCAAGGTAGACCTGTCTATTGGCAGCGCCCAACTTTGCCATGGATGAGGGATTGGCAAGAAGGCTCTTAGACCGCAAGTACAGGCTATTGGGGGAAATCTCCTCAAGCAGAAAGATTCCAGGCGCCTTCAGGCATAAAGCTCCCCCTACAGGGCTGGTCAGCACCACCTTCCCTAAGGAGAGGGCCTCCAAAACTAGAAGATCAAAGTAGTGCACCCGGTTCGGTACAACAACCAGGTCAACAGCAGCTAGCAGATCCCCTAGGCCAGAGGTAACATACCCCAGGTCCTTGTAGTTGGGCAAACCTTTTGGTGAGGCAAGCGGACCCGAACCCGCACTCACAAAGAATAGCTCTTGGTCCCCGCTCTGATGGGCTAATTGGGCTGCTTGGGAAAACAAGTCATAACCCTTGTGAGGATGATACCTCCCGAAAAAGCCAATCACCTTTCTATCCGGAGAGATACCGAGGGAGGTCAGGACTTCTTCGCGACTCCGGAACGCCCGCCTTTCTTCTACACCCGACAGCACCTCATAAATGCGCAAACTGAGCAGTTGCTCCCGCTTCTTTGAATCATCGGAAAAGTAACTGGCTAGGGAGTGGACGCACGGCACAAGAATTCCGTCACACGAGAGGAGAGCTTGGAATTCAACTTCGGCTAGAGTTCTATGAACTTTCGCCCACACGGGGGAAGGACCCAAGGACGATCGCCAGTTCTCCACGATTTCAGCAGACAAATCGGTGGGGGAATGGGGCATAATCAATACCTTCTGTTTGGGTTGCCTACCGATAGAGGATAGGTAGGCTCGGGCTAACCTAAAGTCGTGAAACACCAGTACTTGGGCTGAGCGTACTTCTTCTAGCGCATTGGGGGAGAAACCCATTATTCTCAACACATTTTTGCTGGCCCACCAATATCGGGCCAAGAGCAAATAAGCAGCTAACCCCCTCGGCACCTTTCGGAGCAAATTGAACCGCCACGAGACCTTCTGGGGCTTGCCAATGGCGTACTGCTTTGGTGCCAGAATGCGAATAGGCGGTGTGTCGGTCGTGTAAGTGGCCAAGGCCCTCTGTAGATTAAAGCCGTAGCCCGATGGTCCTCCCCCCGGCCTTATCTCTGGAAACACGTGCAGCACAATGGGCTCTAGACTATGCGTAGCACCAGCCATGGCTAAGAATATACCCCCTCGCCCTCTCCACCAAAGCCTCTTCACCAGCATCAGGCCTGGTATGGAGCTCCCGGACGGTCGCCGGAAGAACCCCGAGGCCAGCAGGTAAACCCCACCCCATGGGAAAATGAGGGGCGCCCCTCCTCCGAAAGGGTAGCAGCCTTATTTGGAGACCCACGGGCGTTTCCTAGGTTTCTCAGGAGCATGAGTGCGGGTTTTGAATTGGCCTACGGCAGTAGCTTCTTGCCTATAAGAAAGAGAAACATCCTAGCTGTCACGTAAAATTCGGCAAGGGTAACCGCCATAGCCATGCCAAGGGCTTGCCAAGGCGGGACGAGAACCAAGGCAAGAAGGAGATTCACTAGCCCAGCAGTCAAAAGTATCATGAGAAACGCTTGGTCTTGGCGGAAAGAGAGCATAATCTGAACGCCAAAGACGTTGCTCAGGGCTATCAAGAAAGGCAATAAGGATAGGACCCTCATTACTTGCACGGAGGGCTCGTACTGAGGGCCCAGGAGGATTTTAGTGATAAGCGGTGCCCCCATCAACAACGCAACGGAAATCATGGTCCCCATGCCTCCCATGTAGATCATGGCTACACGAGCCCATCGGAGCCCCTCCTCCCTGCTACGGGCAGCTCCAATAGAGATCCGGGGATAAAACACTTGCGAAAGGGGGCTGACCAACCCCTGAAAAGCTTTGACAACTCGTTCCGCTGCGGAGTAGTAACCAACGACGGCGCTATCGTTCGAGAGAATACCGAGGAGGAAAGCATTGCCAGTTGTATACAAGCTTGTGGCAGCTGTGGAAAGGAACACGGTCCAGCCCTCGACAAGAACCTGGATGATATCCCCCCATTTTGGGAACACAATGGGAAGGCGGAATCCGAATACAGACCAAAAAAATGCCCAAACCCCCACTCCGAGCCAATAAGCGCTCAGAAGAGCCGCGTACACTAGATGGTCCTCCGGCTCGTTGACAAAAATGAACACTGCAAAGGTTACAAGAACCTTCACCACTAGGCTGATAACAGAGAAGGTTACCATGCGTTCCAACCCCTGAAACAACCACTGCGGGAAGAGCACATTCCCTATCACAATCCCGTAAAGAACATAAAGCAAGGTAGAAAATTGGTTGAGTTGAGGAAGAAGTAACAAGAGCGCAATCAAAGCTAAAAACCCTAGTCCAGCGAGCAGAAACTTTGCCGCCCAAACGGCAAAGGCTATCCGACCAACCTGTTCGGGATTGTCTCTGTTGACAGAGATAGCTCTTGTAGCAGACCAGTCAAAACCATAGTTGACAACTAGCATAAAATAGCTCAGTAAACTCTGTCCGAAAGCAACCACTCCGAAGTTGTCGGGTCCAAGAACTCGGACCAGGTAAGGCATGGTAACAAGGGGTAAAGCATAGTTGGCGAAATGGAGCAAATACAAGGAAACTGCGTTCTTCGCAAGACCACCGGAGAACAAGCCGGCAACCTGCCTAAGGCCAATCCCCAAAAAGTTGATAAGTTTAACTACGCTCATCCGATCCCCCTGCCAAAACTCTAAGCCCTCTCATAACCACCCCATTCGCGCCAAAGACCTCCCCCTACCTTGTCTCTTCGACGCTTCCAACGCAGCCCAAGGCTTAAGGGAAGCAAAACCAAAACGGCAAGGACGCCGCAAAAGCCAAAGCCACACGGTGTAACTGCTACTTGAACCAAAGCAACTGGACGACCCACACAGGCAAATGATAGCCTTGACCCTGGATGAAGTTCTCCTTGATCCTTGCCACCGTGAACCGAACCCAGGAGCTAGGGCGGTTCCTTGGGTCCCTGGATGCCCAGACATATAGGGACTTTGAGCTCATCGTGGTGGATCAGAACCCCGATGACCGCCTCCAGCCCCTCCTCGAGGCCTACCGGGATCGCTTCCCCATCCTCCACCTCCGTTCAGCCAAGGGGCTCTCAAGAGCTAGGAACGTAGGGCTTAAGCACATCAAGGGAGACATCGTGGCCTTCCCCGACGACGATTGCTGGTACCCAGAGGATCTCCTCGAGAGGGTGAAGGGATTTTTCGAAAGCAACCCCCAAACGGATGGGGTGACGGGAAGGGCTGTGAATGAAAAGGGCAGGCCCCATACCCTCAGGTGGCCCAAGCAGCCCGGATGGCTCACCAGAGAAAGCGCTCTTCGGGGAGCAGTATCCTATACCATTTTTCTACGAAGGGGTGTCACCCAAAGGGTAGGAGCCTTCAACGAAGACCTAGGGGTTGGGGCCGGAACACCCTGGGGAGCAGGTGAGGAAACAGATTACCTCCTAAGGGCCATGGGGCAAGGTTTCCGCCTGTATTACGATCCTAGCCTGACCGTTTACCACCCTGAACCCCCCCAGGGCTATGAGGCTAGGGACCTGGCCAAGGGCTACAGCTATGGACTCGGGATGGGCTATGTACTTAGGGCCCATGGCTACCCCACAGGATTTGTCCTCCTCGGTTTTCTACGCACAGCCGCCATGGTTGCCCTAGACCTCGCAACCGGCCGCTTCGGCTCCGCTCGCTTCCGATGGTACAGCCTCTTGGGAAGGATCAGGGGATGGCTCTCAAAGTGAACTTCAAAAAAACGATCGCCCTCATCCTCCTTCTAGGACTATCCATTGATCACCTGCCGCTGCCAGTGGCCCAGATCACACCCCTAGCAAGCCTAGTAGCCTCTCTATTGATTGTACCTCTATTACTCAGACTGGGGAAAATCCACATCACCCCCTTGCTGGCAACCCTGTTTCTCTTTTGGGCCTGGGCAACCCTACATTCCCTACTCACCCTAACCTTCGATCTGGCCACGGGGACAAACCCCCACCTGCGCCTAACCAGCTGGATCCGACAGGTCTTAGGCTTACTAGCAGGGATATCCCTCTTTCTAGTGCTGAGGTGGGCCTTTCTTGGGGTCTCCGATCGATGGATCGTCCACACCACCCTCGTGGGAGCCGCTGTACCCATATTAATCTCCTTGTTGCAGATAGGAGGAGACCTCGGCGACATAGCCCCACTTAGGCAGATAGTTTCTTATGCCAGGAGCCTCTTTGGATTGGAGGTCATCCCAAACCGGGTCTCCGGGCTTTCCACTGAACCAGCGAACTTCGGCTTTTACTTAGCCAGCATTGTCCTACCCGTGCTAGTTGGAGGGTGGCCCCTAATGGGTAAAGCCATGAGAACGATCTGGGGAATTGGAACCGTGATCGCCCTTCTAGCCACTGTGAGTTTCTCCGCATATCTCGCTGCTGCCATACTGCTTGCGGCTACCATAGGCGTTTCCCGCAAACGGATCCCTAAGGGTTGGATTGTCCCTTTGGGTGTAGCTGCAGCTTTGGCTGTCGCCTTCTTTCCTCTGGACTACGCACGCCGTCAGCTTCAAGCCCTTGCCTCGGGAGAGTGGTCCGTCTCTATCCTAGATCGGGTCTACGGGGGAATCGGTCCTTTCCTGCAGATCAGGTCGTCCCGCGTCCTCCTAGGATACGGCCTAGGAGGCTCGAGTGTCCACTTCGAGGAAGTGGTCCCCCCTTTCGTCCAGGAGGAGATCAGAAGCGTCAAATGGGAAGACCTCCCGGGATTGAATTCCCTAATTGGGCGCATTTTTGCGGAAACCGGATTGGTTGGATTTACCCTTTTTCTGGCCGTGATATTCACAGCCATCAGGGAGGCTCTAGCGGCCAAAAAGGGATCTCGGGAGGCTGGACCAATTGCCATGGCCGTCCCGGCCCTGGCAACCCTGTTCACTGGTCTCTTTGTGGGCGGGCAAGGTTCCTACGCCTCACCCTACCTCTGGTGGTGGTTAGCCCTAATCGAAAGCCGATATATTGAGTGGCGGAAAAGAGGGCTCGATGATTAGGGTATTGCTCGAGGACGGCTTCTCGTTAGAAAAGGGGACAGGTATAGGCAACTATACCCTAAGCCTCATGGAAGGCTTCTCGCAGATGGCGGATTCCATTGAAGTTCAGCTGCTGGGAAAGCCATATCTTCTCCAAAGGACCAAACCTAAAACCGTTAGAAGAATCTTCTACATCCTCTGGATCAATACCATAACCAGCACCCTACGGAGAGGACGCTTTAGCTTAGCACACTTCACCAACTTCTGGGTCCCGGTTTTAAAGGCAAAAGGCGTCCCATACGTCGTCACAATCCATGATCTGGCACCCCTACACTTTCCCCAAGCCTTCAGCCGGGCGTACCAGCTGTATTTCAAGCAAGCCGTTGAACTCTCGATAAAGACAAGCGACCTTGTCCTGACCGTAAGCGAGACGATCAGAAAGGAAGTGCTCGAGCGATTCCCCATCGAAGAGACCAAGATTCGAACAGCCTACGCCGGCCTTTCTCCCACCATGCTACGCTCAGCTAAGACCCCCAGGGAGGTTTTCAACCAAATAGCAGGAAAGAGAGGCATCAAAACCCCCTACTTCCTATTCATAGGCACCCTAGAGAAGAGAAAGAACATCCTCACGCTGGTCAGATCCTTTCGCAAAATCCGGAAGGAGATGGAGTGTCATCTAGTCCTAGCAGGTAGGCCAGGGCACGGATACGAGGAAATCCAAAAGGAGTTGGGACCCGAACCTCACAAGGATGGCATCATCCTCGCTGGATATGTGAGCGAAGAAGAAAAAATCGCCCTTTATGACTGGGCCACCGCCCTAGTATTCCCGAGCCTCTATGAAGGCTTCGGCATTCCCCTAGTTGAAGCGATGTCCCGACAAGTTCCTATCGTAGCAAGCCGTATTGCAACCAGCGAAGAAATTGCCGGAGAAGCAGCCCTATTCGTAGATGATCCCCTAGACGAGAAAAGCTTCTCCCAGGCCATGGCAGAAATCCTGCAAAATCCTAGCCTCAGGAATGCTCTTACAACGAAAGGGGCAAGAAAAGCCGATGCTTTCTCGCCGGTAAAGGTAGCCAAGCTGCACTTGGAAGCTTATCTTTCAGCTTTGGCAAGGTAAACAGCATGAGAATACTCTTCATAACTCCACGAACTCCGTATCCTCCCCTTCGGGGAGACCAAACCAGGGCTTATCACCTCATCCGTCATCTGAGCCAAAGGCATGACGTTACCGTCCTCATCCCCACCCAACCCAAGCCAATCCCCGAAGAACACCAGACGCAAAAGCGCCTTAACGCTAGATTCATCCACATACCCTCCAACAGGCTCGGCTACGCAAAAAGTCTCCTTAATTCCATAACGGAAGGGTGGCCCCTGCAAACAGCCCTCTTCTCACCCCCCGACCTGATAGCGGGCGTACAAGACCTCTTAGAGAAGGAAACCTTCGACCTTGTGCACCTCCACACGGCAAGAATGGCCCCCCTTCTCCAAATCCTAAAGGGGCTACCTCGGGTCATCGACTTCATCGACGCCCTTTCCCTTAACTTGCAACAGCGAGCCCAAATAGCACCTTGGCCCCTCAAGGGCCTATTGCTAATGGAAGCCGTCCGGATGAAGCGCTTGGAAGAAAAGCTCATAGGGGATACGGATGGGCAAGTGGTCACATCTCGCCGTGACAAGGAAGCTTTGGGGGGGTATCCCACGATCCACGTGATCCCCAATGGTGTCGATATTCCTTCCCTCACCCCTAGGAACTCCGGGAAACTTTCTGAGGGAAAAATCATTATCTTCAGCGGCCGAATGGGGTACCCCCCTAACGCCGAGGCAGCCATCCTGTTCAGCAGAAATATTTGGCCCAAAATTCTCCAAAGAGAACCATCCGCCCAACTTTGGATTGTAGGGGCAGACCCGCCCAGAAGGGTATTAAATCTCTCAAAACTCCCGAATGTGAAGGTCACGGGATATGTTCCCCACATAGGCGACTACCTAGCCCAAGCCACAGTGGCTGTTGCCCCTATAAGGCGAGGAACAGGCATACAGAACAAGATCCTCGAGGCCATGGCTGCAGGAACCCCGGTAGTCACTACACCCATCGGCGCTGGCGGCATTGAAGCCACCCCCGGAGAACACCTCCTAGTGGCCAAAAACGACGAGGAATTCGTAGAGCAAGTAGTAGCGTTGCTGCGAGACCCTAGTCTCCGCGCAGATCTAGCCAAAAGGGCGCTAGAGCTTATTCAGGAAAAGTATACTTGGGAAAAAGTAACCTCCCTACTGGAAAAGGTCTATCTAACCATCACCAGAACCAAGCCCAACAAGCCTTGAGGTACCTCTCCTATCGTGAACCCCAGGACCTCGGCCTCTCTTGAGGCGGATGAGTAACAAAAGCGGTGCTACCTCGCCCCAAATCCAGTAAGAATAACCCAAACGGTTTTGAGGAGGATCCTCAAGTCCATAAAAAAGGAAAGGTGCTTGATGTAGTAAAGGTCATAGGCCAGCTTGGCGAAAGCCCCCTCCTTGCCTTCCATGTACCCCTGCTCCACCTGGGCCCACCCGGTAAGACCCGGCGGAACCGCATGCCTAAGAGCGTAAAGGGGATTCTCCTGGGCATAAGCCTGGGCTAGGACGTGCTGCTCAGGCCTGGGGCCAATGAGGGCCATCTCTCCCCTTAGGACGTTCCAAATCTGGGGAAGCTCATCCAGGCGAAAACGGCGAAGGAGGCGGCCTAATGGGGTAATACGGTCTTTCTCCTCCCCAGCGTAAACGCCACTCCTAGGGGCACCCCGCATGGTTCGGAACTTGTAGGCCTTGAAAGGCCTTCCCCTATAGCCCATCCTCTCCTGGGCAAAAAGGACGGGCCGGCCTAAATCCAGGTAGACCAATAGGGCCACCCCTGAGACGACGAGGAGGACGAGGGGTAGAAGCAGGATGACTAGACCTAACTCAAAGATCCTTTTCCAAAAAAGATAAGGACCGGGCCGCCAAGCGCTTAGGGCCCGCAGGACCTCCCTCTCGCCGAGCTCTAGGGGTAACCGCCCGGTAACCGCCTCGTACACCTCCTCCGGCAGGAAAAGGGGGCGGCCCTCCAGAAGGGAAGCCTTAAGGAGGGCTTCCCATCTACCCCCAGGGCCCTTAGGGGGATCCTCGAGGTCCACCACCACCCCATCGGCCTGGGAGGGCTGGTCCACAAGGACCAGATGGTCCCTCAAGGCCAAGGCTAGCCACCGGGTCTTCCGCCCGGGAAGGAGGAGCAGGCGGGGGGCAGGCAGGGTCCTTACCAGGAGAAAGAAGGGCAGAGCCCCAAGCAGGAGGGAAAGGAGGAAAAAGCTCCGGGCGTAGGGCAGCCTAAGGAGGAGGAAAACCGCCATAAGAAGAAGGGTGGCTAACGCCAGATAAAAGAAGGCTACCCCGTAGACCTCTCTCCCTGGATAGCGGAGGGTCCTCTCCGCAGCCCAAAGGGCCAAGGCCTGGGCTAAAAGGGTTAGGCCAAGCTGGTTCCAAACCCAAGCCTCCCAAGGGGGAGCCCCGAAAAGACCCAAAGCACCCAAGGGAATGAGGAGAAAAAGGATGAGGTAAGACCAGTAAGGGGGACGCCAAAAGGCACTTCTGGGAAGGACCAAAATAGGGTAAGAAGGAGACCGTTCATCCAAGTGCGGAAAAAACAAGGAACTCATAACCACAGTTAGTCTAAAGGGGGGCGAGCCCCAACGCAAAGAGGGAACAGAGCCCCTGCAAAAATTTGGCTCAAAGGTAGCTCCCACCTCTACCCCAGAACATGGGCTTAACTTTAGCAGTTAAAATAACCCAAGTTGCTACCTATCCCGAGGTCTGAAAAAATAGTGGCCGCTATGCTTCCACGCATCATAGCGGCCTTTTGCATTATAGACGATGCCCTCCAGGCACTGGGCTACAAGGACGACCCTCAAGCGAAGACCCCAGCCTCCGCCATCCTTACCCTCGCCATCCTGGCCGCCATGGAACTGGGCGGCAAGCACAACAAAGCCCTAGCCCTCGCCCAAGACCTCAACCTCTTCACCCACCTCCCCTCCCCAAGCCGCTTCAACCGCAGGCTCCACGCCCTCTATCCCCTCCTCCTCCCCCTTCTTCACCTCCTATCCCAGGCCTGGAAAAACCTCCACCAGGCCCAGGCCTACGCCTTGGATACCTTCCCCCTCCCCGCCTGCGAGAATATCCGTGCCCCCCGCTCCCGCCTCTTCCCGGACAAGGCCTACCGTGGTTTCATCCCTAGCAAGCGGGTCTACTTCCATGGTCTTAAACTCCACCTCCTGGTGGACGACA
>JBEPYU010000026.1:0-18339 GCA_041641215.1 Thermaceae bacterium
AGGGAGGTGGGCAGAACGGAAACTAAAGGGGTTCTCGGAGGTGAAGGAGGTGCTGGAGAAGATGCTTCAGGAGCGGTATGCCCCCCGTACACAGACTCTTACACATAACTCTTGACACGACCGGGAATTTTGCCTTTTCTCAAACCTCGGGGGTATCTTTCCCTTATGGTCCAAGCGGTCCTCTTTGACGTGGGGAACACCCTCATCCTCGCAAATCCCCGGTTTTGGCTTTTTCCCCTCCTCGAGGAAAGGGGCCTTAAGCCCCGGCGGGACCCCAGGCCCGCGGCCCTGGAGGCCTTCCGCTTCTACGAGGCCCACCACCTCCAGGCCCGGGACCGGGAGGGGGCCTTGGCCCTTTGGCGGGCCTTCCACAAGCGGCTTCTCGTGGGCATGGGCCTAGAGGAGGTGGCGGAATCCCTAAGCCAAGAGCTCGTGGCCCGCTACCGGGACCCTCGGGTCTGGCCCCTCGCCCCGGGGGCCAAGGAGACCTTGGAGGCCTTGCGGGAGCGGGGCTACCGGTTGGCCGTGGTCTCCAACTGGGACGCCCTCTTGCCCGAGATCCTCGAGGTCGTAGGCTTAAGGGACTACTTCCACCACCTTGCCGTAAGCGCCCTCTCGGGGGTGGCCAAGCCCGACCCCCGCCTTTTCCAAGAGGCCCTGAGGGCCTTGGGGGTAGCCCCAGGGGAGGCCCTCCACGTGGGGGACTCGGAGGCCGACCTCCTGGGGGCAGAGAGGTCGGGGGTCCGGCCCCTCCTCTTTGACCCCTTGGGGGAAAACCCCAAGGCCCTTTCCCGCCTCCAAGGGGTGCTAGACTACCTCCATGGGGGTACGGGAAGCCCTTTGGGGGGAGAGACGGGCGGCCATTGATACCCTTTGCTTTTGCTACCGGGGCCCCCATGCGGGCGCAAGCCCGCATGGGGTGGTATTAAGGGCCGGGGCTAGCCCGGAGGAGATCCGGGAGACCATCCTCCAGGCCGCGGTCTTCCTGGGGTTTCCCCGGGCCCTAGGGGCCATGCGCCTATTCCGGAAGGCCTATGGTCCTCCTCACCCGGGGGAAGGATAGGGAGCTCCTCGCCCGGCTTAGGGCCCGGGGCCTAAGGGCCGAGGAGGTGGCCCTTTTGGAGCAGGTGGACCTTCCGGGGCTCGCCCTCCTTCCCGGGAGGCTTGGGGGGGCGGACTGGGTGGCCGTGACCTCCAAGGAGGGGGCAAGCCGCCTCCTTTGGGCCTGGGAGGAGGCGGGTAGGCCCCCCTTGCGGGTGGCCGCGGTGGGGGAGGGGACGGGGAGGGTCCTCGCCCAGGGGGGGCTTCCCCCGGCCTTCCTCCCCCCCAGGGCCACGGCCCAGGACCTGGCCGAGGCCTTCCCTGAGGCCCGCCGGGTGCTCTTCGTGGCCGGGGACCTCGCGGGGAAGGACCTGGAGGAGGGCCTCAAGGCGCGAGGGGTGGAGGTGGAGCGCCTCGAGGTCTACGCCACCCGGGAAAGGCCCCTATCCCCCCTGGAGGTGGCCCTCCTCGAGGAGGCCCAGGTGGTGGCCCTCTTTAGCCCGAGCGGGGCCTGGGCCTACGCCCGCCATACCCCTAGGCGCCCCCGGGCGGCCTGCATTGGCCCGGCCACCGCCAGGGAGGCCCGGTCCTTGGGCTTTCCCGTGGTGGAGGCTAAGGAGCCTGGCCTTCCTGGGCTTTACGCGGCCATCCTCGAGGCCCTGGAGGGGACGGATGTCCTGCCGCCTTAGGGTATAGTGGGGGCTAGGCCATGGCGCTTCCCCTTTACCTCGTGGGCCTTAGCCACAAGACCGCCCCCCTTGCCCTCCGGGAAGGGGTGGCCTTGGCCCCTGAGGACCTTCCCGGGGTCTACGGGGCCTTGGGGCGGGGGGTGGTCCTTTCCACCTGCAACCGCACGGAGATCTATGGGGTAGGGGACCCTAGGGGGGCGAGGGACCTCCTCCTCGCCCGGGGGGCGAGCCCCCAGCACCTCTACCTCAAGCGGGGCCGGGAGGCCCTGGCCCACCTCCTCCGGGTGGCCGCGGGGCTGGACTCCCTGGTGGTGGGGGAGGCCCAGATCCTGGGCCAGGTGCGGGAGGCCTACCTCCGGGCCCGGGCCCACGGGGCCACGGAGGCCCTTTTGGAAAAGGCCTTCCAGACCGCCCTCTACCTGGGCAAAAGGGCCCGGAGCGAGACGGGAATCGGCCAGGGGGCGGTGAGCGTGGCCTACGCGGCCCTTGACCTGGCCTTGGCCCTTTATGGGGACCTTTCCGGGCTTAGGGTGGCCGTCTTGGGGGCGGGGGAGATGGCCGAGCTCCTCCTCACCCACCTCAAGGCCCATGGGGTGGGGAAGATCTGGGTGTTGAACCGCACCCCAGAGCGGGCCCAGGCCCTGGCCCTCCGGTTTGGGGGGGAGGGGTTTGGCCTCCCTGCCCTTCCCCAGGTCCTAGCCCAGGCGGACCTGGTGGTGGCCTCGGCCCTCGCCCCCCATTACCTCGTCCATCCCCAGGACCTCCCCCGGCGGGGGAAGCCCCTTTTCCTCATCGACCTGGCCGTGCCCCGGAACATCCACCCCGAGGTGGGCCGCCTTCCCCACGCCTACCTCTACAACCTGGACGACCTGGAAGGGGTGGTGGCCAAAAACCTCGAGGCCCGCAAGGGGGAGATCCCCAAGGTGGAGGCCCTGGTGGAAAAGGCCCTTGGGGACTTCCTGGAGTGGTACGCAGGCCACCGGGTGCGCCACGCCATCCAGGCCTGGCGGGCCTACCTGGCCCTCGAGGTGGCCCGGGAGCGCCCAGGGATAGACCCCCTCCTCCGCCACAAGGAGATAGGGCGCCGGGCCCACCCCCTGATCCAGGGCCTCAAGGCCCGGGCCCTGGCCCTGGTGGAGGCCCCCCCTTGCCCCGCCTCCTGCCCCATCCTCTCCCTGAGGCCGTGAATCCAGCCCTTCCCCTTGCCCTCCTTGGCCTCCTGAGCCTGGCCTTGGGCCTCCTTTACCCCAAGGGCCTCCCCTTGCGCCTAGGGGGCGGGGCCTACCTTCTTGCCGTCCTCCTCGAGGCCCTTCGCCAGGGGCCCCTCATGGCCCCGGCCCAGGTGGCCCTCCTCCTTGGGGCCCTCCTCGCCCTTCGGGCGGGGACCCTCCTGGATAGGCCCCGGCTTGCCCCCTTGCGGGACTACCTCCTCCTCGTGGCCTTGGCCTTGGGCCTTTTCGCCCTAAGGGCCCTGCCCCATCCCGCAAAGCCCCTGCCCCTGGGCCTGACCCTCCTCCACGCGGGGGCCTTCCTCCTCGCCTACCTCTCCCTCACCGTGGGGGTAGGGGCAGGGGTGCTTGCCGCCCTCCAGGGCCGGTGGCTCAAGGAGAACCCCGCCCGGGCCCTCTCGGCCCCCCCTTTTTGGAGCCTCAAGCGCCTGGCCCGGGGCTACCTGGGGCCTGGCTACCTGGCCCTTACCCTGGGCTTAGGAAGCGGGATGGCCTGGGCCTGGGGGTATTTCGGTACCCCCTTGAGCCCAGACCCCAAGGAGCTCGGCACCTTCTTGGCCTGGGTCTTCCTGGGCCTCCACCTGGCCCTGGAGGACCGCCTCCCCCCCCGGGGGGCTCTCTGCTGCCTGCTCTTGGGGTATGGCCTCCTCCTCTTCGCCCTCCTCCTTGCCCCCCTCCTGGGTTCCCGCCACCCTTCCGCCCTCTGACCACCCCATGCGGGCTTGGGCCATAGCTTCGCTGACTAGAGAGTCCCCGTGGAGTACCCAGAAGCGCACGAACCAAAAAGGGTATTTTCGAGAAGCCGAAAGGGCATGGGTCCAGGGCCAAGACCCCGGGCCCACAAAGCGGGTTAGGGGGCTAGCGGATCCTCACCCGGTAGCAGATCTGCCCCCCTGCGCCTGGGGTAAGGGTACCCACGGAAACCTCCACGATGCCGCCTGTCACGTTCCCCGCAGGGTTTCCGTTATGGGTAAGGCTTCCCGTTATGTAGTCCGTGAAGAAGGGGATGGGGTCGGTGACCTTGACCTGGGTGAGGGTTTCCGTGCCCAGGTTGCGGTAGAGGATGCAGTACTCCAGGACCTCCCCTGGCTTCCCCTGGACGTTGGTGGAAAACTCCCCGCTGCAGTTTCCGGAAGGCCCGCAGTTACGCCCCTTCTTCTCCAGGCTCAGCTGGCCCGCCTGGACGGTGGTGAGGTCCATGAGGCTTAGGGTCTCCACCACGTTCCCGTTGCCGCTCCAGGTGAGCTTAGCCTCCAGGATGGCCATGTCCACCCGCCCATCCGGCTGTCCCGCTGGGACCAGCACCCGCACCTCCAAGGCGCAAGCCTTCAGGCTCCCATCGGCTTCCCTAGGCCAGGTTGGGCCCACGGTAAAGCTGAGGGGTAAGGGGGCGAACTCTTCCCCTGGGTCCCAGGTCCCGTTGCAGTTTGCGTCCAGCCGGGCCTGGTAGGTGAAGGCCGGGGTTTGGGCCGGGGCCAAGGCCACCGTGCCCTGGGTGCCCGGGCGGAAGAAGTGGGAGTAGGTGACCGTTCCCGGGCTCCTTGCGGTGCCGGACTGGGAGGGCGCGAAGGCGCTTGGCCGCACCACCCCGAAGTTAAGGGTGAGGTCCTGGGGCAAGGTGTTGGCCGGCCCCAGGTTCACCACCGCCCCGGGGGAGGCGGGTGAGGTGGCCTCCGTCCAGCTCGTCACCTTGTTGGGAGTGCTCCCATTGTTCCGGCCCGTGGCCGGGCGCAAGGGGTGGGAGAGGGTGACGTTCCCCCAACTATGCGGAATCCAGAGGAGGTAGTTCCCGTTCCCGTCCGTGGTGGCCGTGCGGGTATTCGTGCCGTCCGTGGCCGTGAGGGTAACCCCGCCTACCCCCCGCTCGCCTCCCTGCCGGAAGGCGTCATTCGGGGTTCCGCCTCCTTCCCCGTCATCGTAGAAGACCTGGCCCACAAGCTTGGTGCCCCGGAAGAGGCCAAAGTCCTGGCCCCCAAGGTCCCCTGTGAGGTTTGCCGTGCGGGTGCCGCTTGCAGGTTGGATGAAGTGCCAGCCTGCGGGAGCCTTGGGGGTGAGGTCGCTGGGGTTAGGATTATCGTCCAGAATCAGGGTGTAGGTTCCGGAGGCCAGGTTCGGGAAGCTAAAGGTGCCTGAACCAGGGCTCACCGTGGCCACCTGGAGCACCGTCCCCCCCTGGACGAGCTTCACATAGACCGTGGCCCCGTCCGCCCAGCCCTCCCCTGGGTCCCTTAGGCCGTTGGGCTGGCGGTCGTGGTAGACCTGGCCAGAGAGGGTGTACAGGCCGGCGATGGTGAGGACATAGTCCTCCACCTCCCCGTCGCCCGCTCCCCCGAGAGGCTTGGGGTCCTGGACGAAGGCCAGGTCCGTGGAGAGCCGCAGGCGGAGGTAGGTCGTGCCGGGTTGGAGGCCCGACAGGTTGGTCCAGGTAAGGGTGGCCGAGGTGGCCCCAGGGGGCACGTTGGCCGTGGCCCGCTCCCCAGGGTCAAACTGGCCGTTCCGGTTGAAGTCAATCCAGCCGGCTAGGACGGCGAGTAATCCCGTATTGTTGGTAACGGGTACGGTTAGCTGGTAGCTTGTGGAGGCAGTGGTCAAAGGGGGTAGGCTGGAGAAGGTGTCCTCGTCGTTTGCGTCCCCGTTAGCCTGGAGGCTGGGTTGTCCATCCGCTTCCCAGTCGGGCGGGGTGGGCCTGATGTAGAGCTCTGGCGTCAGGACGTGGAAGGGCCCGTTTCTCAAAAGGGTGGTCCCGTACCCATCGGGCGCGTCCCCAAAGTCCGCTAGGCTAGCTAGGGCGCGCAGGAAGAGGGCGCTATCGTATTCCTCGTCCCCTACGTCGGCGATGGCCACCTTTACCGTGTAAACCCCCTCGGGGACCACCGGCACCCAGGTCCGCAAGGGGCGGGTAAAGCCGTCTAGCTGGGTGTTGGTGTAGAGGTTGGGGTCTGGGAGACTAGGGTCATTGGGGTCACCGTTATCCACGTAGTATGCCGTGTTGGTGAGGTCGCAACCTGAGACTGGCTGATTATTTGCTCTATAACCCACTTGGCCTCCGTTAACCGTGTTGATGCTAATGGGCCTCCCGTTGGGTAGGGTGGCGGCATTGACCGCGCTATTGCTAAAGGGTCCCGATAGGCCTGGGCCGCTTACGAAGAGCCCAAACACATCATTGTACTGAGAGCAAACAAACTCCGGGTACTCCTCGCTGCCGAACACAAACTCAAAGCGCAGGGCGGGCCCTTGGGGGATGACTTGGAAGGTGAGGGCGATCGTGTCGTAAGTAGCCGCTCCTGCAATGGCCTGTAGATCGCTGTCTGGGGAAAAATCTGAGATCACCGAGGAACCTTTCCTATTGTTTGGTCCCCGTACAGAGAAGGAAAAATTCCCCGTGGTGAGGAGGACCCCGCTTGGGATGCCGATCACCGGGCCAGGGCCTCCTGGGGTGGTGCCCCCGGTGAAGGTGCCGGTGTTGCCCGTCAGCTCAGGCCGGGTCAGGCTTGCCGAGCCCTGCACCACGCTCACCCCAGGGCTGGCCAAGGCGTTGGCCAGGGCTTGGGCGTCTGTGACCTCGGTGAAGCTCAGCTGGCCTAGGGCTAGGTTGGCCAGGGCCCAGAGGAACAAGGCCACCCATAGGCGCAGGGTCATGGTTCACCTCCTAGGAAGTCCAGGCGCAGGTAAAGGCCAGGGACGGTGTCCGGGGTGAGGCCCTGGCCGCCGAAGGCGTAGCCCAGGTTAGCCCAGACCCGTTCCATAGCCCTCACGCTTCCCTCCACGGAGAAGACCCAGGCCCCGGCTCCTGTGCCGGGCTGGAAGAGGTAGTAGGCCCCGCCCCCAAGGCCCAGGAAGGGGGTGAGGTAGAGGTTCCCCGCCAGGCCCACCTGGTAGGTGTTCCCCTGGGGGTCCCCTAGGAGGAGGCGGTAGGCGAAGCTTGGGCGGAGCTGGAAAGAGTCCCCAGGGCGGAAGGCCAGGGCCAGGGCCCCCTCCAGCCGCCTCTCCTCCAGGCGGTGGTAGGTGAGGAGGGTAAGGGCCTCCTGCCAAAGGGCGTAGGCCACGCTATAGCGCCCTTTCCTTTCAGGAAGCCGGAGGAGGGCCTCCAGGCCCACCACCGCCTCGGGGCCCAGCATCCCGGCGAGGCCCCCTTTGAGGGTAAGGTTCCCCGGGGTGAGGTCCGCGGAAAAGGTAGCTACCAGGCCCTCCTCCTTGTACCGCACCCCAAAGCCCAGGGCCCCCCGGTCCTCCCCCGTGGTGAGGTTCCGCTCGTAGCCCGCGCTCACGTTTAGGCTCCAGCGCTCATCTAGGGGCCAGGGCACCTCGAGGCCCAGCCGGGCCCGGTTCCCCTCCCCCGAGGCCCCGGGGAGGGCGTAGGCGATGGAGAAGTTGGACCCCATGAGGCGGCCCCTTAGGCCCAGGCTTCCGCCTATCCCCTCGCCCCAGCGCCCCTCGAGGCCCCCCTCCAGGAAGAGGTCATTCCCCAAGGGGTAGAGGAGGTCCAGCCGGGTAACCCCCATCCCCGCCCCAAAGGGCTGGGTGTGGGTGAGGGTGAGGGCCTCGCCCAGGCGGGCCCGGAGGAGGCCCGCAACCCGGGCCCGATCCCAGAGGTAGGCCACCCCAAGGCCCGCGGTCCAGGGGCTTAGGGAGAGCTCGTAGAGGAGGCCCGTCTGGAGGCCCACCTGCTCCAAGGCCAGGAAGCTTCCCCCCCCAAGGCCAAAGCGCACCTGGGCCCGGCCCTCTAGCCTTCCCCCGTAGGTGAGGTTGGCCCGGGCCTCAAAGGATTCCTCCCTTAGGGTCCCCTCCAAGGCCCAAAGGGCACGCCCATCGTAGGTGTAGCGGAGGCCTAGGCCGCCCCTTGGGGTTTCCATCCGGACCTCCCCCCCATAGGCTAGCCCCTTAGGGGTCTGGGCCACCCCCGCCCCTAGGCGGAAGGCTCCTAGGTTCCTGCTCAGGCCAAAGCCCCAAAGGACCTGCCGCCTCGGGGCCCCTTGGGGGGCGTAGGTTACCCGCAGGCGGACCTTTTCAAAGCCAGGCCCCGTGGGCCAAAGGGGCCGGGCGAGGAACAGGGTCCCCGTGGGGTAGTCCAGGGTGTAGTCCTTAAGCCGCACCAGGGGGGTTTCCTTGGCCCCTTCCACCAGGACCACCCGCTCGCTCAAGGGCTCCACCCTCTCCCCCAGGGCGTAGATCCGCCCCCCATCCGGGGTGATCTCCACGGTCTTAACCCCCTCCGGGAAGAGGCCCAAAAACCCCGTGGCCCTGAATTCTCCCTCCCGGACCTCGAGGCGCAGGGCTGGCCCCGAGGGGAGGCCCCGGACCCCAGGAAGGGCCAGGGCCCCCGCGTGGTAGCCCAGGCCGAAGCGGGGGGACTCGTAGCGGAAGGCGAGGGGATCCCCTTGGAGGGCGGGGCGGGCCTCCTCCCCGGCTCCCGTAATGGGGAAGGCCCCCTTGGGGTCCAGGGGCCGGGCTAGGCCTCCCGTAGTGTCCAGGGCCACCTGGAGGTTGCCCTCCCCCAGGGGGGTCTCCAGATACCCCCGGGCCAGGCCGAAGACCCCCAGGGGCCGGATCTGGATCCCCAGGCTTCCCTGGTAGGCGTAGAAGGTTCCCTTGCTACCTGGGACGTAGACCCCCTCCTGGAGGACTAGGTCGTTGAACCGGGCCTCCACCCGCACCCGGCCAGGGCTGAGGAGGGGCTTAAGCCGAAGGAGGCCCCGCCCCTCCTTGAGGAGGATCTGGTAGCCGGGCTCCTTGGGGAAGGCGTCGGGGTCCAGGGGCTCCCCGCCCTCCACCCCCAGGGTGACCGGCCCAAACCCCGAGGGGAGGCCCCGGGGGTCCAGGGCCAGGACCTCGAGTTCCACGGGGCTACGCCCGTCCGCAAAGGCCCTCAAGGGGCGGAGGGCTAGGCGGACCGGCCGTCCCGCCCGGAAGACCTCCACCTCGTCCACCAGGCCCTCCGCCTCCAGGCGGATGCGGTTTGCCCCCTCCTTGAGGGGCACCCCGTAGTACTCGAGGCGCTCCACCCCTTGGGCCTCGTCCAGCACGGCCTTGCCCAGGTTCTCCCGGCCTACGGGCTGCCCGTTCACCTTGAGGATCGGCTTAAGGCCCGCAGGAAGCTCCACCACCACCCGGATCCTCTCCGCCTCGGCCACCGTGCCGGGCCAGGGTTCCCGGATGGCCCCGGGCCTCTCCCCTTTGGGGATCTCCCTGGCCCCCTCGGCCTCCTTGAAGGAAGTTTTGCCCTTAAGGTACACCTCCCGGTCTCCAAGGCGGAGGGTAAGGCTGGCCTCGGGCAAGGGGCCTAGGGGCTCCCGGTGCCGGAGGGTGTAGCTCAGGGTGCCCTGGGAGGCGTAGGGGAGGAGGAAGAAAAGGCGCTTTCCGTCCGTCTTAGGGTCGGGGATGGGGAGGCCATTCAGCCGGGCCGAGCCCCGTTCGTAGCTTGCCCCTGGGGGAAGGGGGTGGGCGATGAGGAGCCTTTCCCCAGGGCCTTCCACCTTGAAGGGGAGCTGGATCTGGGAAAGCCTTACGGGTTCCAGGACGGGCTTTACGGCCAAGGCGGCTTGGGCGGGGAGGCTTGCGGGAACCCCGTTCACGAAGGCCATCGCGGAGTTCTTGAGCTCCCCGAGGCGCCTTCCTTGGGCCCGTACCTCAAACCTCTGGGTTTCCTTGGGCCCTAGGGTGAGGGTCCTTTCTCCCTCCCCAAGCAAGGCCAAACCCTCCTCAGGAGCATCCCTAAGGGTGAGGGTAAGGGGCCTTGACAAGGGGTTGGTCACCTGAATGAAGAAAAGGGCTTCCTCCCCCAGGAGGATGGCCTTAGGGCTAGCCTCTTTCCTCAAGGGGATGAGGCGGCGGATGAGGGTGGCCGGCTCCTTCTTCTCCTCTAGGGGCGTTTTTAGCGTGGCGAGGAAGGTTTCCTGGCTCTCCGGTCCCAAGGGCACCCGGACCCGGTAGGTGTGGACCCGGGCCTCCCCGGGGGCCAGGCTTCCCTCCCAGCGGGGTTCCCCTAGGGGCACGAAGCCTGGGGGCGGGGTGTCCGTGAGGGTGTAGGCCATGGGGGCCTCCCCTCGGTTTTCCACCCGGAGGCGGACCTCCACCTCCTCCCCAGGGACCGCCTCCCCTAGGGCCTCCCGGGTGAGGGAGGCCTTGGGGCGGAGGACCCGGGTCTTGGCCTGGGCCTCCTGGCCTAGGAGGCGGGCGGTGTAGGTGAGGATCTCCCCCCCTTGGGCTACCCCTTCCAGGCGGCGCTCCCAGACCTCTCCTGGCCCTAAGCGGATCCTCTCCTCAAAGCCCAAAAGGCCTGCCTCAGCCAGGGGGAGGCCCACAAGGAGGCCTTCCCCCGGACGGTCCCCCAGGTTGCGCACCCGGACGGTGTAGACCACCTTCTCCCCAAGGGGGACGGCCTCGAGGCCTTCCACCTGGAGGGCGAGGCGGGCCGGGGCCACCGCCTCTACCCGGGCCCTTTGGAGGAGGTCCCAGGGGGCTAGGCTCCCCACCACCTCGTACACCCCCTTGCGCTCGGCCCGGACTTCCACCCTAAGGAGGCCCTCCCTCCCCCGGCCCATGGGGGCAAGGAGGCGGGGGTGGGTGAGGGGAGTTAGGCCCTCAGGGAACCTTAGCTCCAGGTCCCCGGGGAGGGCTTTGGGGAAGGGGGTTTGGGCCCGGAGGGTAAAGGTGGCCGTCTGCCCTTCCTCCAGCACCAGGGCCTTGGGCTCCAGCTCCAAGGCCACCTCCGGATAGACCCGGTAGACCCCTTCCACCCGGCCCCCCGCCTCGAGGCGGACCTCCTTGGGCCCCTCCACCCGGGCCCCTTCCACCAGGGGAACCAGGGGGTAGGTGCCGGGGGGCAGGGTGAGGCGGGCTTGGCCCTGGCGTAGGGTTACCTCTACTTCCCCAACCCGGAGCCTAAGGTCAAAAGGTTCTTCCCCTGTGGGGAGAACGGCCAGGGCCCTCAGCTCCAAGGTGGCCTGGGGTGGGGGCGGTGGGGGCGCGGGCTGAGAGGGTTTTTCCACCATGAACCGCACCTTCCCCCCCGCACATCCGAAGCGCACCCTTCCTTCAGGGAGAACCTCCCCCCCCTCCACCTCCATCCGGAGGAGGCGATACCCCGGAGGTAAGGGGGCTAGTTTAAAGGTGCGAAGCTTGTCGTCGCCTTCCCGGAGGAGGGGTAGGTCCAGCTTCTGGCCTCCTTGGTCTACCGTCTGGACGTCTACTGGCTGAGGAGGCACCGCCTGGAAGGCGTGTATCTCGGAGGTACTCCTCTCCAACTTAAGGCAGGCCTCCACCCGGATACCCACGGTGTTGGAGTACTGGGCGGCGGTTTCGGGTTGACGGTAGCCGAAGACGTAGGTGCCTGGGCTTTGGACCTGGTAGTAAACCCAAGCCAGAGGCCCCGAGACCTCCCGCCTTTCTGTGCGCCCGTCTGGGAGGCGCACCCGGGCTTCTAGTTCCCGGGGACCATCCTCATCGTAAAAGCCCACCAGGAGAGGAGTCAGGGTCTGGTCTACCCGTAGCCTAAAGGCGTCCATCCAGGATGGGCCCCGGACGTTAACGTTGACCGTATTGGGGCGAATATCCAGGACCTGGAGGTGAGGGTCCACCAGGACCTCCACCGCCCCAGTTACGCTAGAGGTAATTCGATAGCGGAAGGCGTTCTTGCCCAGGCCATAGAAGCGGCTCGTAAGAAGATACACCCCGGGCTCTACCCGGCCTTGGAAGAAGCGGACCCAGCGGTGGGGCTCTGTACCAAAGGTCTTTTCGACCAAGGTGGCTCCGTCTCGGGTAAGACGAAATTCGGCCTGCAAATCCCCCCGGCCCCCATCGTAGCGTTCATCCCCAAGCTCCTCCCCACCCTTTAAGCCTCGGCGGTAGTCCGCGGGGTCCAGGCCCGGGGAGTAGATCTCCAGGGTGAGGGTGGTATTCAGGCGCACCACCAAGCTCACCTGAAGAGTATCCACCTGCCACTTCAGCTGGTCTCCGGGTACGATGCCGAAAAATTCTAATTGCTCCTGGGCCAGGGCCGTACCTAACAAGGCCAGGGCCACAAGGAAGCGCCTCATGGATACCTCCAACGCACCTCAGGATCCGTCAAGATTCCTTCCTGAGTCTCGTAGCTAAGGGTTTTCTCCCCTTGGAAGGAGGGGAAGTGGAAGGTCTTCTCCCCACCCCCAGGAAGGGGGTCCCTTAGCGTCAGGTCCTCCAGGGGGCTTTGGGAGTGGAGGTGGAGGACCACCTGGAGCCTGCCCTCCAGGCGCACCAGGCGCTTTTCCACCCTAAGGGGCCCGAATTCCAAAATGGCCGTCCGCTCCACCATAACCCCGCCCCGGGGGGCCTTTAGGGGGAAGTCGGCCACGGCTAGGCCCTGGACGAGGACCCTCTGGGTGTACCCTTCCCCGAGGTGGGCCGGGCCCTTGAGGGGCGGGAAGGGGGCGGAGAGGCGGTCTAGGGTTACGGTCCAGACTCCTGGGGTGAGGTCGCGGAAGGCGTACCGCCCCTCTGCGTCCGTGAGGGTCTGCCAGCCGTTAGGGAGGACCACCCGGGCCCCAGGAAGGGGGAGGTCCCGGCCTGGGGTGTAGAGGCGGTCCTCGTCCAAATCTAGATAAACCCTCCCCGCAAGGAGGGCCACGGTGAACCCCTGGGGTTCCACCCGGGCGAGGGCCGTGGCCCGGCCGCTCGCCGTAGCCGCTCCTGCTGCGGAGACCCCTTGGGCTCGGGCCACGTTTAGAAGCTCCCTAGGCGTCTCCGGGAGGACCCTGAGGGCGTAGGTGAGGCAGAGCCGGCCCCCGCCCTCCAGGGGGATCCCCTCCCAAAGGAGCCGGTTTCCCTCTACCACGGGGGACCTTTCCCCGCCCTCGCAAAGGCGGCCGCTACCCGGGATGTAGGCCGTGCCCGGGGGCGGGGTGTCCTCGAGGCGGACCAGGAGGGGGACCCGGCTGGGGTTTACGAGCTCTAGGCGGTAGACCAGGCGGTCCCCGGGGGCCACTTCCTTGGGCTCCACGGATTTGCTGAGGAGGAGACTCGTAGAGAAGACGGGGGTTTCCACCAGGTTGGACTCCAAGGGGGTGGAGAGGCCTTGGGCATGGAGGAAGAAGCGGTTTCGGATGAGGGTATCGTCGGGCACCTCTTGCCGGACCCGGGCCTTGAAGGTAAAGGTGCGGGCCTCCCCTTCCGCCAGGTCCCCCACCTCAAAGACCAGGACCCCGCCTTCCAGCCTCCCCCCAGGGGCCTCCACCAGCTCGAGCTCGGGGGGCAGGGAGTCGCGGATCTGGACCCCCGTGAGAGGACCAAACCGGTTTTCCACCCTGAGGGTATAGGTGAGGAGGGTGCCCACGGCCACCGTGCCTTCAGGGGTCACCTCTTTTTGAAGGGGAATGCTGGTCCTTGGGTCCAGGACCTCCCCCACCGTGTCCCTTGTCCGGTTGACCCTTCCCGTGGCTCGGGAAACCGCCCCCAGGACCACGGTGAACCCCGGGCCCGGATTGGGGACGGTGAGGCAAAGCTGGAAGTCCAAGGCCTCCCCAGGTCCTAGGCTCAGGGGAGGGGTTAGAGGGGTATTCGCAAGGGTGCGGAAAGCGTAGGTTGCCCCTTGGGGCAAGCCTTCCAAGGTGAGGTCGTAGGCATCGGGGACGTTGCCCTCGTTGAGGAGGGTGTGGGCGAAGCAGGCCTCTCGGCCCGGGAGGAGCCGGGAGAGGGTTTGTCCGTCGTCCGGGCTTCCTTCCCCTCCGGGGAGGGCCTTGGGGTTGCCCCTTGGGCCCAGGTGGTGGGCGTAGCGGGGGAGGACCTCGAGGAAAGCCCCGCTCCTTGCCGGCCCCCCGGGCCCCGTGGCCTCCCCCAGGTTTTGGCGTAGCCCGGGCGCAGCTCCTTCCGCCACCCTCATGCGGAACTCCAGGTAGGCCTCCTCTCCTGGGGATAAGTCCACCTCGAGGCGCAGGCCTAAGACCTGCTGGGAGGGTTCAGCCTCCCGCCAAGAGGCGCCGTCATAGTAGGAAATCCTCCCCTTGGGGGCTGAAGCTGAACCTGGCCGGTAGGTAAGCCCAGGAAGGTCCTGGAGAAGGTCCGTGACCTGTACCCCAGAGGCGGCCCCTTCCCCCAGGTTCCGCACCACTAGGCGGAAGGTCACCTCCTCGCCGGGGAGGATCCTCGAGGGGGTAGCGCTCTTCTCCAGGGCCAGGATTGGGCCCCTCCTCACCTCGATGGCCGCGTAATTCGCATCATCCCTATTCCCATCTGGGCAGGTGGCCACCGGGGTGAGGCGGATCTCCCCCAGGTCCTGGGGGAGGGTCACTTCCATGAGGAGCCGAGCCTGGCCCCCAGCCTCCAGGGTGAAGGCGTAGGCCTCGGGCTCCCCTGGGTCCAGCTGGCCGTTTTCGTTCAGGTCGTGGAAAAACCGCACCCCGCTAGGGCCAAGGGGGGAGGCCAGGGCGTAGCTGAGCCCTAGGGAAAAGGAAGCGTTACCCCCATTTTTCAGGAGGTAGGGAAGGTAAACCCGGCCTCCAGGGTTTCCCGAGGCCCTTTGCCCGGGGGCTTGGGGGGTGCCGTCTGGGCTCAGGAGGGGCACGCAAAGGGGAAGGACCCGGGTTTCCACCACGTTGGAGAGGTAGCGCTCGTTCCCGACCTGGGCCGCAGCCTGGTTGCGGATGATGGTCCCCGCGGGGGTCATGGCCCAGGCCAGGCCCAAGAGGAGCAGCCAGGGAAGGAGGTGGGGGGATAGGGGATGGGTTTTTCCTTTCATCACCACCTCTATGCATTTCCTTCATCCACTGCCCGATTTGTATCCCTAAAACCCTATCCCCTTGAGGGGCCTGGCCCGCCCCCGATTGGGGGCGGGCCAGGGAAGGGCTTACTTCACCCGGACGCGGAGGGTGATGGTGATCTTAGCCCCGGGCGGCATGATGTCGCCGTTATCGATGGTGTTGTTCCCGTTCGTGTCCACGCCTACGTAGATGACCCCGCCCGTAGAGAGGGTCGTGGGTGCCGTGGGGGTCCAGTTGGTCCCGTCCGTGGAGTAGCGGACCTGGGCCCCCGCGGGGAAGCCGCTGATCGCGGTGACTGATACGCTCACGAATTCCGTGTAGGCCGGGAGCGGATCGGTCACGATGACCTGGGTGAGGTTGCCCGTGCCGATGTTCTCGGCCACCAGGGTGTACTCGATGACGTCGCCCGGGTAGGCCTGGCTGCCGTCACCGGAGCGGATGGTGTTGCTGGTGCCGACGTAGCTCACCGCGCTCTTCTGGAGCCGGAGTTCGCCCCCCACCACGGTGGTGGTCTCCGTGGCGGTGGCCGTGGCCGTGCCAGCACCCACGTTGCAGGTGGCGGTCACGGTGTTCACGTCCGTGCGCCCGATGGGCTGCCCCGCGGGCACGATGACCCGGACGTGGATGGTAACGCTACCCCCATTGGGAGCTAGGGATGGGGCCAAGGCTCCGTACCAGTTGGCGCCGCCGTTGTCCGAGTACTGGTAGGTCCAGCCGTAGCTGCCCCCATTACCCTGGACGAGGCATTCAGCCTGGGCGTTGGAGAGGTTGATGAGGGTGTGGGTGTACTGGATGGTGCCTGGGCTCGTCACCGTCCCTGAACGGTCAGGGTCCAGGACGACTTGGGCTACGGTGTTGACCCAAACCTCGGTGTAAGCCCAGTCCACCTCGTTGTTGGTAGAGCTCCGGGCCTCAAAGTTGAAGGGAGCCCCGCCCGGAGGGGCGCTGGGCTTGAGGGTGACCACGGCCAGGTAGGAGAAGGTCTGGTTAAAGTTGAGGAGGCCCGTATTGGTGATGGCGGGCCCGTCTGGTTGTCCGTCGTTGTTCCCGTCGGGGTAGAAGAGGACGCTGGCTACCCGGGCGTTGAAGGCGGCCGCGTCCGTGGGGTTTACGGAGAGGAGGTAGTTATCGGCGAGGCCGTTGGGGTTGAGGTTGGTGATCCGGAGGCGGTAGACCACCTGGGCCCCGGGGTTGGCGAAGGGGTATGGGGAGAGGCTAGGGCGGTTGACCGCGTTCGGGTCATCGGAGGTGTAGTTGGTGCCGTTCGTGGTCTTGCTTTGCTCGTAAGAAGGTGCTCCTTCTGGACCACCAAAGAGGTCCAACCGGAAGCCGTCCGCTAGCGCGTTCACGGTGTCGCTGGTGGTATCCGACTGGCCCGGGTTACCCTGGCTGGTGGCGGTCACGGTGAGGCTAAAGGGGCCACCGGTGTAGCCGGCGGGGATGCTGCAGCGCAGGGCGAAGTTGTAGTCCCCACCCGCGGCTACCGGCCCTACGGGTCCAGAGATGGGGGTGGAGAGGTCATTGGCCAGGAAGCCACAGGTCCAGCCCGTGGGAACTCCGCTCAGGCTCAGGCTAAAGCTATCCGAGGTGTTCCCCGTGTTCCTTAAGGTGTGGCGGAAGATGACCTCGGTGCCGTCGTAAGCGCTGTTGATGGTTTGGGTGTCGCCGGAGCGATTAACGGTGTACTGGCCTGCCAGGTAGCTGCTGTTTGCGGGGGGGTTCCCCAAAGGGTACTCATAGGGGCCCACCTTGACCGCGTAGCTTGCGGCCACGGTGTTCGTGGTGCTGTTGGTGGAGACGGTTTGGTTGGTTTGGCCGTCGTTGTAACGCACCGTAGCGGTGTTGCCGTAGGAGGTCCCCACCGGGGCGTTCGCCGGTACGGTGGCCTGGAAGCTAAAGGTGTAGCTGGCCCCCTGGGGGAAGAAGCCTGGGCCACCTTGGATAAACATCCCGACGGCGATGTTGGTGCCGTCGCCGATCAGGGGCGTTGCAGGGGGCCAGGAGGACCAAGTCAAGCCCCCATTCGTGGAGTAAACAACCTGCACCGTACCCGCACCCGCACTGCCGGTGGGCATGGCATTCACGGTAAGGCCGGTGGGAATCACGTCGGAGACCAGGATGCCAGTGCCCAGACCGGGTACGTTTACCCCGCTGGCCGCGCTACCCCCGTTATTGGAACCGCTGATGGTGTAGGTGATGGTGCTGCCGGGGTTCACCGCACCCGTGGGACTTGCGGACTTGGTGGCGGTGAGGATGGCTTGGGCCGTGGCGGTGGCCCGGGCCCAGTTGCCGTCATCCTTTGTGGTGGGATTACCGGCTGAGGTGCCTACCAGATCAATGTTCGCGTACTGGCCGCTTGGGGTACCCGCGGGGATGGTGCCCCCTAGGATCACGCAGGCCGAGCCTCCCATAGGCAAGGTGACACTCGGGCTTGCCATGGGGGACTCGCCCGCGTCAATGGTGCCGTTGCAGTTGGTGTCCAGGTACAGGGTGGGGTTTAGGAGGTCAAAGTTGTCCCCAGTTGGTGGTTGTTGGGTGCTGAGATTGATGGTATCCGTGCCGTTTCCGGTGTTGGTGATGGTGTAGTTGAAGTATACGGGGCCACCGGGAAGCCCGTACCGGGTCTGGCCGGGCACCGCTTCGGTGCCGTTTGGGGTGATGGTGAAGCTATAGACCTGTTGGACGATGGTGACCACCAGGTTGGAGGTGGTGGTCCGGGGTTGGCCAGCCGAGTCGATGTAGCTTGCAGAGGCCTGGTTCTGGATGGCCGTTCCTGCGGGGGTCATGGCCAGGGCCAGGCCAAGGGCCAAGGCCAGGGCCAGGACCGAGGCGGGGATCAGCCTTGTGGGTAACTTCGTCACCTTTTCACCTCCATTGGATATCTACCGGACGATGACCCTTGCCTTAAGGGTCACCTTCTCCTTAGGGCCTAACTCCGGAATGGTCCAGCGCACGTGGGTGTACTCCTCGGGCTTTACCTCTACCTCCTTTTCCACCTCCTTTCCTCCCTCCACCACCTTCACCTTGCGCTTGAGGGGCGGGAGGCCAAAGGTCCTGCCCCCATCGTAGGAGAAGGTGGGTTGGATGCGCGTGCCCTTAAAGGAGAGGACGGTGGCCGTGCCCTCGAGGTAGGCCGTCTCCTTGGGGATGGGGAGGGTGAGGACCACCTCCCTCTGGGGGGTATTGGTTGTGTTTTCCGCTTCTAGCCTGTACTCCAAGACGTCCCGCGGCTTTACCTCGAGGGCCTGGCGGAACTCCTCCTTGGGCCCCTGGGGGGTTTGGGTTTGGACCACCTGGAAGCTCAGGAGGCTAAGCTTGAGCCCCGGGGTCTGCCCTAGGGCTACCGCCAGGAGTAGACCCAGTAGGAGTGTGGGCGCCCGTCTTAGGTGCATCATTATCACCATCACCCTCCTCAAAAGGTATCGATCGCGCCAGCAGGCTGGGCCTTTGGGGCCAGCCCTACCGGCCCTAACTGCACTAGATTAATGTTTGGGTAACACCTTTGTCAACCAGCAAGGTACGCCCCTCAGACTTGACCGTTATACCGCATAGAGCCCCAGGAACCTGAGGGCGGAGAGGGGATGGAAGGAGAAGGTCTCCAGGGCCGCCTTCTTCTTCCGCACCCCCCTGCGGTACAGCAGGGACACCAGA
>JBEPYU010000027.1:0-17070 GCA_041641215.1 Thermaceae bacterium
TGGGCCCCAAGCCTGCCCGAGGAGGCCCGGGCAGGAGGGGAGAAGGAACGGGAGGCCATCTTCGCCCTGCTCTCCTACCCCCTGGTGGGCGCAGGGGCTTACGGGGTAGGCCGCTTTCTCCCCCAATGGGCCGAATGGGTGGAGATCCTCCTCGCCCTTGGGGCCTGGACCCTGGTCCTCCTCCCCAGGGTCCGGAACAACCCCTTGCTCCAAAGGGCCCTTCTCTCCATGGTCCCACCCCTGGTCCTCATCTTCCTGGTCCTGGGGACGGTCCTCATTGGTCTAGCCACCCCCACGGAGGCCGGGGCCATGGGGGCGGTAGGGGCCCTGGTCCTTTCCCTCCTGAACCGACGTCTCTCCTTCCCCGTGCTCTACCAGGCCATGGAGGGCACCGCCCGGCTCACCACCTTTGTGATCTTCATCCTCATCGGGTCCACCCTCTTCAGCCTGGTCTTCCGTGGGGTAGACGGGGACCTTTGGGTGGAAGGCTTCTTCACCAACCTACCGGGGGGCGAGGTGGGGTTCATCCTCTTCGTCATGGTGCTGGTGTTCCTCCTTGGGTTTTTCATCGACTTCTTTGAGATCGCCTTCATCGTCCTGCCCCTCCTGGCCATCGGCGCGGAGGCCCTGGGGATAGATAAGCTCTGGTTCGGCCTACTGGTGGGGGTTAACCTCCAAACCTCCTTCCTCACCCCTCCTTTCGGCTTCGCCCTCTTCTACCTACGCAACGTGGCCCCCAAGGAGGTTAAGACCCTGGATATTTACCTTGGGGGCATCCCCTTTATCGCCCTGCAGGTGCTGGTCATTCTCCTCACCTATCTCCTCAAAGAACCCATCCTCCGCTTTGTCTACGGGGGTTAAGGGAACAAAGGAAAAGCCCCAAGGCCAAGCCTTGGGGCATCCCTTAAGTCCTCTCAGATAGCCGGGAAGGCAAACTGCTCGTAGCCGAGCTCAGCCACCCCAAACCAGCGGTACTGCTCCTCCCGGAACTTCTTCCAGGAGGTGTACACCTTGCGGTAGGTGGCGTCCTTGGCGGCCTCCTCCTCGTACCATTCGAAAGCCGCCTTCTGGGCCGCCTTCATGATCTCCGCAGGCCACTTCCTCAGGCGCACCCCCTTCTGCAAGAGGCGCTGGAGGGCAGGGGGATTCACCTGGTCGTACTTGGCCATCATGGCCAGGTTGGCCTCGGCAGCAGCTACCTCAAAGGCCTGCTGGTACTCCTTGGGGAGCTTCTTCCACTCGCTCAGGTTCACGTAGAAGGAAAGCTGGGGGCCGGGCTCATGCCATCCGGGGTAATAGTAGTACTTGGCCACGCGGTAGAAGCCCAGCTTTTCGTCATCGTAGGGTCCTACCCATTCCGTGGCGTCGATGGTGCCCCGTTCCAAGGCGGGGTAGATATCCCCCCCGGCGAGGACCTGGGGCACCACCCCCAGGCGGCTCATCACCTGGCCGCCAGGGCCCGGGATCCGCATCTTCAAGCCCTTGAGGTCCGCAAGGGTCTTGATCTCCTTGCGGAACCAGCCCCCCATCTGGGTCCCGGTGTTGCCGCCTGGGAACTGGATGATGTTGAAATCGGCGTAAATCGACCGGTAAAGCTCAATCCCGCCCCCGTAGTACATCCAGGCGTTCTGCTGCCTGGCGGTAAGGCCAAAGGGGACTGCGGTGTCAAAGGCAAAAACCTGGGTCTTGCCCACATAGTAGTAGCTCGCGGTGTGCCCCACCTGGACCGTCCCCTGCTGCACTGCGTCCATGACCTGGAGGCCAGGCACAAGCTCCCCCGCCTGGTAGGTGCGGATCTGGAAGCGGCCGTCGGTAAGGGCGGAAACCCTTTCGGCCAGGACGTCCGCAGCCCCGAAGATGGTATCCAAGCTCTTGGGAAAGCTGCTTGCGAGACGCCAACGGACGGTGGGGCTTGTCTGGGCGAAAACCGGCCCAAAGGCTGCGCTTGCCGCTACGCCAATACCCGCACGCTTGAGAAAATCCCGTCGCTTCATCATTCACCCTCCTTCGAGCCAGAACCATTATAACAGAAGGCCTGCTTAAACTTGCAAGGGGATAGCCCCGGGGGGTTTTAGGGATTTGCGCGTACCATGGAGGCCATGGCGGTCCTCGAGGCCCCCTTTTGGTCCTTGGGCCTTAGGGTGGCGGGGGTAGACGAGGTGGGCCGGGGGGCTTGGGCGGGGCCCATCGTGGTGGGGGCGGTGATCCTACCCCCGGGGACTTACCCCTTCCGGGACTCCAAGAAGCTAAGCCCCCAGGCCCGAAAACGGCTAGTCCGGGACATCAAAGCGATAGCCTTGGCCTATGCCCTAGGCCTGGCCGAGCCTGGGGAAGTGGATGGGCTTGGGGTCTTGAGGGCTACCCTCCTCGCCGCAGAAAGGGCCCTTAAGGCCCTAAGCCTAACCCCCGAGGCCCTGGTCACGGACTACCTGGCCCTTTCCACCCCCCTTCCCCTCCTGGCCCCCCCCAAGGCGGACGAAAGGAGCCCAAGCGTGGCCGCAGCCAGCATCCTGGCCAAGGTCCACCGGGATGCGCTTATGGAGGAAGCGGACCGGCTCTATCCCGGCTACGGATTTGCCCAGCACAAGGGCTACGGCACCGAGGCCCACCGGGAAGCCCTCCTCTACTTGGGGCCCTCCCCCATCCACCGCCGCCGCTTTGCCCCCGTGGGGGTGCGCCCCCACGCTCCCAAAGCTAAACCCTAGCTAAAGGTCAGGGGAGCCAAAAACGCTTATTCTAAGTCTTAAGGATGAACGGTATGCGGCTTGGCCTTGCCCTCTTAGCCCTTTGGCTTACGGCTTGCAGCGTGCTCATTGAACCTGAAGGCCTCTCCGTCACCTACCGACTGGGCTACGGAGGGGCTATCCTTCGGTTCCAGCCTGATCGGGGCCCAGGGGCTACCTACTACGTGGGGGAAGAGATCCGCTTTTTCATCACCCTTGCGCGACCGGGGTACGTAACCTTGGTGGTCACGGACCCCGACGGGTACACCTACGAACTGGACCGGGCCTACCTCGAGGCGGGCGCCTTGAGCCTTCCCCGAGGGGGCTACCGCTACACCCTGGTACCTCCTAGGGGCCTCCATCGTGTGCGGGCAGTTTACACGGAGGGGGGTTGGGGTTCCGTCACCCTCCAGGGGGTCTACCGGGACCTCGAGGGCCGGCTAAGGGTTTACCTCGAGTCGAGCGGAAGCCGGGTCTACGACGTGGCCGAAACCCACTTCTACCTCCGCTGAAACCCCAGGGTGACAAGGCCTTGTCTATCTATAGCTAGGAGAAGGTATGCTAAGAGGTTTCAAGGAATTTATCCTGCGGGGAAGCGTGATCGACCTGGCCGTGGGGGTGGTCCTTGGGGGGGCCTTTGGGTCCCTCATCCAGTCCCTGGTGGCCGACATCCTCACCCCCCTGATTGGCGCAGTGGTGGGAAGCCCCGATTTTTCCGCCCTCAGGCTAGGCCCGATGAACCTGGGCAAGTTTCTGAACGCCCTGACCGGTTTCCTGATGGTGGCCCTGGCCCTTTACCTCCTCGTGGTGAGACCCCTCAACGCCCTAAAGGCCCGAAAGGCCGAAACCCCAGAAGCCCTGGCCCCCGAGGAGGTCCTCCTACTTAGGGAAATCCGCGACCTCCTCAAGGGGCGCTCGGAGCCTTCCTGAGGTCCCCTTGACCCCAGGAAACCCCCTGGCCTAGATTGGGCGGGATGACCCTGGGGGCCTTGCGGGAAGAGGTCTGGACCCTCCTGGCGGAAGGAGGCCTGGCCCTCCACCCCACCCCCCCTCACGGTCACCACCCCAACTTCCTCGGAGCCAAGCGGGCTGCGGAGCGCCTCATGAGGACCCCCGAGTTCCAAAGGGCCCAGGTCTTCCTGGCGGGAATGGACGCGGTGCTCAAGCCCCTACGGGAAGAGGCCCTGCGCCAGGGCAAAACCCTCATCCTCCCCCACCCTGACCGCCCGGGGGCCTTCCTCCTCCTGAAGGATCTAGACCCCCGAAGGCTCAGGCGAGTGCGGGAAGCCTACCGCTACGGCCAGCCCGTGGCCCTAGAGGGGGTGGGGATCGACCTGGTCCTTATCGGGGCGGTGGCCGTGGACGAGGGGGGAGGATGGGTGGGGAAGGGCTACGGCTTTCCCCAAGGATGGCTTAAGGTGGAAGCCCCCTTCGCCACCTTAGCCCAGCCGGTGATGGCCTACCCTAGGCTTCCCGTGCCCCCAGAAAGGCGGGTCCAGCCCATCGCTACCCCCCAGAGGCCTATCCGCCCCTAAAGTATCCTAAGCACCATGCTGGAGGAAGCCCTAGCGGCCATCCGCAAGGCCAAGACCCCCGAGGAGCTCCAGGCCCTAAAGGCCAAGTACCTGGGGCGTAAAGGCCTCCTCACCCAGGAGATGAAGGCCCTAGGGGGCCTACCCCCTGAGGAACGGAAAGCCCGGGGCCAGGCCCTAAACGCCCTCAAGGAAGCCCTGGAAAAGGCCTTTCGGGAAAGGGCCTTGGCCCTAGAGGAGGAGTCCCTTAGGGCCGCCCTGGAAAGGGAGGGCCTGGACCCAAGCCTCCCTGGGGTCCGCCTCTTCGTGGGGGGGCTTCACCCCATCACCCGGATGGAGAGGGAGCTCGTGGGGATCTTCCGTGGCCTAGGGTATGGCGTGGTGGAAGGCCCCGAGGTGGAAAGCGAGTTCTTTAACTTTGACGCCCTGAACATCCCCGAGCACCACCCGGCCCGGGACATGTGGGACACCTTTTGGCTCGAGGAAGCCCCCTTCCGCCTCCCAGGCCCCCTAGGGGAAGAGGTGAGGGGGAGGCGGCTCCTTAGGACCCACACCTCCCCCATGCAGGTGCGGTACATGGTGGCCCACACCCCTCCCTTCCGGATCGTGGTCCCGGGCCGGGTCTACCGCTACGAGGAGACGGACGCCACCCACGAGGCCGTCTTCCACCAGCTGGAGGGGCTGGTGGTAGGCCCGGGCATCACCATGGCCCACCTTAAGGGGGCCATCTACGAGCTGGCCCAGGCCCTCTACGGCCCCCAGTCCCGGGTGCGCTTCCAGCCCGTCTACTTCCCCTTCGTGGAGCCTGGGGCCCAGTTCGCCATCTACTGGCCTGAGGGGGGCAGGTGGCTTGAGCTTGGGGGTGCGGGGATGGTCCACCCCCAGGTCTTCCGGGCGGTGGACGCCTACCGCAAGGCCCTAGGCCTCCCCCCAGCCTACGAGGGGGTTACGGGGTTCGCCTTTGGCCTGGGGGTGGAAAGGCTCGCCATGCTCCGCTACGGCATCCCCGACATCCGCTATTTCTTCGGGGGACGGCTTAAGTTCTTGGAGTTCTGGAGGGCGGAATGAGGGTTCCCTTCTCCTGGCTTAAGGCTTACGTGCCCGAGCTGGAAAGCCCCGAGGTCCTCGAGGAGCGCCTGGCCGGCCTCGGCTTTGAGACGGACCGCCTGGAGCGGATCTTCCACCTGCCTAAGGGGGTGGTCTTCGCCCGGGTGGTGGAGGCCCACCCCATCCCCGGCACCCGCCTTCGGCGCCTGGTCTTGGACACGGGCCAGACGGTGGAGGTGGTCTCAGGGGCGGAAAACGCCCGGGCGGGGATTGGGGTGGCCCTGGCCTTGCCGGGGACGGAGCTTGGGGATCTTAGGGTCCAGGAAAGGGTCATCCAGGGGGTGCGCTCCTACGGGATGGCCCTTTCTCCCAAGGAGCTTGGGGTGGGGGAATATGGAGGAGCGCTTTTGGAGTTTCCCCCAGAGGCCCTGCCCCCCGGGACCCCTCTGGCCGAGGCCTGGCCCGAGGAGGTGGTCCTGGAGCTCGAGGTAACCCCCAACCGGCCGGACGCCTTAGGGCTATGGGGCCTGGCCCAGGACCTCCACGCCTTGGGCTATGCCCTCTCTTGGCCTGAGGTCCCCTTGCGGACAAGCCCCGTGCCCTTCCCCTTTGGCCTTAAGGTGGAGGACCCCGTGGGGGCCCCCCGCTTCACCTTGGGCTACGCCTTTGGCCTAAGGGTAGGGCCAAGCCCCCTTCCCGTGCAACGCCACCTCTTCGCCGCGGGGATGCGCCCTATCAATAACGTGGTGGACGCCACGAACTACGCCATGCTGGAGCTTGGCCAGCCCATGCACGCCTTTGACCTGCGCCACCTCGGGGAGGGCATCCTGGTCCGCCGGGCCCGGGAGGGGGAGAGGCTTAGGACCTTGGACGGGGTGGAAAGGGTCCTCCATCCTGAGGACCTCGTCATCGCCGCCTACGGGGGGGAAAGCACCTGGCCCCTGGGCCTTGCCGGGATCATGGGGGGGGAGGAAAGCGAGGTGCGAGGGGACACGGAGGCCATCGCCCTCGAGGTGGCCCGGTTTGACCCCGTGAGCATCCGCAAGAGCGCAAGGAGGCACGGCCTCAGGACCGAGGCCAGCCACCGCTTCGAAAGGGGGGTGGACCCCAAGGGCCAGCTCCCCGCCCAAAGGAGAGCCCTGGCCCTCCTCCAGGCCTGGGCCGGGGCCAAGGTGGCCGAGGGCTTCCTGGAAACGGGGGAGGAACCCGAGCCCAAGCCCATCCCCTTCCGGCCTGCCTACGCCAACGCCCTTTTGGGCACCGCCTACCCAGAAGGGGAACAGCTCGCCCTCCTCAGGCGCCTGGGGTGCCAGGTGGAGAAGGGGGACGGGGCCTACTGGGTCAAGCCCCCAAGCCGGAGGCTGGACCTTAGGCTCGAGGAGGATCTGGTGGAGGAGGTGGCCCGGCTTAAGGGCTACGAGACCATCCCCTTGGACCTGCCGGCCTTCTTTCCCGCCCCCGACAACCGGGGGGTGGAGGCCCCTTACCTGAAAAAAGCGCGCCTGAAGGAGATCCTCGCAGGGCTTGGCTTCCAGGAGGTTTACACCTATAGCTTCCTCGACCCCAAGGAGGCGGAGCTTTTCCGTATCCCCCCGCCCACCTTGCGCCTGAAAAACCCCTTGGCCCCAGAAAAGGCCGCTCTGAGGAACTACCTCTTTCCGGGGCTCCTCAAGGTCCTAAGGACCAACCTGGCCCTGGACCGGATGGAAAGGGCCCTACTTTTCGAGGTGGGCCAGGTCTTCCAGGAGGAGGAGAGGACCCACCTGGCGGGCCTTCTCCTAGGGGGCCTTGGCCTTCCCTGGGCCAGGGAGGACCTAGGGGGCTACTACCTCCTTAAGGGCCTCCTCGAGGCCCTCTTCCTCCGCCTAGGGCTTGGCCTCGAGGCCCGTCCGGGGGAGGCCCCGCCTTTCCTCCACCCCAAGGTGGCCGCGGAGGTGTGGGCGGAAGGGCAGCGGGTAGGCTTCCTCGGCCAGGTGCACCCGGCCATCGCCCGGGCCTTGGAGCTACCCCCCGTCCACCTCTTTGAGCTCACCCTACCCTTGCCGGAAAAGCCCCTCCATTTCCAGGACCCCTCCCGTTACCCCCCGGCCCTACGGGACCTCGCGGTGGTGGCTCCCCAGGAGCTTCCCTATTTGGAGGTCGAAAGGATCATCCGGAAGGCCGCGGGCCCCTACCTCGAGGAACTCCACCTCTTTGACCTCTACCAAGGACCCCCTCTCCCCGAGGGGCGGAAGAGCCTGGCCTTCCACCTGCGTTTCCGCCATCCCGAAAGGACCCTAAGGGACGAGGAGGTGGAGGAGGCCATAAGGGGGATCATGGCTGCCCTAAGGGAAAGGGGCCTCGAGATCCGGGGGAAATGATGCTCACCTGGCTGGACCTTTTGGCCCTCCTCACCCTAGCCTTAGGCCTCGCCTTGGGCTACCAGCTAGGCCTGGGGGGAGCCCTCTTGGGCCTCGGGATGCTCCTCTACCTCTCCCTTGCGGGGCTTGGGCTAGGGGGGGCCTGGTGGGCCCTCCTCCTGGGCCTCCTCCTCGGCCTGTTTTGGAAGAGCGTCCCGCTCACCCTTCCCTGGCTTTGGGAAAAGACCCTGGGAGTCCTAGGAGGAGGGATGATGGGCCTTTTCCTAGCCCTGGCCATTTGGGCCGGCTTCCCCGCAGAGCGGGTCCCCGGCACCCAAACCCTCCGCTACCCGAGCCTCCGCTTGCCCCCCCCGCTCTACCAGGCCATAACGGAAAGCCCCTTCGCCCGAGAGGCCTTCGCCTGGGCTTGGCGCACCCCTTGGGCCAGGAAGGCCCTGGGCCTAGAGGGCCAGGATCTGGACTAGGGAAAGGAGGCCCCTATCCACCTCCTTGCGCTGGGCGACCGCTTCCCCCAGGGGCGTGAGGCGGATCTCCCCCTTTACCTCCCCCACCATGACCCCTCGGGCCTTGGAGGCCAGGGCCCTCACCGCCTCCGCCCCCAGGCGGCTTGCCAGGATCCGGTCTTTGGCCGTAGGGCTTCCTCCCCTTTGGATATGGCCCAGAACCGTCACCCGGGCCTCCATGGGCACGTGGTCCCGGATGGCCCGAAGGAGCCCCTGGGCCCCCCCTGGGTAGGCCCCTTCGGCCACCACCACGATGGAGCTGGACTTGCCCCGGGCCTGGGACTCGAGGAGGGTTTCCGCAACCGCCCTGGGGTCTACCGGGACCTCGGGGATGGCCACCACCTCGGCCCCCCCGGAAAGGCCCACCTCCAAGGCGATGAAGCCCGCATGCCGGCCCATGACCTCGATGAAGAAAATCCGCTCATGGCTTGCCGCGGTATCCCGGATGCGGTCGATGGCCTCGAGGGCGGTGTTCACCGCGGTGTCGAAGCCGATGGTGGAGTCTGTGCCGTAGAGGTCGTTATCGATGGTGCCCGGTACCCCCACCACAGGAACCCCGTGCTCCTCCCAAAGCCTTAAGGCTCCCCGGAAGGTCCCATCCCCCCCGATGGCCACAAGCCCCTCCACCCCAGCCTCCCTTAGGCGGGAGGCGGCCTCCGCCCGGCCCTCAGGGGTAAGGAAGGCCTCGCTCCGTGCGGTGCGGAGCACGGTGCCTCCCCGCTGGAGGATGTTGGCCACATCCCGCACCCCCAAGGGGCGCATCTCCCCCCGGATCATCCCCGCATAGCCCCGCTCGATCCCCACCACCTCGAGGCCCAAGGCATAGGCCTGCCGCACCACGGCCCGGATGGCCGCGTTCATCCCGGGGGCATCTCCCCCGCTCGTGAAAACCCCTATCCGCCTCATTCCCCCTCCAAGGCCAGGCGGTAGGCCCGGTTCCTAGAGACCCCGCCCGCCCTTAGGGCCTCCGCTAGGGCCTTGCCCTTGAGCCCCTGGGCCTTTAGGGCAGCGAGGAAAGCCTCCTCATCCCCCTCTTCCCCCTTGGGGGCCACCACCAGGACGAACTCCCCCCTAGGGTGGGCAAAGTGGGCCAGGGCCTCCCGCAAGGTTCCCCGGAACACCTCCTCGTGGACCTTGGTGAGCTCCCGGGCCACGGCCACGGGATGGTCTTCGCCATAGACCTCGAGGAGGTCCTCGAGGGTCCTTTGGAGGCGGTGAGGGCTTTCGTAGAGGAGGGCGGTCCGGCCCTCCCGGGCCAGGGCCTCGAGGCGGGCCCGTCTTAGGGCGCCCTTTTTGGGGAGAAAGCCCTCAAAGGTGAAGCGGTGGGCAGGCAGGCCCGAAGCCACCAGGGCCGGCACCAAGGCAGTGGGCCCAGGGAGCACCTCCACCTCCCAGCCCTCGGCCAAGGCCAGGCGCACGAGCTCGGCCCCGGGATCCGAAATCCCCGGGGTACCTGCGTCCGTAGCGTAGGCCACGTACCGGTAAGGGCTTAAGAGGGCCTTGGCCTGCCCCAGGGTGTGTTGGTCTAGGCGCAGGGTAGGGGTAGGGATCCCGTAGTGGCGGAGGAGGAGGCCCGTCCTCCGGGTGTCCTCGCAGGCCACCACCTCCGCCTCCCGAAGGACCCGCAGGGCCCTTAGGGTGATGTCCTCGAGGTTGCCGATTGGAGTGGGGACCAGGACCAGGCGCAAGGGAGCTAGTGGGCCTCCTGGTAGCGCCTTATGGCTGACCGGATCTCCTCCAAAGCCGCTTCCCGGCCCCTAAAACCCGTCACCCGGACCCACTTGCCCTTCTTGGCCTCCAGGGCCTTGTAGGTCTCAAAGAAGTGCTGGATCTCCTCCTTAAGGCCCTCGGAAAGGTCCCCCACGTCCTTCAGGTGGTCTAGGCGGGGGTCCTCCTTGACCACGGCCAGCACCTTGGCGTCCGCCCCCTTCTCGTCCTCCATGAGGAGGAGGCCGATGGGGCGCACCTCCACCACCACCCCGGGAAGCAGGGGGTAGGTGGAGAAGATGAGCCCGTCCAAGGGGTCCCCATCCTCCGCAAGGGTAGAGGGGATGAAGCCGTAATCCCCGGGATAGAACTGGGCCCCAGGCAGCACCCGGTCCAGGCGGATCACCCCAAGCCCGGGGTCGTACTCGTACTTGTTCCCGGAACCCCGGGGCACCTCCACCACCATCTGGACCACCTCGGGTGCCCCTTCGCCCACGGGAAGGCTCTTGAGGTTGGGCATAGCCCCCTCATTATAGGCCCTGGCCCCATTAGAATGCCCCTATGGGCACGTACGCGAAACGCCTGGCCCAGATGGGAGAGACTCCCCTGGAGGCCCTGGAAGGGCCGGAGGGGATGTTGGCCGTCACCGAACGGGAGCTCCTCTTCCTAGGGCCTGAGGGCGTGACCCGCCTTGAGCTGGCCCAGATCCGCCGCGTGGTCCGGGGCGAAGGGGGGGTGATCCTCATCCAGGGACTCGAGGGCACCATGGCCATTCCCATGAGGGCCTTCCCCCAGGAAGCCCTCAAGGCCTTCCTGGAAGGCCTCAGACCCCACGTCCTAAGGGCCCGGGCGGCCTCCAGGCCCCCTCAGACCCCCCAAGGGGTAAGCCCCAGGCCCCAGGAGGGGCCCCCTCCGGAGGCCAAAACCCCTTCCGTGGAGACGCGGGAAGGGGTCCAGGAAGCCCCCTCCCCAAGGGCCCCTGCCCTGGAGGGGAACCCTCCGGTCCCAAGGCCCCGCCCCCTCCCTTTGGCCCTACCCCTCAGGGTCATCGCCCTCCTCGCCCTGGGGTACATGGGGGCCTTCCTCGCCCTCAACCCCGGGGCGGACCCCTGGGCCCTGCTGGGGGTGACCCTGGGGGGCCTTGGCCTAGCCCTCACCGCCTGGGCCGCTTCTACCTCCCTTACCTCCTCGCGGTAGCCCTCCTGGGGCTTTGGGCCCTCTGGCCCAAGGTCTTCCCCCGCCCGGCCCCCATCCAGGTGGAAGCCTGGGGGGAGACCAGGCTCCAAGGGCCCATCCGCCTCAACCAGGCTAGCCTCGAGGAGCTGGAAAGCCTCCCAGGAATCGGCCCCGTCTTGGCGCGGAGGATCATGGAGGGCCGGCCCTACCAGAGGGTAGAGGACCTCCTAAGGGTAAAGGGCATCGGACCCGCCACCCTAGAAAGGCTTAAGCCCTTGGTGGAGCCATGATGCCACCCCATGCGGGCCCCAAGCCCGCATGGGGGCCCCGGTAGAAAAGTCCCCGTGAAGTTTTTTGGGAATCTGAGGGCGTAGGAACCAAAGGTAAAGGGTATGAGGCTGGTGGGGCCAGGGGTGGGCTTGGGGCTAGGGGGGCTTTTCGGGGCCTTGACCCTCCTCCATCCCCTTTTCGCCCTGGGCCTTCTCCTCGCCCCCTTGGGGGGGCTAGGCTTCCTCTTGGGGTTCGGTCTGGTCCTCCTCCGGGGGCTTCTCCTCCCCCTGCCCACGCCCCCCTACGGGGCCCAGGTGGAGGGGATCCTGGAGGTCCGAGGGGGGTTTACCCGCTGGGAAGGGCACCGGCTTTGGGTGAAGGCCCCTTCCGCCCTAGGGGATGGGGTCTACCACCTCAAAGGGCGGATCCTCCCCCCGGAAGGCCCCACCCGCCCGGGGGCCTTTGACCCAAGGGCCTGGCTCCAGGCCCAAGGGGTGCGGGGGGTCCTCGAGGTGGAGGCCAAGTCCCTCCTGGGCCCCCTCCCCGAGCCCCCCTGGCGGGCCCGCCTAGGGGAAGGCCTTTCCCCCCTAGCCCGGGAGATCGCCGAGGGGTTGGTCCTTGGGGACAAAAGGGGCCTAGAGGGCCTCTACGAAAACTTCCAAAAGGCGGGGCTGGCCCACCTCCTGGCCCTTTCCGGGCAGCACGTCAACCTCCTTGCAGGCCTCCTGGTCCTCCTCCCCTTGGGGCGGTACCGGTACCTCCTCGCCTTGGGGGCGGTCCTGGGCTACCTGGCCCTGGCCGGGCCAAGCCCCTCCCTCCTGCGGGCGGTCCTCATGGGGGGGCTTTCCCTCCTCGGGCTTTTCCTGGGCCTAGGGGCTGCGGGGGTTTTGCAGGCCCTGGGCCTAGCCCTTTTCCTGCAACTCCTCCTCCTGCCCCAAGCCCTCCTCAGCCTGGGCCTTCAGCTCTCCTACCTGGCGGTCTTGGGGCTCGCCCTGGTCCTTCCCGCCCTCCCCCGGCCTCGAGGCCCTTGGGGTTTCCTGGGCCTAGCCCTCCTCACCTCCTTGGGGGTGATGGCCTTCCTTGCCCCCCTCCTCCTCCACCGTTTCCACTTCCTCCCCCTCCTAAGCCCCCTCACCCACCTCCTCGCCCTGCCCCTGGTGGCCCTCCTCCTCCCCTTGGGATTGGCCAAGCTCCTCCTCGGGGGGATCCTAGCCCCCCTGGTGGAACCCCTGGCCCAGGGCCTCCACTTCCTGGCCCGCCTGGCGAGCCAAGGCCCCCTCCTTTGGTCCGGGGAAATCCCCCCTTGGGGTTTCGCCCTCTACTACCTGGCCCTCCTGCCCCTTGGGCTTGCCCTCCACCGTCTCCTCCCCTGGAGGGAGGGCCTGCTCCTCGCCTCCATGCCCCTCTGGGTGGGCCTCCTGGCCACCCGTCCCAAGCCCCTGGACCTTTGGGCCCTAGGGGGACCCACCTACCTGGCCCGGATGGGTGGGGGGGAGGTCCTCCTCGCAAGGGGTGGGGGGAAGGACCTTCCCCAGGCCCTTAGGGCCCTAGGGGTGGAGGCCCTGGAGGTCCTCCTCGTCCTCCCCCAGGCCCGAGGCGAGGGGCTTTGGCCCCTGGTGAGGGAGATCCCCATCGGGCTCGCCCTCCTTCCCCCCAGGCTGGAGGGGAGCCCCCTGGCCGAGGAGCTTCGGGCAAGGGGCGCGAGGGTCCACCCTCTAAGGGCCGGCTTTGCGGCCCGGGTAGGCCGGGGAAGGCTCGAGGTGCTAGGGGAAAGGCCCTACCTCTTCCGCCTGGAACTGGGGGGGAGGGAGGTCCTCCTCGGGGAAACCCTAGGGGCCCTCCAAGGCCTAGGGGAGGACGAGGTCCAGGGAGCGATCCTCTTAGGGCCTGGGTGGGTTTTCCATGAGGGGTTAGGCCCTAAACCCCTATGGGCCAAGGGTTCCTTCCGCATCCTCCTAGGCTATGCCTGGTAATACCACCCCATGCAGGCGTAAGCCTGCATGGGGTTACCCCCTAGCATAGCGGCCTCCTCTGGGGAAGGCCAGGCCGCCGGGGGTAGGCCCCCGGGGTGGAGGCCACCTTTTCCAAAAGGACCAGGTACCTAGACCCCCCGCCAAAGGGCAGGTCCACCGCCACCACCTCCCGAAGCCGACCCCCAAGGCGGTCTAGGGCCTTGGGCAGGGGGGGGAGCTCTTCCTCCACCTTGGGCCCCTTCTGGGCGATGAGGAGACCCCCAGGGACCAGGAAGGGAAGCCCAAGCTCTGCAAGGACGCAAAGGGGGGCTACCGCCCGGGCCACCACCCGCCCATAGGCCTCCCGGTGCCCGGGCCGGTGGGCCACCTCCTCGGCCCGGCCCCACAGGGGATGGACCCCCCTTAACCCTAAGGCGGCCACGGCCTGTTCCAGGAAGGCTACCTTCTTTCGGGTGGCGTCCAAAAGGGTGAGCTCCAGATCCGGGCGGACGATCTTAAGGGGAAGGCCGGGGAAGCCCGCGCCCGTGCCCAGGTCCAAAACCCTCACCCCAGGGGGCCAGCGGGGAAGGGTGAGGAGGGTCAGGGCATCCAGGAAGTGGTAAAGGACCACCTCCCTTTCCCCCTCGAGGGCCGTGAGGTTCTGGAGGCGGTTGGCCTCCCAAAGGAGGGCGTACAGGCGGCCAAAGGCCTCCACCTGGCCCTCGAGGTCCAGGCCCAAGGCCTTTCCCCCCTCCAGAAGGAGGCGGATTCCTTCAGGGCTTAGACCCAACCTCCTCCCCCTGTTTCACGCGAAACACCCCCCCTTTGCGCAGGTAGATGAGGAGGGCGGTGAGGTCGGAGTCCCGGATGCCGGGAATCCGGGCTGCCTCCGCCAGGTTTCGGGGCTGAACCCGGGAGAGCTTTTCCACTGCCTCCCGGGAAAGCCCAGGGATCCGGGGATAGTCCAAGGCCTTAGGGAGGGCATAGGCCTCGAGGTCCCTCAGGGTCTGGCGAAGCCGCTCCTGGCGCTCGATATACCCCGCGTACTTGGCCCGGACCTCCACCTCCTGGGCCTCCTCGGGACTTAGGGGGGTTGGGGGGGGAAAACGCCCGGCCAGGGCCTGGTAGGTATTCCCGGGGCGCCTCAACCATTGGAGGCCGCTTACCCCTTCCACCCGCAGGCCCTCCAGGCGCCTAAGCTCCTCTGCTACCCGGCGGTACTTGGCCTCTACCCGGAGGCGGTCCTCCTTGGGACGGAGGCCCACGGCCACCGCCAGGGGCACCAGGCGCTCGTCCGCATTCTCGGCCCGGCAGAGGAGCCGAAGCTCCACCCGGGAGGTCATCATCCGGTAGGGCTCGTCCGTCCCCCGTAGGACCAGATCCTCCACCAAAACCCCGATGTAGCCGCTTTCCCGGGGCAGGTGGACCTCCTCGAGGCCTAGGGCATACCGGGCCGCGTTAAGGCCCGCCAAAACCCCCTGGGCTGCGGCCTCCTCGTAGCCCGAGGTGCCATTGATCTGCCCCGCGGTGAAAAGGCCTGGGAGCAGGCGGGACTGGAGGCCCAAGGTGAGCTCCCGGGGGTCTAGGGCATCGTACTCCACCGCGTAGGCGTAGCGCTGGATCACCGCCCTCTCGAAGCCGGGCAGGCTCCGCACCATGGCCTCCTGGAGCTCAGGAGGGAGGCTAGTGGAAAACCCCTGGAGGTAAACCTCGCTGGTGGAAAGCCCGTCTGGCTCCACGAAGAGGATGTGGGTATCCCTATCGGCAAAGCGGACCACCTTGTCCTCAATGGAAGGGCAGTACCGGGGGCCTATGCCCTGGATATCCCCCGCGTAAAGGGGGGAAAGGCTGAGGTTTTCCAGGATCAGGCGGTGGGTGACCCCCGTGGTCCGGGTCTTCCAGGTGGGAAGCCGGGCGGCATAGGGACCAGGATGCCCGGTGAAGCTTCCCGGAGGGACCTCTGCGGGCACCTCCTCCAAGAGGTTAAAGTCCACGCTGTCGGCGCGGATCCTGGGGGGGGTACCGGTCTTGAACCGGCGCAGGGTATGGCCCACCTCGAGGAGGCTTCGGGAAAGGAAACGGGCCGGGGGTTCCCCTTGGCGGCCTGCGGGCCGGGACTTCCGCCCATACCAGACCACCCCCCGGAGGAACGTACCCCCCGCCAAGACTACGGCCCTTGCGGGGATGGGCCTCCCATCCACCGTGGCCACCCCAAGGAGGCGCCCCCCCTCCACCCAAAGGGAGGCCACCTCTCCCCGCAGGACCTCGATGGGCCTTTCCCCTAGGGCCTCCTGGGCCTTTAGGGCGTAGAGGTCCCGGTCCACCTGGACCCTCAGGCTTTGCACCGCAGGGCCCTTGGAGCGGTTGAGCACCCGGGTATGGATGGCCGCAGCGTCCGCCAAACGGCCCATAAGCCCCCCCAGGGCCACCACCTCGGCCACCAGCTGGCTCTTGCCCGGCCCCCCCACCGCGGGGTTACAGGGCATGGCCCCGATCCGGTCGGGGTTGACCGTGATCAGGGCTACCCTAACCCCCAAGGCCGAGGCGGCCCAGGCCGCCTCGAGGCCCGCATGCCCTCCACCCACCACCAAGACGTCGTAGCCCTTCACCCTTTCCAATTTAACCAAGTTTAACCAAGACCCCCAAGGCCCTGGGCTAAAATGGGGGCTTGGGCGGAGGGTCGTCTTGACGCACGAGGTGGTTTGGCAACACGTTTTGGAGCACATCCGTCGCAACATCAGCGAGGTGGAGTTCCACACCTGGTTCGAACGGATCAAGCCCCTGGGCACCCACGAGGGGGTGCTGGAACTCGCCGTCCCCACCTCCTTCGCCTTGGACTGGATCCGCCGCCACTATGGCGGCCTCATCCAAGAAGCCTTGGCCCTCCTGGGAGCTGACCCCCCGCAATACGAACTCAAGGTAGTTCCGGGAGCTCCTGTTCAGGAGGATATCTTCCAGGCCGCAGCCCACCTCGAGGCCAGCAAGGCCCCAAGGCCAAACCTAAACCCCAAGTACACCTTCGAGAACTTCGTGGTGGGACCCAACAACTCCTTGGCCCACGCGGCCGCGGTGGCGGTGGCCGAATCCCCCGGCCTGGCCTACAACCCCCTTTTCATCTACGGGGGGGTGGGGCTAGGAAAAACCCACCTCATGCACGCGGTAGGCCATGCGGTGGCCAAGCGCTTCCCCCACCTTAGGATCGAGTACGTCTCCACCGAAACCTTCACCAACGAACTCATCAACGCCATCCGGGAAGACCGCATGGCCGAGTTCCGGGAGCGGTACCGGTCCGTGGACCTCCTCCTTGTGGACGACATCCAGTTCATCGCGGGCAAGGAGCGCACCCAGGAGGAGTTTTTCCACACCTTCAACGCCCTCTACGAGGCCCGCAAGCAGATCATCCTCTCCTCGGACCGCCCCCCTAAGGAGATCCCCACCCTGGAGGACCGCCTCCGCACCCGGTTTGAATGGGGCCTTATCACGGACATCCAACCCCCCGATCTAGAGACCCGGATGGCCATTTTGAAGATGAACGCGGAACGGCGGGGGCTCAGGATTAGGGAAGAGGTCCTGGAACTCATCGCCCGGCAGGTGACCTCCAATATCCGCGAACTGGAGGGTGCCCTCATGCGGGCCATCGCCTACGCCTCCTTGCACGGGGTGGAACTCACCCGGGCGGTGGCCGCCAAGGCCCTTTCCGACATCTTCACCTCCAAGGAGGTGCAGCTAAGCCCCAGCGAGATCCTCCAAAAGGTAGCCGAACGCTTCAACCTCCGGCCTGAGGACCTCACGGGTAGCGG
>JBEPYU010000028.1:0-16830 GCA_041641215.1 Thermaceae bacterium
TGGTGTCCCTGCTGTACCGCAGGGGGGTGCGGAAGAAGAAGGCGGCCCTGGAGACCTTCTCCTTCCATCCCCTCTCCGCCCTCAGGTTCCTGGGGCTCTATGCGGTATAACGGTCAAGTCTGCCCCGGGAGGGGGTTGGCCCCTTTTTTAGGGACTAGGTGGCGGTAGTTGGAGGTGGCGATGAGGAGGACGTTTCCCGGGGGACCTCCTAGGCTTCCCTCGAGGAGGGCCTTTAGGGGGTGGAAGGCCTCCCCTTCGGGGTCCAGGGTGAGGTCGTCCAGGAGGAGGAAAAAGCGCTTAGGCAGGGGGGCCAGCCCCTCCAGAAGCTCCCCCAGGCGGGGGAGGGCCTGGGCCTCCACCTGGATGAGGTGGGCCCCCTCGAGGCCGAAAAGACCCTTGGCCAGAGTGCTCTTCCCCGTGCCCCGGGCCCCGTAGAGGAGGGTGTGGAGGCCAGGCCGGCCCGCAAGGAAACGGCGGGCGTTGGCCAGGAGGGCTTGGCGCTGGGCCTCGTAGCCCACGAGTTCCTCCGGGGGAGGGCGGAAGCTGGGAAGGGGGTGGACCCTTCCGTCAAAGCGGAAGGCCCGGTATAGGGCAAAGGGCCAGGGCTCGTGGCTTTGGAAGACCTGGACCAGGGCCTTGGGGTCCTTGGCCAAGAGGGCCCTAAGGGCCCCTTCCTCCGCGGGGTGGGGAGGGCGGTGGCCCAGGGGGCCTAGGGGGCTTTCCGCCCGCCTCCTTTGGAGTTCCCCATGAAGCCGGAGGAGCTCCGCCCCCAGGAGGTCCAAAAGGCCCGGGGCTGGGTCCAGGGCCCGGAGTCCCCAAGGGGCCTTGAGGAGGGCTTGGGCGAAGGCGTACCCCCAGGGTTCCCCCTGGGGGAGGTCCCAAGGGGAGGTGGGAAGTTGGAGCATCCTCCCCACGATACCCTTTACTTTTGGTTCCTGCGCTTCCAGGTTCCAAAAAAACTCCTACCGGGGCCCCCATGCGGGCCCCAAGCCCGCATGGGGTGGTATAAGGAGGCCCCCTATAATGCTAGGCAAGGTGCTCCGCACCCTGGGTGGGCTTTGGCTGGAGGGGCGGGAGGGTTTTCGCAAGCGGAAGCCCCTCCTCCTCCTAGCCTACCTGGCCTTAGAGGGCCCAAGGAGCCGGCACCACCTCGCGGAGCTCTTTTGGCCCAATGCCAGCGACCGGCTCAATAGCCTTTCCGTGGCCCTCAACCAGTTGCGGCGTCTGGGCCTTCGCCTCGAGGGGGAGGAGGTCTTAAGGGTTCAGGTGGCCTGCGATGCCTTAGACCTCCTCAGGGCCCTTAAGGAGGGGGAGCTAGGGAAGGCCCGGGAGCTCTACGGGGGCCGTTTCCTGGAGGGCGCGGACCACGGCCTCCCCCCTGAGCTCGAGGAGTGGGTCTGGTCCAGGCGGGAAAGCCTGGCCCAGGCCCTCTGGACCGCCCACCTCCGCCGGGGGGAGGCCCTTTGCGGCTTGGGCTGGCCCGAGGAGGCCCGGACCCTCCTAGAAGAGGCCCGCTCCCTTCCCGGAGTGGCCGAGGTGGTGGAGGGGGCCCCTCAGCTTGAGCCCTTTCCCCTCGAGGTCCAACGGGCCTTCTTCGCCCTGGGGTGGGTGGGTTGGGCCAAGGGGGTGGAGCTCCTTAGGCCTCCCCCTGAGGCCCTGGATTTCCTCCTCGCCCGGGGGCTCGTGGGCCCCGACGGCCGGCCTACCTGCGAGATCCCCCCCACGGCCTTGGGGCTTAGGGTGGCCTTGGAGCTCGCCCGGCGCCTCCCCTTGGGGGAGGCCGCCCCCCTTTACCGCGCCGCCCACCCCTACTGGGAGGCCCAGGACCAGGTTCGGGGCCGGGAGGCCCTCCTGAGGCTGGCCCGTTCCCGGATGGAGGAGGTCCCCGGGGAGGCCCTGGCCATCCTGGAGGGGTTGGCCCCGGACCCCGAGCTCCTCTTCCTCCGGGCCCGGGTTTTGGAACAGCTCGGCCGCTACCGGGAGGCTTTGGACCTCCTGGAGGAGCTACCCAAGACCCCCGAGACCAGCGCCCTGCGGGCCAGCGTGCTCCTACGGCTTGGGCAGGTGGCCGAGGCCCAAGCGGAGGTAGAGGCCGCAGCCCGAGGGGGGCCTTACGCCCAAGCTGAGGCCCTTAACCTCCAGGGCCTCCTCCTCCTGGGCCAGGGGCGTTTCCAGGAGGCGGCGGAGGCCTTCGCCAGGGCCGCGGTGCGCTTCCTCATAGCGGGGGAGGAGGGGCGCCACCTGAGCGCCCTGAGCAACCGGGCGGTAGCCTTGGCGGAGCTCGGCCAGGGGGAGGAGGCCTTTCAGGAGGTTTTGCAGGCCGCCCAAGGCCGGGACTGGCTCAAGGCCCGGATCTACCTCAACCTCGGGGTCCTCAAGGAGCGCAGGGGCCAGGTGGAGGAGGCCGAGAGGCTTTACCGCACCTCCCTCGCCTTGGCCCAAGGCAACCTCGAGGCCATGGGCCGGGCCTGGAACAACCTGGGGGTCTTGTACCACCGGGCGGGGCGGGTTCCTGAGGCCAAGGCGGCCTACGAGGAGGCCCTCCAGCTGGCCCAAAAGGCTCAGGAATGGGTGCTTACCGCTACCGTTCTCGCCAACCTGGCCGAGCTAAGTGGGGAGCTTTCCATTCTAGAGGAAGCGATTAAGGTTCTAGAGGAGGCAGGTTACGCTGTTTTAGCTGAGCGCTATCGTCGCAGATTAGAGCAATTCCCCTCAGGAGGACGGGTTTAGGTTCTTCTGGGTACCGGTTGGCACTGGCCATAGGGAAACTTCCCTCCAGGGGGAGGGGACTCTACCGGGTATGGGGGGAGGGACCTTCGGTCAGGCTAGCCTCATACCCTTTACTTTTGGTTCCTGCGCTTCCAGGTTCCAAAAAAAACTCCACGGGGACTTTCTACCGGGGTCCCCATGCGGGCGCAAGCCCGCATGGGGTGGTATCAGCTCGAGCAGAGTTCGCTCTCATGGAATCCCCTCTGTAAGCTGGGGCTAGCCTTTTTCTGGGTTTACCCTTGGTATTCCCAGCGTTCAGACCTAGTTAAGACCCCGCCAGCTAGTTTAACCCTCGGGAGGTGAAGGATGAAAACCTATGTTTTCTTGTCCGTCCTTTTGGCCCTCTTCCTGGCCGCCTGCGGCGGGGGTGCACCCCCACCCCCCAGCAGCATCACCCTTACCGTGGAAGACCCCATGGGTAGCTTCAACGCTGCCGCCTACCAGGTGGGTTCAGGCCCCTGGCAATCCCTCACCATGAGCGGCATGGCCACCAAGACCGGCACCTTCGGCCTGGGGGCCCAGAGCCAATACGGGGTGGCGGTCCGCTGCAGCGGCCTGGTGGTCAAGGTCATCCAAGCCACGGCCAGCGAGCTTCCCAACCCCAAGCTGGAATGCAGCAGCAGCGCCCCTTCCACGGTTCCCTTTACGGTGAACGTCAACGTAGATGCCAGCTTGCTCGCGCCTGGGGATGCGGTATGCGTGCATCGTCCTTCGGGCAGCCCCACCTGCGTGCCTGCGACGACCAGTTCCAGCATAACTTGCCATGCTGTTAGCGGAAGCCAAGATTTCCTCGTGAGCCTACAGGATAGCGCTGGATCGGTCAAGGTAGCTAAGGTCCTCCGGAACGTGGTCGTGAACAGTGGGGGCAATGCCACCGTAAACCTGGCTCCCGGCGATCAGCTTCCCCCTGTTGGCCTGACCCTACCCACGCCGCCCACAGGCTATGCGCCCCTTAGCGGTGCGCTGGTCTCTTACCTGAGCTTCAGCAACACGGGTGGTGGTTTCGTGAACGTCTCTCTGACCAGCTACCGACCCGTGAGCGGTTTTTCGACCGGGGACCGCTATGCAACCCTGATTCAGACCGCTGCCACCAACGCCTCCCTACGGAGCATCCAGGTTTTCAACTCTGGTAGCCCTAGCCTAAGCTTACCTGCCCCCTGGGCTGCAGGGAGTCTGAGCGTGAACCAGCAGGCCCATCCGACTGTAAATGGACTTTCCAGAAGCGACCCTGACTTGCGTGGCTATGAGCTCTACCTACAGATAGCTGGTCAGATCTACTATACCGCCATCCTTACCAAGGACTGGCTAGGGAGCACTACCAGCTACACCTTCCCCGACCTCTCGGCTTCTGGCTTACTGGGATACACGCCTCCTACGGGATCCGGTAGCCTGAAAATTTCTGCTAATTGGAGCAACAAGAACCTGTTCGCCCTCAATCTCACCAACTTCCAGGCAGGGGATTACCTCAAAGTGGCCGAGGCTCAAACCAACTACACCGTGGGCGGTGGCACCATCACCCTCCCCTAGCCATGCCGGTTCAACTCCTTGACCTAGGCGGCTTTAGTGTTCTCTGCCCTGATGAGGTGTTCCATGCCCAAACGGTTCTGGTGGATCTGGCCCTTGTTCTGGGTTTTGCTTGCCCTCTCGGCTTGTACCTCCTCTTCCCCCAGCCTGACCCTCTTTCCCCCCCGGGCCGCCCTGGGGGAGGAGGTGGAGGCCCAGCTGAGCGGGCTCAACCCGGAAGGGGCCAGGGTGTTCGTGGGCGGGGTGGAGGCCACGGTCACGGCCCGTGAGGCGGGAAAGCTCCGCTTCCGGGTGCCCCTAGGCCTATCCGGGGGGCCCAAGGCCGTGCGGGTGGTCCAGGGGGGACGGGAGGCCCAGGCCGCCTTAGGGGTCCTGGGCCGGGTGGACCCTGGCCGCATCCTCCTCAGGCTTCCCCTGGGGAAAACCCCTAGCCTCCCTCCGGGCTTTACCCTCTTGGGCCGAAGCGACCTCCCCTCCTGTGGCTTCACCCTGGCCGAGCTGGGCTATGGGGGGAAAGCCTTGGGCCGGGCCCTAGCCGAGCTAGAAGCCCAAGACCCCGAGTACAAGGCGGATCCTGAGAGCCTCTGGAGCTTGGGAAGCTGGGGGGGCGAGGCCATCGGGGCCTACCGGGCCCATGGGCGGGGCCGGCTTGGGGCCGGGGTGCGGGTGGCGGTTTTGGATACCGGGGTGGACCCCGCCCTTCCCCAGCTTCCGGGGTACGACTTCGTGGAGGAGGACCCCACGCCCCAAGACGCCTTCCCAGGGGGCCACGGCACTGGGGCCGCGGGGCTGGTCAAGGAGGTGGCCCCCGAGGCGGACATCCTTCCGGTTCGGATATGCGACGAAAATGGGGTCTGCCGGGCGAGCCGGGTGGTGCGGGGGGTCTGCTGGGTGCTGCAAAACCGGCAAGGCCCCACGGTCCTCAACCTGAGCCTGGGAGGGGATACCCCCGTGGAGGCCATAGGGATCGCCCTGCAGGCGGCCTTAGCCCAGGGCCTCCCGGTGGCTGCGGCCGCGGGCAACCAGGGGGCCCAAGGGAGCCCGGCCCACTACCCCGCGGCCTGGGACCTTCCCGGCTTGGTGGCCGTGGGGGCCTTGGACCAGGACCTGAGGCCCGCGCCCTATAGCACCCGAGGGGCCTACGTGGACCTCGCGGCCCCGGGCACGGGCCTAGCGTGCGTGACCCCTGGGGGTGGCTTGGGGTCTTGCACGGGCACCTCCTTCGCCACTCCCCTGGTGGCCGGGGCCATGGCCCTTTGGCTTTCCGCCTACCCCCACCTCACCCCGGCCCAACTGCAGCAAAACCTGGAAAACCACGCCAAACCCCTGCCCTTTTCCCCGCAGGAGGTGGGCAAGGGGATGGTGGACCTCTCCCAGGCCCCCTAAGGTTTGCTTCCCAAGGCCCCCAGGGCACCCTGGGGGCCTGGACTTTTGCCCCTCTCCCGTTCAGGGCTGGTTAAGCCTCTGTTCACCCACCCCTTTCTACCTTTGGGCTAGGCCTTTGAGAGAGGCCGGGAAAGGAGGTTAAGGGATGAGGAGGTTCGGGTTTTTGGGCCTTTTGGCAGGACCCCTTCTCCTTGTGGGGTGCGGAGGGGGAAACACCGGGGGAGACCCCACCCCCCAGTGCGTCCAGCCCCCCCAGGGGATGGCGGCCTGGTGGCCCCTAGACGAGCAGTCCGGGTCCACGGCCTCGGATATGGCAGGCTCGGTGGCCAACGACGGCCAGAATAGCGGGGCGAGCCCCACCGCCGGAAGGGTGAATGGGGCCTACCGGTTCAACGGCTCCACCAGTTACGTCCAGGTACCCGATCACCCCGAGCTCAACGTGGGGACCGGCGACTTTACCCTGGACGCTTGGGTGCGGACCTCTGCTTCGGGCCTCATGGTCCTGGTGGACAAACGGAGCGGACCCACGCCCAAGGGGTACAGCCTGTACATAGTGGACGGTAGGCTAGGCTTCCAGATGGCCAATGGAAGCGGTTCGGCCACCTGCGCCCCCACGCCCCGACCGGGAGTGGCCTGCGCCAATTACGTCGCCCCTTCCTCCGGTCCCTTGGTCAACGATGGCCAGTGGCACCATGTGGCCGCGGTGGTGGACCGGAGCGATCCCCAAAACGGGGTGCGGCTTTATGTGGATGGGAGCCAGGTTTTTTCCGGCCCCCCCATGGTCTCGGATGACCTGGATAACCCCAGCGATCTCTACCTCGGGGTCCGGACGCCGGGCACGGGAAGCGGGGCTTGGCTTAACGGCGAACTGGATGAGGTAGAGCTCTTCAAGCGGGCTCTCAGTGCGGGGGAGATTAAAGCCCTCTTCGCCGCGGGTCCGGCGGGCAAGTGCAAGTGTGCCAGGGAGAACCGGACCTTGATCCTGAACACTGGGTACGATCAGGCCCAGGGTAGCCTGATCCCCGCAAAGGACCTGGACTACGAGTGGTACGTGACTGCGGTGCCCAGCACGGATCCCAACCAGACGGTTCCCCGGCCAGCCCATGCGGTGAGCGCCTTCACCGGCGTGGGCAACCCACCGGGGGGCTCCTGGAGCAGCGCCTACCCCAACAGCCAGTGGATTTCCATAAACCCCACAGCCCAGGCCCCTTCGTCCCCCAATCCCCCTACGCCGATCACCTACCAGTACACCTACTACTTCACCCTTCCTCCTGGGGCCACTAACATCCAGCTCAACCTGAAGGTCAGCGCTGACGACGAGGCGAAGGTCTACCTGAACGGTACCCTTCTCGGCAGCGGGGGCAACCTCTTCCAAACCCCCCTCAACGTCACCGCCTCGGGCCCCTTCAACACCGGTTCCACCATCAATAAGCTGGTGATTGAGGTTAACGACACCTACCGTCAGCTCACGGGGTTCATCGCCGAGGGGCAGGTAACCTATCAGGACTGCTGCCGACGGCCGGTGCGCCTTACCCCTGGTCTAGCCAAGGTCCGTTTCCATGAGGTCACGGGCTCTGTTTCGGCGAAGGACTTTGCGGCCAATGCCCCGGAAATCCTTAGCCGGCTCAGCAGCCTGACCTCCAGCAGCAACGATTTCTCGGGAGCTCCTACGGAGCTTTACGACGTCTTCTACTCCGATTGGGACGGTACCCCCAACCCCAACGGGCGTTTCCTTACCGTGGAGGCTGTTTACGATCAAGAGTTGCCTCGAGGCGGAGGCCTCAACATCGCCCGGGTGGATTTGTTGGACCCTAACGGGTCCATCATCGCTTCGGCCAATTCTGTGGTTAGCTTTGCGGCCCTGGGCAATAACGCCATACCTCAGGATGTGGTCAAGGCTGTGGACGGGAACCTCTCCACCTACACCACCATGGGCAACACCGTGAACCAGGGAAGCCGTAGGCTACGGATCACCTTGGGTTTCCCCTGCCCTTGACCTACCCCTAGATCGTTAGGCCGGGCTTTCCTCTGGAGAGCCCGGCCTCCCCTTTTGGTTGGTTCCAAGGCGTAAGGCCGGGGTTTCCCCCGACCTTCCCTGGTGGGCCGCACAGGACTCGAACCTGTAACCCACCGATTAAGAGTCGGTTGCTCTACCGGTTGAGCTAGCGGCCCCCGCGCCAAACCTAAGTCTAGGCCCTCGAGGCCCCTTCTGTCAACGGGGGCGGGCTTTTCCCGTTGGGCCAAGGCCAACTGGGGGATGGGTTTCTCAAGCAGCCAAAGACCCTGGGACTAGGGGTTGCGGTTTATGGTAGGCTTTGACCGGTGCGGGGGCTTTTCCTTATCCCCTGGTTTTTCCTCCTCTTAGGCCTTCTGCCCCTGGTTTTCGGTTCGCCTCGAGGGCCCCTCCTCCCGGGTCTAGCCCTCGTGCTTGCGGCCTCTCTTCTCGCGGGGGCCTCGAGCCTCTATTCCCGCTTCCCCCTTGGGGCCAGGGTGCGCCTTTCCCTGGTCCTCGCCCTCAGCCTCCTCGTGCTCTACCTGGCCTTGGAGGGCGCCTTGGGCCTTTTGGGGACTTCCCCATCCCCCTACTTGGCCGGGTTACCCGCCTTGGCGGCCCTGGGCCTTGGCCTAGGGTTCTTTTACGGCACAGGGTCCGAGGCCCCCCTTCTTGCTGCACAAGGGGTTGGGACCCAGGAAGACCTCCGCCGCCTAAGCGGGGCTCTAGAGGGCTTGGCCTTGCGGCGTCCCCTGTACCTCCTTTACCTCCAGGTGCCGGTTTCGCCGGAGGTTTTCCAGGGGGAACTCCGCCGGGGGGATCTGGCCTTCCGCTTAGGGGGGGCCTATCTCCTCATCCTCCAAGGGGGGAAGCCTGAGGAGGCGGCCCAGCTTCTCAAACGCCTCAAGGCCCGTTTCCCCGTGGAGGCCTACGCAGTGGAGCGCTGGCGGGGGGGAAGCCTGGAATCTGTCCTCTCCCGCCTCCGGGCCGAAACCCTCCTTCAGGGGTAGGATAGACCCCGTGGGGCCGATCCTAGGGGCTGGGGGTGTGGTGTTTAACCCTAGGGGGGAGGTCCTCCTCCTTAGGGACCGGATGGGCTTTTGGGTCTTCCCCAAGGGCCACCTAGACCCCGGGGAGACCCCTGAGGGGGCAGCCCTCCGGGAGGTGTGGGAGGAGACGGGGATCAGGGCTGAGATCGTGGGCCCTTTGCCCCCTACCCAGTACGTCAACGCCAAAGGCGAGCACCGGAAGGTCCTTTGGTTCCTCATGCGGGGCGAAGGGGAGGTGCGCCTCGAGGAGGGCATGTCCGGGGGGGGCTGGTTCAGCGTGGAGGAGGCCTTGGACCTTTTGGCCTTTCCCGAGGACGTGCGGCTTTTAGAGGTGGCCCGTGGGCGTCTTCCGCTTTAAATTGGGGCGGTGGTCCGGGGGGATGTGGAACGGGTGGTGGTGGGCCCAGGCAGCAATGTCCAAGACGGGGCGGTTTTGCATGCCGATCCCGGCATGCCCTGCCTCCTTGGGCCCAGGGTCACGGTGGTCCATGGGGCCTTGGTGGAGGAAGGGGCCCTGATTGGGATGGGGGCTTTGGTGCTCAACGAGGCCCAGGCGGTCGTGGGGGCGGTGGCATGGAGATTCCGCCCGGGCATCTCGCCTTGGGGGTGCCGGCCCGGGTGGTGCCGCCCATCGAACCCATGGAGGACGCCCTGCGCTACCAAGCCTTGGCCGAGCGGTACAAGAAAGGCCTAAGCCCCCTAGAGCCTCCGCGGCGTTACCGCCTGACCCTAAGGGGCCAGGATGCCCTGAACCCCTTTAGCGAGCTCCACTTGGGACGGGAAGGGAAGGAGGTCTTGGAAGCCCTCCGCCAGGTGGCCCAAGGGTTTCCCTTGGCTCCCCGTGAGGCCAAGCCCCTCCTCGAGGAGTCGTGGTGCCCGATTGAGCTTTGGGCCACAGCCTCTGAGCTGTCTCCATAGGATGATGGGTCCCGAAATGCTTGAGGGCAAAGAGGCCAGCCTGACCTTTGCCACCGACCTGAACCTGTCCAAGCTCCAGATCCTTGCCGAGGAATGGCTGAGGGCCATCGGGGAGGATCCGGAGCGGGAAGGCCTGGTCAAGACCCCGGAGCGGGTGGCCAAGGCCTGGGCCTTTTTGACCCGGGGCTATCGGCAAAGCCTCGAGGAGATCGTGAATGGGGCCCTCTTCCCTGCGGAGGGGAGCGAGATGGTGGTGGTCAAGGGCATCGAGTTTTACTCCATGTGCGAGCACCATCTCCTTCCCTTCTTTGGCCAGGTGCACATCGGCTACATCCCCAACGGGAAGATCCTCGGGCTCTCCAAGTTCGCCCGCATCGTGGACATGTTCGCCCGCCGCCTCCAGGTCCAGGAGCGGCTTGCGGTCCAGATCGCCGAGGCCATCCAGGAGATCCTCGAGCCCCAAGGGGTGGGGGTGGTCATCGAGGGGGTCCACCTTTGCATGATGATGCGGGGGGTGGAAAAGCAGCACGCCCGCACCTACACGAGCGCCATGCTCGGGGTCTTCCGCACCGACCCCAAGACCCGGGAGGAGTTCTTGGACATCCTGAAGAGGGACTAGCGGAGGCGCCCCAGTAGGCTGAGGAGGAGGCTTAAGAGAAGGCTTACGAGGAGGGAAGAGGTCAAGGGGATGTAGATCCGCACCCCCTCCCTTTCCACCCGTATGTCCCCTGGAAGGTGCCCAAACCAGGAGAAGAGCTTTGGGGCATAGAGGAGAAGCAAGCCCAAAAGGGCCAGGAGAAGGCCAAGGTACAGGAGGGTCTTACCGATTTCCATCCTCCACCTCCAGATAGGCCGTAAGGGCCGCGCCTAAGAGGCTAGCCTCCTCCCCAAGGAGGGCCCGCCGCAAAGGGGGTACCTCCCAGCCCCGGAGGTAGTGGCGGTAGGCCCCCTCTAGGGTCTCCCAGTACCCTTGGGGAGCGTGGAGGGCGAGCCCCCCGCCCACCACCACCGCCCCTGGGTCGAAGGCCTTGACCAGGCTAGCGAGGCCTATTCCTACGTAGCGGGCTGCCTGGAGGACGATCCTTTGGGCCTTGGGTTCCCCTTCCCCAAAGAGGCGGAAAAGCTCCCGGGTGTCCATGGGGCGCTGGTAGGCGTAGCCCGCCTCCCGGGCCAAGGCCCGTCCCCCAGCCAGGGCCTCCAAGCACCCCTCGAGGCCGCAGCCGCAAAGGGGCCCCCCGGGCAGGAGGGTGAGGTGGCCGAGCTCCCCCCCTTGGCCCCTTTCCCCCCTTAGGACCCGGCCGCCTAGGACCACCCCGCCCCCAATCCCCGTGGAGACCGTGAGGTAAAGGGAGCTCCTTTCCCCCTTGGCCGCCCCCAGGTGGTGTTCGGCTAAGGCGGCCGCGTTCGCGTCGTTTTCCAGGTGCACCGGGCGCCCGAGGCGCTCCGCTAGGAGGTCCCTTAAGGGGAAGTCCTCGAGGCCTGGGATATTGGGGGTGAAGCGGATGCGTCCCCGTTGGAAGTCCAAAGGGCCTGGGCTTCCCAAGCCCACGGCCACCCCCTTAAGGCCAGCCTGGGCCTCCGCCCTTAGGGCGGCCTCCGCCAGGGCCTCCACCACCCGCTCACCCCCCTCCTTGGGGGTGGGGAGGACCACCTTGGAAAGGAGCCTTTTCCCGTCGAACACCCCGGCGGCGATCTTGGTCCCCCCTAGGTCCAGGCCCACCACCGCCCTCATGCCTCGCCCCCCAGGATGGCCTCCGCCTCTTCCCACAGGGCCTCGGGCACCCAGAGCTGGACCATGCCCGTATAGGTCCCGATGGCCACCTCGGGCAGGCCGGGAAAGGGGGTTTCCAGGAGGACCGGGATCCCTAAGGCCTCGAGGCGGACCTTGAAGCCCTCGGCCACGGGCCTAGGGGCGGTGAGGAGCCTCCTATATGGGGCGCCGTTCACTAGCCGGACCATAGGGCCTCCACCGGGCGGGGTAGGCCTGGCCCGCCGCCCCCAGGCCCCCTGGGCTACGGTCCCTTGGGGATGGGGCCAGGCCTCGAGGGGAAGGCCCGCCGCCTCCCCCCAGGAAGGCTTTCCGCCTGGGCCAGGCGGGTGAGGAGCCTCACCCAGTCCACAAGGCCTATCCTACACCCCGGGCCCGTCCCACCTGGTAAAGGGCGATCCCTAAGGCCACGGAGGCGTTCAAGGACTCGGCCTCCTCCCGGATGGGGATGCGGAAAAGCCCGTCGCACCCTTCCCGCACCAAACGCCTAAGGCCCTCCCCTTCCGAGCCCACGGCCAGGGCCAGGGGGCCTTGAAGGTCCATCTCCCCCAAGGTGCGGGGTGCCTCGGGATCCAGGCCGTAGACCCATAGCCCCCGTGCCTGGAGTTCCCGTAGGGTGCGGGGCAGATTTTTCACCTTGATCACCGGAAGCCTAAGGGCGGCCCCTGCGCTGGCCTTAAGGGCTAGGGGGGAAAGGGGGGCGCTTCGCCTCTCCTCCGAGACCACCCCGTGGGCCCCTAGGGCTAGGGCGCTCCGGATCATGGCCCCGTAGTTCCGGGGGTCGGTGATGCCGTCTAGGAGGACGAGAAGGGGGGGTTCCTTTCGGCTTTCCGCTAGGCGGAAAGCCTCTTCCAGGGGGGCGTAGGGGGGGTCTTCCACGAGGGCCGCCACCCCCTGGTGGTGGGTGGTCTTGAGCAAGGTATCCAGCTCGATCCTGGGCACCGGCTCATAGGGGGCCTTTAGGCGTTCGAGTTCCCTAAGGAACCATCCCTCCACCCCCCGGGCCACCAGGACCTTGCGGGCTAGCCCCATCTTGAGGGCCTCCAGGACCGGATGGCGGCCGTAGATCCACATCCCTTAAAGTCTATAGGCCCTTACCGTTTATGATGGGAAGGAGGGGGGGAAATGTACGCGAGGATCCTCATCCCCACGGATGGGAGCCAGGCTCTGGAGCATGGCCTCGCCTTGGCCAACAAGGTGCACTCCCTCTATGTCCTGGAAAACCCCGCCCAGACCACCTGGATCACCCCAGAAAGCGTTCCCTATGGCCTAGAGCTCCTGGCTGACCTTCGCCGGCTTGGGGAAGACGCCCTGGCTAAGGCCCTTGCGAAGGCGAGGGAGGCTGGGGTGGAGGCCACAGGGGTGCCTATCCCCACCATCCTCGAGGCGGCCAAGGGCTTTGACCTCCTGGTTATGGGCACCCATGGCCGCTCGGGGTTGGACCGTCTCCTTTTGGGATCGGTCACGGAAGGGGTTTTGCACCGCACTGCGGTTCCCGTTCTGGTGATCCGCTGCTAGAGGTAGATGCGTCTGGTCACGGTCTTTGTTTCCTCCCGCCTAGCCCCGGATCATCCCCTATACCCCCGGCTCGTCCGCTACGGGGAGGTCCTGGCCGAAGAGGGGTTTGGCCTGGCCTGCGGGGGCTACCAAGGGGGGATGGCGGCCTTGGCCCAGGGGGTCAAGGCCAGGGGGGGACTGGTGGTGGGGGTTACCGCCCCGGGGCTTTTCCCCGACCGGCCGGGTCCAAACCCCTACGTGGACGTGGAGCTGCCCGCCCATAGCCTTTCCGAACGGATCGGCCGCCTGTTGGACCTGGGGGTAGGGTACCTGGCCTTGCCCGGGGGGGTGGGAACCCTGGCCGAGCTCGCCTTGGCCTGGAACCTCCGCTACCTGGGCCGGGGAAAGCCCTTAGGGGTAGACCCTTACTGGCTTTCCCTCCTTAGGCCCCAAGGGGAGATCGGGCCTGAAGAGATGGGCCTTTGGACGGTTGTGGACGGGGAAGAGGCCCTTAGGGCCTTCCTCAGGGGGCTCTGATGGGGGAGACCCTCCTCGTGGAGGTGCCGGACCTGGGGGAGGGGGTGAGCTTTTACCAGGCCCTGGGCTTGGCCCTCGAGGAGCTCCTCCCCGGCAAGGAGGCCCTCCTGGTTCCCAAGGAGGGTCCCCTCCTCCTCCTGCGCCCGGGTTCGGGGGGGGTGGCCTTGGGGCCTAGCCGGCCCCGGCCCGAGGGCGGGGGGTTTGCCCGGCTCCGCCTGGAGGAAGGGCGCCTGGTCCTCCTTGTGGGTAGCCTCGAGCACGAGCGCCTGCGCCTTTCCAAGTACGGCCTCCCCTTCCAGGACCAAAAGGACCACCTCCTCCTCCTGGATCCGGGGGGTAACCCCGTTTGGGTGCGGGAGGGAAGGTGAGTTTCCCCCGGCTTTGGCTTTTGGACCTGGACGATACCCTCCTCCAGGACCACGCGGTGGGCGCCCAGGTCCTGGAGGCCTTGGGGGAGGGGCTAGGCCTTAAGGGCCTTTTCCCCGCGGTGAAGGAGCGGGCGGAGGCCCTTTTCCCCACCGCCCCCGATCCCGAGTGGGCCTTGGCCATCGGCCATTCTCCCCTGGAGGCCCTTTGGGCCCGCTACACCACCCCTGGCCTCGAGGCCTGGCGGGCCTGGGCCTGGCCCTTTCGCCTCCGGGTTTTCCGGGAGGCCCTGGCCCTCCTCGGGGGGCCGGAGGGGGAGGCGCTGGCCCTGGCCCGGGCTTTCTTCCGCAAGCGTCGCACCTACCCCCTTTTCCCCGAGGTGCCGGACTTTTTGGCGGAGCTTAGGAGGCGGGGGGCCTTTTTGGTCCTCCTCACCAATGGGGTTCCCGATCTCCAGCGGGAAAAGCTCGTGGGGGCCGGGCTTCAGGGGGCCTTCCACCTCACCTTGATCTCGGGGGAGATCGGCCTAGGGAAGCCGGACCCTAGGCCTTACCGCATGGCCTTGGCTGCCTTTGGGGTGGAGCCCCAACGGGCGGTGATGGTGGGGGATAACCCCGAGCGGGACCTCGAAGGGGCCCGCCGGGCCGGGGTCCTTGGGGTCTTCGTGGACCGGGGCCATCGGCCCAAGGACCCCCGCTACCCGGCCCTCGAGGTCCAAAACCTCCTCGAGGCCCTGGAGGCCTTCTAGCGCAAACGCTTTAGGGCCTCCTTGATGAGGTCCTCGGGCTTGGCCCCGGGGTTTTGGGCCAGGAGCTCCAAGACCACCGCCCGGGCCTGGGCCTCCCGGAAGCCCAAGGCCACGAGGGCCAAGGTGGCGTCCTCCGCGGCCTGGCCCCTGGCCTCCCCTTGGGGGAGGAGGTGGGGGGGCATTTTGCCCTTAAGCTCCAGGACCATCCTTTCCGCAAGCCTCCGGCCTACCCCGCTCGCCGAGGCGAGGAGGCGGGTGTCCCCTTCCTGGAGGGCCTGGGCCAGGAGGCCCGGACCCAAGGCCATGAGGAGGCTCAAGGCCACTTTGGGCCCTACCCCGTTGACCTTGAGGAGAAGCTCAAAAAGGGTTAGGGCCTCCTCCTCCAAAAACCCGTACAGGCTCGGGCCCTCCTCCGTGAAGCGGAAGTGGACGTGAAAGGCCACCTCCTTCCCCTCCTCCAGCCCTTGGGGGTTTGGGGTTTCCAGGAGGAACCCCACCCCCCCCACGAGGAGGAGGACCCGGTTTCCCTCCCGCTTGAGGATCCGGCCTTGGAGGTAACGGATCATCTTCTGGTTCCTGCGCTCCTAGGTTCCAAAAAACCCCACGGGGACCTTCTGCCGGGGCCCCCATGCGGGCTTGGGGCCCGCATGGGGTGGTATCATAGGCTAACGGCCTTGGAAGCGGGGAGGGCGCTTTTCCCGGAAGGCCCGCACCCCTTCCTCGTGGTCCAGGGTGCGCCCTGCTTCCCCCTGGAGGAAGGCCTCGAGGGCCAAGGCCTCCTCGAGGGTGAGGCGGAAGCTCTCCAAAAGGGCCCGTTTGGCCAGGGCGTAGGCCCGGGTAGGGCCTTGGGCCAGGGTCTCGGCCACCTTAAGGGCCTCCTCCATGAGGGCCTCGTCCGGCACCACCCGGTGGACCAGCCCTATGGCCAAGGCCTCCTCCGCCTCCACCTTAGGGGAGAGGAGGATGAGCTCTTGGGCCTTGGCCAGGCCCACAAGCCGGGGGAGGAAGAAGGTCATCCCGCTATCGGGTATGAGGCCGATCTTGAGGAAGGCGGTGGTGAAGCTTGCGCTCCTTCCGGCCAGGCGGTAGTCCCCGAGGAGGGCCAGGCTCATCCCCGCCCCGGCCGCGGGGCCATTCACCGCCACCACCAGGGGCTTGCCCAGGCCCACCAAGGCCTTCACCACCCGGTTGTAGCGGTTAAGGTGGGCCTCGTAATCGGGCCTTTCCTCCCCGAACTCCAAGAGGTCCTGCCCCGCAGAGAAGGCCCGGCCCGCCCCCGTGAGGAGAAGGGCCCTCACCCCTGGGTCCTCCCGGGCCTCCTCCAGGGCCTCCTCTAGGGCCTGAAGGAGAGGAGCGGTGAGGGCGTTAAGCCTTTCCGGACGGTTGAGGGTAAGGCGGAGAACCCCCCCGAGCTTTTCCTTCCCCAACATGGTCCCATTATGCCAAAGTGGCCCCCCTTGGGGTTTGGTGGGCCCGCTTTGGTGTACCTTGATTAGGGGCGCTCGGGCGCGCCCCTTGGGAGGTTAAACGTGGAGCTTGCCCTGGGAAGCCAAGGCTACTTAGAGGCCCTTTACCGGGTTTACCTGGAGGATCCCTTTGCCCTACCGGAGGAGTGGCGCCGCTACTTCTCCAGCTTAGCCCTAGAGAGCGTGGAAAACGGCCGACGAGGATCCCCGGCCCTAGAGGAGGACCTCCTCTTCCCCTTGAAGGTGGAAAGGCTCCTCGAGGCCTACCGCCAGGACGGCCACCTCGCCGCCCGGATCGACCCCTTGGGCCGGCCACGGCCTAGACCCCCTTCCCTCACCCTCGAGGCCCATGGCCTAGGTCCAAAGGACCTGGACCGGCCCCTTCCCCCTCTTTTCCCGGCCCCCACCTTGCGGGCCCTACTTGAGCGCCTCGAGGCCACCTACCTGGGCCCCGTAGGGGTGGAGATCGCCCACCTGCCCCCTGAGGAAAGGGCTTGGCTTCAAGAGAGCCTCGAGGCCCCTTGGCCTAAGCCCGAGCCCGAAACCCGGCGCCGCCTCCTCCAAAGCCTCCTCAAGGCGAGCCTCTTCGAGGCCTTCCTCCAGCGGAAGTACCTGGGGGCCAAGACCTTTAGCGTGGAGGGTTTAGAAAGCCTGATCCCCCTCCTGGAGGAGGCCATCCTGGAGGCCGCCCGGCTTGGGGTAAGGGAGGTGGTCCTGGGGATGGCCCACCGGGGCCGGCTTAACGCCCTAGCCCACGTGGTGGGGAAGCCCATAGCCCACATCCTCCGGGAATTCGAGGAGATCTTTCC
>JBEPYU010000029.1:0-16560 GCA_041641215.1 Thermaceae bacterium
GAGCCTCTTCCGGGCGGGGCTGGACCTGCTCACCCTTTGGGCGCTTGCCCTCTGGGGTGCAGGGGGAGGAAGGCGCGGAAGTCCCTTGGGGTTATGCCCTATGGAGGTTTTGACGTGTACATAGCCTCTACTCACTTTAGGCGCTGACTCTTGACAGGGAAAGGGAGAAGGGGGGAGTTGTAGCGTGTGCAGACCACAACACCCCTCTCCCACATCCCCTGGGTCCACAAGGCCTTCCCCTCCCCCAGAAAACCCTCTGCGCTAACCTCGCCCTCTTCCTCCACTTGCCGAGGTTGTCCTCACGGACACTCCACGAGCCACCACCACCCCACCCTCCAAGACCCCTGGACCCTCACCGTCTTCCTCCCCGACCGGGGCTTTGACGGAGTAAATCCACGGGGACTTTCTACCGGGGCCCCCATGGGGGCTTGGGGCCCGCATGGGGTGGTATAACCCCCTTGTGCCAACTCCAGTCCTGGGGCATGGGCTTCCTCATCTGTCTGCGAGGCGGGCGGGAGGTAGGTGTTCTTTCTGCTGGAGTGTACCGCTTGCGGATGTGGGTAGAGGAATGGGCCTTTTGGGAGCCTTCTCGGGGTAAGGCCTGGTTACCCCGCCTTGTGGCCTATGCAGAGTCCTCGTTGGTCAAATCGCTGGGGTAAGGTCTACGTCCCTTCAAAAAACTTTTACAACAGTCTCTGATACCCTTTACTTTTGCTTCTTGCGCTTCCAGGTTCCAAAAAAACTCCACGGGGACTTTCTACAGGGGCCCCCATGCGGGCGCAAGCCCGCATGGGGTGGTATGAGAGGTCAGCCCTAGGGGCGGTAACGGAGAGGTCCCCTTAGCCCCTCGAAGATCCATAGCCCTAAGGCTTCTTCCTTCGCCCGGCGCCTTAGGCCCTCGAGGTCCAAAGGACGAGGGCTTACGGGCTCCAGGTAGACCTTGGGCAAGGGAAGGGCCTGGAGCAAGGCTAGGAAATGGCTGTCGTTCCAAGGGGGTACAAAGGCGCCCGAGCGGCAAAGGAACACCCTTTGGAACACCCCCTCTACCTTTCCCCCAGGGTCCAAACCCCTTTCCACGGGCACCTGGGGCTCGGGCTCTAGGCGGATGTCCCGCCAAGGGGGGTAGAAAAGGCGAAGCTTAGCCCCCATACGGTGGTAAAAGACCATCCAGTCGTCGCAGGCCGGCTCACTTCCTAAGGGCCGGTAACCCGCATCGTGGTGGGCATCGAAGAGATAAACCTCCTCCACACCCTCCCGCACCAAGGGGTGAAAGGCCAAGGCGTTGGAATCGGCCACAAAGGCCTGGGCCTTGGGGGCCCAGGAGAAGCGCCCCCAAAACCCTTTATAGCCCTGAACCTCGGGCAAAGGGAGGCCGCGGAGGAGAAAGGCCAAGGCCCGGGCCTCCCAGGCCTCCCCTTGGTAGTAAGGGGTCTCAAACTGGGCCCAGGCGTAAAGGGATGCCTCGGGATGGTGGGGGTCTTGGGGCAGGGGGAAGAAATAGTCAAAGTCCACCACCAGTAGCCGCATCAACTAAACAAATACCCTGGGGCCTAAAGGCCCCAGGGCGTGGATCCCTGGGCTTACCAGACGTAGAAGAGGACCACGATGGCCAGCCAGACCGCGTCCACCAGGTGCCAGTACATGCTGGCCGCCTCGAGGGTGCCGTGGGTATGGTGGTTCACGGTGAGCTTGCCCCTTAGGGCCTGGAGGTAGGCCAGGACCAGGCCAAACCCCCCGATGACCACGTGGAGGCCGTGGAGGCCCACGATGGTGAAGAAGGCTGCGGTCCAGAGGTTTTCCTCCCAGCTCCCGTGGCGGTAGAACTCGTAGAACTCGTAGCTCTGGAAGAGGAAGAAGAGCACCCCGAGGATGATGGTGATGAGGAGGCCAAAGCGGAAGGGGTTGAACCGGCCCCGGCGTAGGTCATGGTGGGCGAAGTGGACGGTGAAGGAGGAGGAGACCAGGAAGAAGGTGTTGAGGAGGGCAAGCCATAGGGCGGGCCTTTCCTCAGGGGGCACGGCCGCCCCGGTGAGGCGCAGGTAGAGGTAGCCCGCGATGAGGATGGCGAAGAGGCCCACCTCGGAGACGATGAACCAGGCCATCCCCATCCAGGCGTTGGACTTCCCCGAAAGGGTGTGGTGCTCCACGGGGTGGTCGTACTCGTCCTCGAGGGCCCAGCGGATAAGGCCGTAGGAGAAGAGGGCAAGCATGAGCCACATCCAGAGGTTGGGCACCGGCAGGGCAGCTACCGAGAGGAAGAAGCCGAAGAGGGTAGCTGCGGCGTAGAAGGGCCAGAAGGAGTTACGGGGAAGGTGGATGTGGCTCGGATCCTCGGGCTTAAGCTCCACCCCCCGCTTGGCCCAGTCGTAAAGGGGCCGCTCCGAGGGGAAGTCCTTGGGCAGGACCACGTCGAAGTTGTGGGCCTTGGGAGGGGAGTCGGTGAGCCACTCTAGGGTGTACCCACCCCAAGGGTTGGCCGGAGCCCTCTCCCCAGAGCGCAGGCTCTTCCACATGTTGTAAACCCAAACGAGCCCCCCAAGGCCCAGGATGAAGGCCCCCACGGTGGAGAGGAAGTTGAGCTCCGTCCAGCCGGCCAGGTCTGCGTTGTAGGTGTAGTAGCGGCGGGGCATGCCCAAAAAGCCCAGGGCGTACTGGGGCAGGAAGGTCACCAGGTAGCCCACGAGGAAGAGCCAGAAGTGGAGGCGGCCCAGGCGCTCGTCGTACATCCGGCCCGTCATCTTGGGCCACCAGTAGTAAAGCCCGGCGAAGGCCCCAAAGGCCGAGCCCGCCATGAGGACGTTGTGGAAGTGGGCCACCACAAAGTAGGAGTCCTGGAAGTGGTAGTCCAGGGGGACCATGGCGAGCATGACCCCGGTGATGCCCCCAAGGAGGAAGTTGAAGATGAAGCCCAAAACCCAAAGGAGGGGGGTCTTCATCTGGAGGTGCCCACCCCAAAGGGTACCGATGAGGTTGAAAAGCTTAACCCCCGTGGGCACTGCGATCAGGGCCGTGAAGAAGGCAAAGGCGATCTGGAAGATGGTGGACTCCCCCACGGTGAACATGTGGTGGGCCCAGACCATGGTCCCAAGGACCACGATCCCCATCTGGGCCCAAACCATCTGCTTGTAGCCGAAAAGGGGCTTCCTTGCGAAGGTGGAGGCCACCTCGGCCAGGATCCCCAGGTAGGGCAGGAGCATCACGTAGACCGTGGGGTGGGAGTAAAACCAGAAGAACTGTTGGAAGAGGACGGGATCCCCCCCGATGGTGGGGTTGAACCAGCTTAGGTTGATCTTGCGTTCCAGGAGAACGAGCAAGGTGGCCGCAGTAAGGCCCGCCAGGCTGAAGAGGTTGAGCACGCTCGCCGCGAAGACGCTCCACACGTACATGGGCATCTTCCACATGCTCATCCCCTGGGCCCTCAGGTTGTAGATGGTGGCGATGAAGTTGGCGTTGCCAAGGAGGCTAGAAAAGCCCAGGAGGAGGATGGCGGCGAGATAGAAATTCACCCCACTTCCCGACTGGGCGGAGAAGGGATAGTAAAAGGTCCAGCCCACGGAAGGGGCCCCGCCGGGGAAGAAAAAGCTCATGAGGGCCAGGATGATGGCCCCAAGGAAGGCCCAGTAGCTGAAGGCGTTGATCCGCGGGAGGGCCACGTCCCTAGCCCCAAGCATGAGGGGCACCATAAAGTTGCCGAAGCCCGTAAGCCCCGCCTGGATGATGAAGAAGAAGAGCATGGTGGCCCCGTGTAGGGTGAGGATCTGGTTGTACTGCTCCCCGGTGAGGAAGTTGTTGTTGGGCAGGGCCAGCTGGGCCCGGATGAGCAGGGAGAATACCCCAGCGAGGGCGAAGGCAAAGAATGCCGTAGCGGTGTAAAGGAGGCCGATCTTCTTGTGGTCTACGGTGGTCAGAAGATCCCAAACCACGCCCCAAACGCTTACCTTTGGCTTACCCGCAATCGCCATGGCTAACCCTCCTAGAACCTCGGCAAGGTCTTGAAGTCAAAACCCTCGAGCCTAAGCCCATCCAGGTAACGCACCAACGCCTCTAGATCCTCCTCTCCCAACTGGGGAAAACCCGGCATCTTAACCCCAGGCTTCATGGCCGCAGGATCCCGGATCCAGGCCTTGAGGTTTTCCGGGGTGTAATCCACAATCCCCGCAGCTAGGCTTACGCGGTTTCCCATAAAGCCCAAATCGGGACCGATAACCGCAGGCGGCTTTTTGGCGGCAACGCCGTGGCAGGCCGCGCAATTCTGCTGGAAGACCTCCTGGCCCCTGGCGTCGGCCACCTTAGGGGTGTAGGCCTGGGCTTGGGCTACGAAGCGTTGGAACTCCTCCTCTGGGAGCACAAGCACCCTAAAGAGCATCCGGGCGTGGCTTGGTCCACAAAGTTCCGCACAAAAGCCGTAGTAGTTTCCGGGTTCCTTGGGTGTAAAGGTGATCCGGGTCTTTTGTCCCGGGATGGCGTCCCGCTTGCCCGCAAGGCCTGGCACCCAGAAGGAGTGGATCACATCCTGGGAGGTAACCTCCACGGTCACGGGCACCCCTACGGGAAGGACCAGTTCGTTCGAGGTCCGGATCCCAAGGCCCGGATAATAGAAGTCCCACCAGAACTGGTACCCCACCACCTCCACTTTCAGGGCCCCGGAGGCGGACTGGTTCACCTGGACCAAGCTCCTTGCGGTGAGCCCAAAGAGGATGAGAACAATCACGATGGGGATGGCCGTCCAGACGACCTCGAGGCGATCATTGCCATGCACTTGAGGGGGTTCCCCCGTTTGGCCGGGGCGGGCCCGGAAGCGGAGGACAACGTAGGCCAAGGAGCCCGCCACCACCCCGAAGACGAGGATGGAAAAGAGGGTCACCCACACCAGAAGCCCGTTGGTCTCCTCATTGAAGGAGCTCGGGCGGGTAATGAGCACCCTGTGGCTCTCCTGGGCCAAGGCCCAAGCCCAAAGACCCAAAAGAAAAGCACCCCGAAGAACCTTCTGCATGCCCTAACCTCCTACGCCTATCCGATCTACCACCACGGCCAAAAAGATGAGGGCTAGGTAGAGCATGGAGTATTTGTAGAGCGAAAGGGCCTCGGAACGCCTGGGTACCCGGTAGAGGTTTAGGGTTTTGAGGAGGAGAAGGGCGTTCAGGATGAAGCTGCCCACCAGGTAGACCAAACCTGCCTCCCCCATGAAAAAGGGCATAACGGAGATGAGGGCGGTAAGCAGGGCGTAGAGACCAATCTGGACCACGGTCACCCGCTCCCCCATGACCACGGGAAGCATGGGTATCCCAGCCATCCGGTAGTCGTCCTTGATCATAAGGGCCAGGGCCCAGAAGTGAACCGGGGTCCAGAAGAAGATGAGGGCGAAGAGAACCCAGGCCAAGGGGCTCAGCTCCCCGGTCACCGCCGCCCAACCTACCAAGGGGGGAAAGGCTCCGGCTGCGCCCCCGATCACGATGTTCCGCCAGGTGCGGCGTTTGAGGTAAAGGGTGTAGATGAGGACGTACCAAAGGAGGCCCATCAAGGCCAAAAGGGCCGCCAGGAGATTCGCCCCCAGCCAGAGGATGAGAAAAGCTAGCAGGGCCGAAACCAGGCCAAAAAGTAGGCCGTGAGGGGCAGGGATCCGCTGGGTTACCGTAGGCCTTTGGGCGGTGCGCCGCATGCGGGCGTCGATGTCCCGGTCCACCACCATGTTGAGGGCGTTGGCCGCTCCGGCCATGAGATAACCCCCTAGGGCCACGGCCAGGAACACCCTAAGGCCAGGCCACCCTTGGGCCGCGGCGAAGGCTGCGAAGAGGGCGGTGAAGAGGAGGAGGCTTACCACCCGGGGCTTGGTGAGGGCCAGGTAGTCCCGGAAGGTGGCCCGCTCCGGGCGCGAAGGGGCCTCGGGGGTCCCCTCTAGGGCCCTACCCCCTAGGGCCGAGGCCCCGAGGAGGAGGTAGGCCAGCCAAAGGAGGTAGGCCCAAAGGAGGTGCAGGATCTGCATCCAGACCGGGGCCTTAAGCCAGACATTGGCCACGCCCATCAGGAGCTGAACCCCATAGAGGACGGCAAACCCCTGGGCCCAGGCCTGGATGGAAGGGTTCCTTTGGGCAAGCCAAAAGGCCGAAAAGACCCCGTAAAGCCCCACGCTCACCGCGATCAGGGGGTGGAGGATCCGCAGGCGGACCAGGAAGTGTTCCCCAGGGGTGAGGGAGCGTTCCAGGGCCTCGAGACTCGAGCGCACGGGGAAAAGCAAGTCCCCTAGAGCCGTGACCGCCCCAGTCATCCCCAGGAAAAGCAGGGCCAAAAGGCCCAGGGCCCAGGCCCAAACATCCAGACCCCCAGGGCGCAAAGCTGACCCCCCAGAGGCCCACCAGGCGGTGAGGGCCAGTCCCGCAAGGAGGAGGTAGGTGTTGGCCAGGTGGAGCATCTGGACCACGGCCCGGGCTGGGCTAGGGTTATCTGCGGTCCAACCGAAAAGGACCAGAGAAGCCCCAAGGAGGGTTTCCGTGAGCATGAAAAACAGGGCTACCCCAGCCCCAAGGCGCACGGGGTGGCCCTTCGGGCTCCGGAAGGCCACAAGGGCCAGAAGGACCACGAGGAGAAAGGCCAAGCCCGAGGTGGCCCGGTGGGTGAACTCGATCAGGGTCTCTACCTCCGGGCTTCTGGGGATGATGACCCCGTTGCACGTGGGCCAGTGGGATCCGCAGCCGGCCCCCGAACCCGTAGCCCGCACGTAGGCCCCGAAAAGGGCTACCAGAACGTTCCAAAGGAGGGTTACCCAAGCCAGGGCAACCAAGCCTTGGGGTTTTGGCAGGGGCGCAACCATACCCACGTCCAAAGCCATTATGGGACCCAAACCCTTCCCCTGGAAAGGTACATTTGTCCCTCCCCAACAGCCCAACGCATGGCTACGGCCCGAAAGCGCATTCCGTGGGGCGAACCTTTTCCCCAAACCAAGCGAGCCGCCAAAGCCTATCCGGTACTTGCGGAAATTTTCCCAGAAAAGGTGGCAAGCGCCTCATGCCACCCCATGCAGGCTTGCGCCAAAACATAGCTTCGCTGACGCATGTGTAGGCCTAGGGGGCGTGCCGGCTAGGGTCCGAAAGCCCCTTGCGGGGCCTCGAGGGGCGCCGAAGAAGGCCTAGGGGGGGTGCCCCCCAACCCCAGGCGTTCCCTGGAGGGATAGGCGACGGCCGGGGAAGAAGATGGGCCCAAGGGAGGGGACTACCAGGTGCCCCGAAGCCTCTCCAAGGCAAGCCGCTTGCCGAGCTCCACCCCAGGCTGGTCAAAGGGGTTAACCCCCCAAAGCTCCCCCAAGAAAGCGGTCTGCCACATGAGGTGCTGAAGGAGCCAGCCCACCGGGTAAGGGGCCACCTGGGAAAGGTAAAGGGCAGCCACCTTTTGCCCAGCCTCGGCCAAGGCCTCGTAGGTGGCCTCGGCCTCTGCCCGCAAGACCTGAAAAAGGGTCTTCCCCTCGAGGTAGGCCAAGGCCTCGAGGCCCGCCTTGGGCAGGGGAAGATCAGCCTCTGGAGCCTCGGGGACCACGAGGAGGATGAACTTGTCCAGAGGGCCTTCCCGAAAAAGCTGGACCTGGGCGTGCTGGTCCTTGGGGCCCAGGGCCGGAAGGGCGGTGGTGCCCACCCTCCTCCCTTCCCGGTCCCGCTTGCCCAAGGACTCGTCGTGGAGCTGGACGAACCATTCGGGAAGGTACTTAAGCCTTTCGGAGTACACCATGAAGACCAAAAGGGGAAGCCCACGGTAGAGGTCCAGGAGGAAGGCGCTTTGGAGGGGAAGGTTGGCCTCTGGGGGCTTTAGGGCCTCCTCGTTGGCCTTGCGGGCCCCTGCGAGGAGGGAGGAGAGGTCCACCCCCGCAAAGGCCAAGGGCAAAAGCCCCACGGGGGAAAAGACGGAAAACCGCCCCCCCACCCCCTTGGGGATGGCAAAGGCCGCCAAGCCCTCCCCTTCCGCCCAGGCCCGCAAAGGGCCCTCCTTGGGGTCCGTGGTCACCACCACGTGGCGGCGCCAGCCTTCCCCTAAGGCCTCCTGGAGCCAAGGGAGGAGGACGAGGAGGAGGGCTGTGGTCTCCAAGGTACTCCCGGACTTGGAGACCACGTGCACCAGGGTCTTCCTAGGGTCCAGGGCCGAAAGCAGGGCCCGGATGGGCTCAGGCTCCACGTAGTCCAGGAAGTGGAAGCGCACCCGACCGTCCCCGAGGGCGGCCTCCAGGACCTTGGGGCCTAGGGCGCTTCCCCCAATCCCTACGTGCAGGAAGGCCTCCACCCAAGGGTGGGCTTCCCGAAAACGGCGCACGGCCCTGAGGGTCTCGGTATCCTCCGGAAGATGGACCCAACCCAGCATGGCCCCTGGGTCCTTGCGCCTACTTAGGAGGGCCCTTTGGGCGGCCTCGAGGCGGGGGAGGTTTTGGCGAAGCCCATCCCCAAAGCCCGGGATATACCGAAGGTCTAGGCGCAGCATGGGGACATGCTATACCAAAGCCCTCCCCTTCCCGGCTTTCGGCCACAATGGAGGTATGGGCTACGTACCGCCCCCCTTGCCCCAATACGGCCTCGAGGAGGGGCCCATCCTCCTCAAGGACGGAAGCACCGCCCTCCTTCGCCCCCTCACCCCTGAGGACCGAGATCTCCTCCTGGACTTCCTGAGGCGCCTCTCCCCGGAGACCTTAAGGCTACGCTTCTTCTCCCCCCTAAGCCCCGAGCGGGCCGCGGAGCTCCTCCTTAGGCAAAGGCCCGGGGAGGAAAGGGTAAGCCTTTTGGTCCTGGCGGGGGAACCCCTCCAGATGGTGGCCACGGGGGAGTACGTCCGGGCCGAAGGGCAGGAGGAGGCCGAGGTGGCCTTTTTGGTGGACGAGGCCTACCAGGGCAAGGGGCTCGGAACCCTGCTCTTGGAAAGGCTAGCCCTCATCGGGGCCAAACGGGGGATTAGGCGCTTTCGGGCCTTCGTCCTTGCGGAAAACGAGAGGATGCTTTCCGTGTTCGGGGAAAGCGGCTTTGAGGTGCGGGCGGAACGGGAAGGGGGAGAGGTGGAGGTGGAGCTCGAGATCCTCATGGGGCCTAAGGCCGCAGAGCGCTTCGAGTGGCGGGAAAAGGTGGCTACCCTCGCAAGCCTCCACCCCTTCTTCTTCCCCAAGGGGGTGGCGGTCATCGGGGCAAGCCGGGATCTGGAAAGCCTGGGCTACCGGGTGGTGGAGCACCTCATCCTGGGCCGCTTCCAGGGGCCCGTCTACCCCGTCAACGAGGCCATCGGCCAAGCGGGGGGTATAGGGCCTCTCCTCGCCTACCCCAACCTGGAAAGCATCCCTGGGCCCGTGGACCTGGCGGTGGTTGTGGTGCCCAAGGAACGGGTAGGGGAGGCCTTGGAGGCCGCAGGACGCCGGGGGGTACGGGGGGCGGTGGTCCTCAGTACAGGCTTTAGCCCCGAGGAGGCCCAGGCCCTAGCGGACAAGGCCCGGAGGCTTTCCATGCGGCTTTTGGGCCCGGGCTCCCTAGGCCTCGTCCACACCCACCCCGGGGTACGGCTCGCCGCAGGGCTCGTGCCCCTCCCCAAGGAGGGCCCCTTGGCCATTTCCAGCCAGTCCGGCACCCTAGGCCGGGCCGTCCTCACCTACGCGGAAAGCATGGGGCTTGGGGTTTCGGCCTTCGTCTCCTTGGGGCAGAAGGCGGACATCTCCTCCAACGACCTCCTCCAGTTTTGGGAGGAGGACGAAAGGACCCGGGTCATCCTCCTCTACCTGGAGCACTTCGGCAACCCCCGCCGCTTTTCCCGCCTCGCCCGGCGCATCGGCAAGAGGAAGCCCATCCTGGCCGTCCACCCTTCCCGGGACCCCTTGGTGCGGGCCCTTTTTGCCCAGGCCGGGGTGGTGCGGGCCAATAGCCTGGAGGAGGCCTTCGACGTGGCCTTGCTCCTCGCTACGGGCAAGCTTCCCCCAAACCCCAAGGTCCGCCTCATCACCAACGCCTCGGGGCCCTCCAACCTGGCCCTCGAGGCCCTGAAGGAGGGGGGGATGGAGGTGGAGTACGTGGACCTAGGCTCTACCGCCACCCTCGAGGACTTCCAAAGGGCCTGGGAAGAGGGCCTAAGGGGCGAGGCGGGAAGCCTTTACCTCCTCTTCGTGCCCATGGGGTTTGCCCAAGGGGAGGAGGTCTTGGGCCTCCTCGCCTCCTATAGGGGGGAAAAGCTCGCCCTGGCCTGCGCCATGGGGGAGATCCCCACCCGGGCCCGGCTCGTCGATGGCCTCCCCATCTACCGCTTCCCCGAGTCCGGGGCCATCGCCCTAAGCCGGGCCTGGGGGTACAAGGCCTGGCGGGAAGAGCCCCTCCTCTTCCCGGACTTTCCCGACCTCAAGCTAGGGGAGGCAAGGAGGCTCGTCCAAGGGAAAAAGGCCCTTGGGGAGGAGGAAAAGGCCCTCCTTCTCAAGGCCTTCGGCCTGCCCTTGGGTGCTGGGGAAGGGCTCATACCACCCCATGCGGGCGCAAGCCCGCATGGGGGCCCCGGTAGAATTCCTGTGAAGTTTTTTGGGAATCTGAGGGCGCAGGAAAAAGTAAAGGGTATCAGCCTACGCCTCAAGGGGAGCCTTCACCCCCTTTTCGGCCCCGTCCTCACCCTCCTCCTCCCCACCCCCTTAGGGGACCAGCCCCTCGGGGAAAGGCTTGTTCCCCTCACGGTCAAGGACGCGGAGACCCTCCTTGCCCCCCTAAAGGGCAAGGTGGAGAGCCTCGAGGCCTACCTGAACCTCACCCTAAGGGCCTCGAGGCTCCTTGACGAGCTCCCCCAGATCCGAGAACTCCTCCTGGAGCTCCAAGGCCCCCGGGTGGCCCGGTACGAGGTGCGCCTTGCGGATCGCCAGCCCTAAAAACCCCAAGGTCAAGGCCTGGGCGAGCCTGAAGGAACGGAGGGCTCGGGAGGAAACGGGGCTTTTCCTGGTGGAAGGCCCAAGGGAGGTGGAAAGGGCCCTGGCTGCGGGGCTACGCCCCGTGGCCCTCCTCCTAAAGGAGGGGGCTGATCTCCAGCTGGCCCAGGCCTTGCCCCCAGGTGCTCCGGTGTACCTCCTTTCCGAGGACGCCTTAGCCCGGGTTTCCGTGCGGGAAAACCCCGCCCCCCTCATCGGCGTCTTCCCCATCCCCCAAAGGCGCCTCGAGGCGGTGAGGCTCCCCCCTAACCCCTTGGTCCTCGTCGTCCTTGGGGTGGAGAAGCCGGGCAACCTAGGGGCCATCCTCCGGAGCGCCCTAGGGGCGGGGGTGGACCTGGTGCTCCTCTCCGAGGGGATGGACCCCTATAGCCCCCAGGCGGTCCGGAACGCCGCGGGAGCCTTGTTCTCCCTTCCGGTCCACATCCTCCCCGAGGAGGCCATCTGGAGCTTCCTCGAGGCCCAAGGGCTTTTCCTGGTGGCCGCTACCCCGGAAGGGGAAAGGGTCTACTGGGAAGGGGATTACCGAAGGGGCACGGCCTTCCTCCTGGGGTCGGAGGCGGAGGGCCTTCCGCAGAGGTGGCGGCAGGAGGCCCACGCCCGGGTGCGGATCCCCATGGCCCCGGGGGTGGACAGCCTGAACGTGGCCGTAAGCGCTGCCCTCCTCCTCTACGAGGCGAGGAGGCAGCGGGAGAACTTCCGCACCCCATAACCGGTCCCGCCCGAACCGGGGTGGGCTTGGCAGAAAGGGGCAACCGTGCTATAAAGGGAAGGTATGCCCTTTGGGGCCTAGCCACACCGGACGGGGAAGGAGCGTTCCCCGCCGGATTTTCGTGTGGCAACGCCCCTAGAAGGGGGGCGTCGCTAGGAGGAAAGAGGCGGATGGAAGAGAAGGCGAAGGAGACCCCGGAAACGAGCTTCAGCATGGAAGAGGCCCTTCAGGAGGCAGAAGCCCGGCTCGAAAGGCGGGTCCGTCCGGGGCAGACCCTTTCTGGGAAAGTGGTGCTGGTCGGTTCCGAAGGGGTGGCGGTGGACATCGGGGCCAAAACCGAAGGGATTCTGCCCTTCGACCAGATCACCAGCCGAAACCTTTCGGAGGAGGAGCTTAGGAACTTCTTCCGCCCAGGGGACGAGGTCCGGGTTCGGGTGCTTAAGGTCGATCCCGAGACCGGCCAGATCCTCCTTTCCCGCAAGAAGATCGAGGCCCAAGAACGCTGGCACCGCCTCCAGGCCCTCTACGAGAGGGGGGAAACCTTCCCGGTGGTGGCCCAGGAAAAGGTCAAGGGGGGCCTCGTGGCCGAGGTGGAGGGGATCCAAGCCTTCATTCCCGCTTCCCAAGTGGACCTTCGCCGCATCCCCAACCTGGACGAGTACGTGGGCCGGGAGATCGCCGTCAAGATCATCGAGCTGAACCGCAAGAAGGGCCGGGTGATCCTCTCCAGGCGAGTGGTGCTGGAAGAGGAGCAGAAGAAGGCTAAGGAGGCCTTTTTCCAGAGCCTTACCCCGGGCCAGGTGGTGGAGGGTACGGTGGTGGACGTCACCGAGTTCGGGGCCTTCGTCAACCTAGGCCCAGTGGACGGTCTGGTCCACCGCTCGGAAATCTCCTGGGGCCGGTTCAACCATCCCCTCGAGGTTATCCAAAAGGGCCAAAGGGTTAAGGCCCAGGTTCTTTCCGTGGATCCCGATAAGGAGCGGGTTAACCTCTCCATCAAAGCCCTCATCCCCGACCCCTGGACCACTGCGGCCGAGAAATACCCCGTGGGCAGCCGGGTGCGGGGCAAGGTGGTGGGGCTCACCGCCTTCGGGGCCTTTGTGGAGGTGGAACCCGGCCTCGAGGGCCTCATCCATATCTCCGAGCTATCCTGGACCAAACGCCCCAAACACCCCTCCGAGGTGCTGAAGGAGGGAGATACCGTGGAGGCGGTGGTCCTGAGGATAGACCCTGCGGAGAAGCGGCTTTCCCTAGGGCTTAAGCAGACCCAACCCGATCCCTGGAGCCTCCTCGTGGAGAAGTACCCCCCGGGCAGCGTGATCAAGGGCCAGGTCACTGGGGTCACGGACTTCGGGGTCTTCGTAGAGGTGGAACCGGGGATCGAGGGCCTGGTCCACCTTTCGGAACTGGACCACACCCGGGTCACCAACCCCGCCGCCCTCTTCAAGAAGGGGGACGAGATGGAGGTGGTGGTGCTCAGCATCGACCCCGCGGAGCAACGGATCTCCCTTTCCCGCAAGCGCCTCCTGCCCCCGCCCGTCCCCAAGGAGGAGGCCAAGAAACCCCGCAAGGAAAAGGAGCGGGCTCGCAAAAAGGCTGCCCGCAGGGAACCGGCCCGGGAGTACGAATACGGCGCGGTGGCCGATTACAACCTCTACGACGCAAGCGCCGTGCCCACCGCGAGCGTAAGCGTCAAGCTCGGGGATCTGTATGGGGATCTCCTGAAGGAGTTTGGCCTCGAGGAGGAAAAATAGCCCCCCTACCCCTGGGGCCCAGGGTCCAGGGACCCTGGGCCTCTTTCTTGTAGGGGCCGTTATCATAAGGCTATGCTTCGGGCCAGGCTACCTTAGGCCTTGGGAAGGGGCTTGGCCACCCCTTCCCTTCCGGGAGGGGGTTTTTTGGGGAGGAGAGGATGGAGAGGTACGATCCTCACGCAATTGAGCCCAAGTGGCAGCGCTTCTGGAAGGAAAAGGGCTTCATGCGGGCCAAGGAGGAGGGCCAAAAGCAGTACGTCCTGGTCATGTTCCCCTACCCTTCCGGGGACCTGCACATGGGCCACCTGAAGAACTACACCATGGGGGACGTACTGGCCCGCTTCCGCCGGGTACAGGGGTACGAGGTCCTCCACCCCATGGGCTGGGACGCCTTCGGCCTGCCCGCAGAGAACGCAGCCCTGAAGTTCGGGGTCCACCCCCGCGACTGGACCTACGAGAACATCCGCCAGGCCAAAGAGAGCCTAGAGCTCATGGGCATCCTCTACGATTGGGACCGGGAGGTCACCACCTGCGAGCCCGACTACTACCGCTTCAACCAGTGGATCTTCCTCAAGATGTGGGAAAAGGGCCTGGTCTACCGGGCCAAGGGGCTTGTGAACTGGTGCCCCAAGTGCCAAACCGTCCTCGCCAACGAGCAGGTGGTGGAGGGGCGCTGCTGGCGCCACCCGGACACCCCTGTGGAGAAACGGGAGCTTGAGCAGTGGTACTTGCGGATCACCGCCTACGCCGAGAGGCTCCTTAGGGACCTCGAGGGCCTCCGCTGGCCCGAGAAGGTGAAGGCCATGCAAAGGGCCTGGATCGGCCGCTCGGAAGGCGCGGAGATCCACTTCCCCCTCGAGGGCCGGGAAGAGAAGGTCACCGTCTTCACCACCCGGCCTGACACCCTTTTCGGGGCCACCTTCCTGGTCCTGGCCCCCGAGCACCCCTTGACCCTGGCCCTGGCCAGCCCCGAAAGGCGGGCCGAGGTGGAGGCCTACGTGGAGGCGAGCCGCCGCAAGACAGAGATCGAGCGCCAGGCGGAAGGCCGGGAAAAGACCGGGGTCTTCCTAGGGGCCTATGCCCTAAACCCTGCCACTGGGGAAAGGATCCCCATCTGGACCGCGGACTACGTCCTTTACGGCTACGGCACGGGGGCCATCATGGGGGTGCCCGGGCACGACCAGCGGGACTTCGAGTTCGCAAGCCGCTTTGGCCTTCCCATCCGCAAGGTGATCGAAAGGCCCGGCGACCCCTTGCCCGAACCCCTGGAAAGGGCCTACGAGGAGCCGGGGATCATGGTCCACTCGGGGCCCTTTGACGGTACCCCAAGCGAGGAGGGCAAGGCCAAGGTGGTGGCCTGGCTCGAGGAGAGGGGCCTAGGCCAGAGGAAGGTGACCTACCGCCTCCGGGACTGGCTCATCAGCCGCCAGCGCTACTGGGGTACGCCCATTCCCATGGTCCACTGCCCCCGGTGCGGGGTGGTGCCCGTGCCCGAGGAGGAGCTTCCCGTCCTCCTCCCCGACCTCAAGGAGGTGGAGGACATCCGCCCCAAGGGGAAAAGCCCCTTGGAGGCCCACCCCGAGTTCTACGAGACCACCTGCCCTAAGTGCGGAGGCCCCGCCAAGCGGGACACGGACACCATGGACACCTTCTTCGACTCCAGCTGGTACTACCTGCGCTACACGGATCCTCACAACGAAATCCTGCCCTTCGATCCCGAAAAGGCCCGTTTCTGGATGCCCGTGGACCAGTACATCGGGGGGGTGGAGCACGCGGTCCTCCACCTCCTCTATAGCCGCTTCTTCACCAAGTTCCTCTACGACCTGGGCCTGGTCTCCGTAGAGGAGCCCTTTCAGGGCCTCTTCACCCAGGGGATGGTCCTGGCCTGGACAGACTTTGGACCCGTGGAGGTGAAGGGGGAGAAGGTCTACCTGCCTGAGCCCACCCGGATCATGCTCGAGGTCCCAAGAAACGAACTCACCCTCGAGGAGATCCAGAAGATGGGGGCCGAACTCCGGGAGAAGGAAGGGAGGACCCACCTCTTCAAGCCTGCGGTGATGAGTAAGTCCAAGGGGAACGGGGTCATGGTAGGCCCCTTTGTGCGGGAGCAAGGGGCGGACATCGCCCGGATCACCATCCTCTTCGCTGCGCCTCCCGAAAACGAGATGGTCTGGACGGAAGAGGGGGTGCAGGGGGCCTGGCGCTTCCTGAACCGGGTCTGGCGCCGGGTGGCCGAGGACCGGGAGGCCCTCCTCCAGGTCACAGAACCCCTGGAGGCTGGAAACCTCAAGGGTGCGGACCGGGCCCTTTATGCTAAGCTCCACGAAACCCTCAAGAAGGTCACGGACGACCTGGAAGCCTTGCGCTTCAACACGGCCATCGCTGCCCTGATGGAGTTCCTCAATGCCCTTTACGAGTACCGGCGGGAAAACCCCGTGACCCCCGCGTACCGGAGGGCCATCCTCGACTACCTGAGGATGCTTTTCCCCTTCGCCCCCCACCTTGCGGAGGAGCTTTGGCACTGGTTTGCCCCCAATAGCCTCTTCGAGGCGGGCTGGCCCGAGCTGGACGAGAAGGCCCTGGAGAAGGAGGTGGTGGAGGTGGCCGTCCAGGTGAATGGCCGCCTCCGGGGCACCATCCAGATCCCCAAGGACGCCCCCCTGGAGGTGGCGAGGGCCGAAGCCCTCAAGGTGAGGAACGTCCAGGCCCACCTCGAGGGCAAGGAGGTGGTGAAGGAGATCTACGTGCCCGGGAAGGTCCTCAACCTGGTAGTGCGGGGGTAAGGGGCAGGCGGGTAACCCCAGACGGGGGGGGAGGCGAAGCCCCTCCTCCCGAAGGGCCAGGAGCCGGGGATAGCCCTAGGTAAGGGAAGGGCCCGGGCAGGTCCCCCTGGCCTGGGGTAGGCCCTGGGCTAGGCCCGAAGGGGCCTCAGGGCCGGGGTGGACCTCCCCACGCCCTTGGAGCCAAGGAGGGGGATCATGGCCCAGGGGGAGCCCTTGCCTCCACAGCCCCTCTTCCGGCGAACCCCGCCCACGGGGCCTATCCCAATCCCCCGGGAGGCCTAGACTATAAGGCATGCGAGCCATCAGGGTGCATGCTCCCGGGGGCCCCGAGGCCTTGCGCCTCGAGGATCTGCCCCCGCCCAAGCCGGGCCCGGGAGAGGTCCTTGTACGCCTCGAGGCCATCGG
>JBEPYU010000030.1:0-15855 GCA_041641215.1 Thermaceae bacterium
TTTCCCGGTACAGGGCGTGAAGGTTATCCGGGTGATGCTGCAGCTTGAGTTGCAGCCGGGGGCGGCGTTGGTGTTTGGCGAGGTCCATGGCCCCATTCTACGGGAGAGGACTAGGGGGATTTCTTATGATACCACCCCATGCAGGCTTGCGCCTGCATGGGGACCCCGGTAGAAAGGTCCCTGTGGGGTTTTTTGGGAATCTGAGAGCGCAGGAACCAGGTATGAGGCTGAGGATGGTGGTGGAGTGGAGCCAAGGGAGCCGGCTCCGCTACGCCTGGGAGGAGGGCAGGCTCCTCCCCCCCAAGGAGGAGGCGGCCGAGGCCCCGGTGAACTACGGCCTCATCCCCGGCCTCCTGAACCCCGCGGACGGGGAGGAGGTGGACGCCTGCTTTCTCGGCCCACCCCTGCCCCCGGGGACGGAGGCGGAAGGGGTGGTGGTGGGGATGGTCCACCTGGCGGATGGGGACCACAAGCTCCTCCTGGCCCCAGGGCCCACCCCCCTAGGGGGGGCGGAGGCCCTCCTCGCCTGGTTCTCCCCCAGCGGCCCGGGCCTGGTTAGAAAGCCTTATCGCCCGCATGGGGCCCCGGTAGCAGGAACCAAGGGTACTAGAGGATAAGCATGGCATCCCCCAGGGAGTAGAAGCGGTAGCGCTCGGCCACGGCCAGGCGGTAGGCCTCCATGGTGCGCTCATAGCCCATGAAGGCGGCCACCAGCATGAGGAGGGTGGAACGGGGGAGGTGGAAGTTGGTGAAGAGCCCGTCTATGACCCTGAAGGCGTAGGGGGGACGGATGAAGAGGTCCGTCTCCCCCCTTCCCGGCACCACCCCCTCCCCCTCCCGCCAGGCGCTCTCCAGGGCCCGGACCACGGTGGTGCCCACGGCCACCACCCGGCGCCCCTGGGCCTTGGCCCGGTTCACCGCCTCCGCGGTGTCCTCGGGGATGAGGTAGGGCTCGGGGTGCATGCGGTGGGCCTCGGGATCCCCCTTGACGGGGCGAAAGGTGCCTGGTCCCACGTGGAGGGTGAGGAAGGCAAGCTCCACCCCCTGGGCCCTAAGCCTTTCCAAAAGCTCTGGGGTGAAGTGGAGGCCCGCGGTGGGGGCGGCCACGGAGCCCAGGTGTTTGGCGTAGACCGTCTGGTAACGCTCCGGGGGAATCCGGGCCTTGATGTAGGGGGGAAGGGGAACCTCCCCTAGGGCCTCGAGGTGGTCCCGGATCCCCTCGGGAAAACGGAGGAGGCGCACCTCCCCCTCTACCCCCACCACCTGGGCCTCGAGGTCCTCCCGCACCTCACCCCCCTTCCCCAAGGGGAAAAGCCGGGTCCCCACGGGGGCCCTCCGCGCGGGGCCCAAGAGGGCCTCCCAAAGCCCAGGTTCCCTTTCCCGCACGAGGAGGATCTCCAAAACCCCCCCTGTGGGCTTGCGGGCATAGAGGCGGGCCGGGATCACCCGGCTATCGTTGAAGACCAGGAGATCCCCAGGCCTCAAGATCTCGGGCAGGTCCCGCACCCTAAGGTGCCGGGGGGCCAAGGGGCCTTGCCGGGCCACCACGAGGAGGCGGGCCAGGTCCCTGGGCTCCACCCCCTCTTGGGCGATGAGCTCAGGGGGCAGGGGGTAGTCGTAGTCCATCCTTTTCCATGAAGGGGTTGGGGATGTCCGGGAGGTGGGTGAAGCGGTCCACCGCGTCGATGAGCCTTTGGGCGGTGGTCTCCCGGAAGGCGATGACCTCCACCCGGATGCCCCTTTCCATGAGGACCTCGAGGATCTCCACGAAGTCCCCATCCCCGCTACCCAGGACCACCACGTCCAGATAGGGCATGAGGCGGACCATGTCCGCGGCGATGCCCATGTCCCAGTCCCCCTCGTAGATGGGCCGCCCCCCTTCCCCCACCTCCCTCACCGTAAGGTACATCCGCCGCACCTTGTACCCCAGGGTGGAAAGCTTGTAGATGAAGGGCCAGGCCGAGGTGTCCCCTTCCCGCTCCACCACGTAGGCCGTGGCCCGGATGAGCCTCCTTCCCCCCACGGCAAAGCGGAGGAGGCTTTCGAAGTTCACGTTGCGCCCATAGAGATCACGAGAAGAGTGGTAGAGGTTTTGGGTGTCCACGAAAACCCCTACCCGCTGGTCCTTGTGGTGGCCTAGGGGCTCTTCCATACGACCATCATAGGCCGAGCCGGACCAAGGCCGCGGCCACCATCTCCGCCACCTCCTCCACCAGGTCCCCAGGGCCTTCGGCCATGACCCGCACCAGGGGTTCGGTGCCTGAAGGGCGGACGTGGATCCGCCCCCTTCCCCCAAGCCGGGCCTCCGCTTGGGCCAGGGCCTCCCTTAGGGCGGGGTGGGCTAGGGCCTGGTCCTTGTCCCTCACCCGGACGTTCCTCAGGACCTGGGGGTAAAGGGGCAGGGCCTCGTACCAGTCCGCGAGGTCCCCGCCCAGCTCCTTAAGGGCCCTAAGGACGAAAAGGGCAGTGAGGAGGCCATCCCCCGTGGTGTGGTGGCGCCTTAGGATCACGTGCCCCGAGGGCTCCCCCCCAAGGTAGGCCCCTTCCGCCTTCATCCTCTCCAGGACGTACCGGTCCCCCACAGGGGCCCGGAAGAAGGCCACCCCCATGGCCCGGAAGGCCTCCTCGAGGGCCATATTGCTCATGAGGGTTCCCACCACCTTCCCCTCCCCCAGGGCCCGGGCCAGGAGGTAGAGGATATGGTCCCCGTGGAAAAGCCGCCCCTTGCGGTCCAAAAACTGGACCCGGTCCCCATCCCCATCGAAGGCGATGCCCAGGTCCAGGCCCAGGGCCTGGACAAAGCGGGCCAAGGCCTCAGGATGGGTGGAGCCGCAGGCCCGGTTGATGTTGCGGCCGTCTGGGGTGTTGTAGAAGGCGTAGACCTCGGCCCCCGCCCCTTGGAAAAGCTTAGGCCCCAGGCGGTAGGTGGCCCCTTGGGCTAGGTCTAGGCCGATCCTAAGGCCAGAGAGGTCCGGGGCGTGGCCCAGGAGGAAGTCCAAGTAGATGCGCTCCCCCTCCCGGAAATCCCCCACCGTCCCGATGCCCCCCGTGGGGAGGTCCTCCTCCCTAAGCCAAAGGGCCTCGATGGCCTCCTCCATCTCGTCGGGGAGTTTTTCCCCGGTTGGGCCGAAGAACTTGATGCCGTTGTCCTGGTAGGGGTTGTGGCTTGCGGAGATCATGGCCCCGGCCTGGGCCCCCAGGGTACGGGTGAGGTGGGCCAGGCCCGGGGTGGGGAGGACCCCGAGGTGCTCCACCCGTACCCCTTGGCTGAGGAGGCCAGCCGCCAAGGCGGCCTCGAGGAGGTCGCCCGACTCCCGGGTATCCTTGGCGAGAAGCAGGGTGGGCTTGGGGTTTGCCTCCCGGAGGAGGGCCCCCACGGCCTGCCCCAGGCGCAACACCATCCCCGGGGTCAAGGGGGGCTTCCCCGCCTCCCCCCGCACCCCATCCGTGCCGAAAAAGCGCCGGCCCATAGGGGGCACTATACCCCTAGGCCTTGGCGGAAAGCCAGTCCTCCCCGACCCCCACCTCCACCACCAAGGGGACCGCCAGGGGGTAGACCCCTTCCATCAGGGCCTTGGCCCGTTCCGCCACGGCCTCCGCCCGATCCTTGGGGGCCTCGAGGATGAGCTCGTCGTGCACCTGGAGGAGGATCCTGGCCCCTAGGGCCCTCACCTCGGGGAAAAGCCGCACCATGGCGAGCTTCATGAGGTCGGCCGCGGTGCCCTGGACGGGCATGTTGAAGGCCATGCGCTCCGCGGCCTCCCGCACGCTCTTCACCCGGGCCTGAAGGTCCGGCACGTAGCGCCGCCTCCCAAAGAGGGTGGTCACATACCCCCTTTCCCGCCCCTCGGCCAGGGTCTTCTCGATCCAGGCCCTTACCCCCGGGAAGCGCTGGAAGTAGCGCTCGATGAAGGCCGAGGCCTCCTCGTAGGGGATGCCGAGCTCCTGGGAAAGGCGGTGAGCGGACATCCCATAGAGCACCCCGAAATTCACCGTCTTGGCCACCCGGCGCATGGCGGGATCCACCCCCTCCGGGGGCACCCGGTAGATCCAGGCCGCGGTCTCCGTGTGGATGTCCTTCCCCTCCCGGAACACCCCAATCAGGGCCTCGTCCCCGGAAAGGTGGGCCAGGACCCTTAGCTCGATCTGGCTATAGTCCAAGACCACCAGGGAAAACCCCTCCTCGGCCACGAAGGCCTTGCGGATCCTCTGGCCCAAGGGGGTGCGCACGGGGATGTTTTGCAGGTTGGGGTCGGAGCTGGAAAGCCTTCCCGTGGCCGTGGCCGTCTGGTTGAAGCGGGTGTGGAGCCGTCCCGTCTTGGGGTGGACGAGGGCCGGCAAGGGATCGATGTAGGTGCCCTTGAGCTTGGCGAGCTCCCGGTACTCCAGGATCCTCCCCACGATGGGGTGGGCCTCCCTAAGGAGCTCCAACACCCCGGCGCTCGTGGAACGCTTGCCCGTCTTCTCCGTCTTGCCCAAGGGGGGAAGGCCGAGCTCGTCGAAGAGGACCCTTTCCAATTGGTCCCGGGAGTTGGGGTTAAAGGGGTGCCCCGCCAGGCGGTGGATCTCCTCCTCCAGCCGGCGGAGCTCCTCCCCCACCTCCAGGGAGAGGGCCCGGAGGTAGGCCACGTCCAGGCGTATCCCCGTGGCCTCCATGTGGGCCAGGACCCGGGAAAGGGGCCTCTCCACCTCCTCGTAAAGCCAGCGCAAGGGGGCTTCCCCGGCCACCCGGGGCCAAAGGATCTGGAAAAGCCTTTCCCCAAGGAGGGCCCTCCCCCCGGCCTCCTCCGGCCACTCCCCCCCATACCGCCGGGCTACCCCTTCGGGGACGGTGTTGGAGGGGTCTAGGAGGTAGGCAAGGAGCATGGGGTCGTCCCCTGGGGGAAGGTCCACCCCCTCCCTAAGGGCCAGCACGGCCAGGTCCTTGGCCAAAAGGCCCCGAGCCTCCCCAAGCTCCCCCAGGGCAGCCAGGGGATCCGGGGCCCGGTGCACCCGGGCCCCCTTGGCCCCGGCCAGGGCCAGGAGGTCAGCCCACATGGGCTCGGGCCGGGAAAGGAGGTAGCCCAAGAAGGCCCCTTCCGGGGGGGGCCAAGGGGCCTCCTCCCCCTTGACCTCCTCGAGGAAACCCAATTCCTGGAGGAGGCTTCCAAACTCCAGCCCCTCCAAAAAGGCCCTAAGCCCCTCCCGGTCAGGGGGCCTACGCCTCCAGTCCACCTCGAGGGGCAGGTCCGTGCGCAGCCGGGAGAGGGCAAGGGCCCTTTCCACCCCTTCCCGGCTTTCCCCCAGGGCCTTCCGCACCCTTTCCGGCCGGACCCTATCCAGGTTCTCGAGGAGGTTTGCCAGGCTTCCCCACTCCTTGAGGAGCCTAAGGGCCGTCTTCTCCCCCACCCCCGGCACCCCGGGCAGGTTGTCCGAGGGGTCCCCCACCAGGGCCCGGTACTCCACCCACCTTTCGGGGGGAAGGCCATAGCGGGACTGGAACCACTCCAAGGTAAGGACCTCCCCCTCGGGGTGGAGGATCCGCACCCTGGGGGAAAGGAGCTGGTAGAGGTCCCGGTCCCCCGAAAGGAGGTAGACCTCGTACCCTTGGGCCTCCGCCCGCTTGGCCAAGGTGGCGAGGACGTCGTCCGCCTCAAAGCCTGGGACCTCGAGGCGAGGGAGGCCCAAAAGGTCCACGAAGGCCTTGATGAGCCCGAGTTGCCGGGGGAAGTCCTCCGGGGTAGGGGCCCTTCCGGCCTTGTAGGCCGCGTAGGCCTCGTGGCGGAAGGAAGGGGCCTTGGCGTCGAAGACCACGAGGGCTGGGCCCTCCTCCCCTATGGTCCTTAGGGCCTTAAGGAGGCTACGGGCAAAGCCATAAACCCCCTGGACCGGCTCCCCCCGGCTCGTGGTGAGGCCCTTGAGGGCGAAGAAGGCCCGGTAGGCCAAGTGGTGGCCGTCCACCAGGAGCGCCCGGCCCTGGGGAAAAAGGGGCTCCATAGGGCTTATGTTATCCGGGAAAGGCGGCCTGGCCCCGGGTGGCCTCGAGGAAGCGAAGGCCCTGGAGAGGGGGGCCGCCCCGCGGTGCCGGGAGGCTCCCCGTCGTCGGAGAAGCGGGCTACGGGACCCAGGCAAACGGCTCCTCTGGATGGGAGGGTCATCCGCCCTCCAAAGCCCTAAGGGCCGCCCCTTCCATCCCGCGGGGGTCAGGAAGAAGCCCCGTCCAGACCTTAAAGGCCAAGGCCCCTTGCCAGGCCAGCATGGGAAGGCCGGTCTGTACCTTAAGCCCCTTGGCCTGGGCCAGGCGGAGGAAGGGGGTCCAAAGGGGGCGGTAGACCAGGTCCACCGCCGCCCCCTCCTCGGGGAAAAGCTCCGGGGGCAGGGGGGTGGCCTCGGGGTCCTCGAGGCCCACCCGGGTGGCGTTCACGAGGAGCCGGGCCCCCTTGGCCCTTTCCAAGGGCACGGCCTCAAGGCCCAAGGCCTCGGCCAGGGCCTCGGCCCGGGACCTCGTGCGGTTCCAGACCCAAACCTCCAGGCCCGCCCCCTTAAGCGCGTAGGCCACGGCCCGCCCTGCCCCCCCAGCCCCTAGGACTAAGGCCGGGCCCCTGAGGGGGATCCCCCCCGCCCTTAGGGCCTGGAGGAAGCCCTGGGCGTCCGTGTTGAACCCGAGGAGGGCCCCCTCCACGTTGAGGACGGTATTCACCGCCCCTATGGCCCGGGCCTCGGGGCTTACCCAGTCCAAAAACCCCAAGGCCCTCTCCTTGAGGGGCACGGTGAGGTTGGCCCCCCTAAGGGAGCGCCGGACCTCCCCAAGCCTTTCCCCGAGGGCCTCGAGGGGGGTATCCCAGGCCTCGTAGGCCCCCTTAAGGCCCAAGGCGGAAAGGGCCCAGGCGTGCATGGCCGGGGAGAGGGAGTGGCGGATGGGATGGCCTAGGACCGCCAGGCGGAGCATCCCCCCCATCCTACCCCGCGTTCCTTAAGCCCGCGGCCACCCCCAAAAGGGAAAGGAGGAGGGCCTTGCGCAAGGGGGGGTCTTCCCTCCCCCCAGGGGCCCGGTAGCGCCGCAAAAGCTCCACCTGCACCGCGTGGATGGGGTCCACGTAGGGGTTTCGCAGGGCGATCTGCCGGGCCAGGGTCTTCTGGTTGTGGAGGAGGGGGGCTTGGAAGATGGCCTCGAGGAGGGCCACGGTCTTCCCGTACTCCTCCTCGATCCGGCGGAAAAGGGGCCGAAGGCCCTCGGGGACGAGGGCCAGGTACATCCGGGCCACCCCCAGGTCCCCCTTGGCCAAGGCCATGGCCGCGCTCTCCAGGGTGGTGGCGAAGAAGGGCCAGCCCCGGTACATCTCCCTTAGGAGGGGCAAGGGGAGGATCTCCAGGGCGGAAAGCCCGTACCAGCCGGGAAGGAGAAGGCGCACCTGGGTCCAGGCCATGACCCAGGGGATGGCCCGGAGGTCCCGGATGTCCCGGACCCGGCCGTGGCGGTAGAGGGGCCGGCTTGCGATGGGGAGCTCCCCGATCTCCCTTATGGGGGTTAGGGCCTCAAAGAAGGGGAAAAAGCCGGGGGCCTCGAGGAGGGCCCGGTAGCGGCGGACGCTTTCCCTTCCCGCCTCCTCCAAGGCCTCCCGCCACCCGGGCTTAGGCTCCTCCCCGTCCCCCAAGGCGGCCAGGGCGAAGTGGTAGAGGAGCTGCTCCAGGTGGCGCACGGCCAGGTCGGCCTGGGCGTAGCGGTCGGCCAAGGCCTCCCCCTGTTCCGTGAGGCGGATCCTCGGGCCTATGCTTCCCGGGGGCAAGGAGGCGATGGCCCGCCCCGCCGGGCCCCCGCCCCTTGCGGTGGAGGTCCCCCGGCCGTGGAAAAAGGCGATGGGCATATGGGCCCGCCTCCCCACCTCGGCCAGGGCCTCCTGGACCCGGTAAAGGGCCAGGTTGGCCATGAGGAAGCCCGCGTCCTTGTTGGAGTCGGAGTAGCCGATCATGACCTCCGCGTAGCCCCGGGCCTGGGCGTGGGCCCGGAAGACGGGGTTTTCCAGAAGGCGGGCCATGACCTGGGGGGCCCTTTCCAGGTCGGCCAGGGTCTCGAAGAGGGGGACCACGTCAAAGGGCACCCCCTCCCCCACCCGGTAAAGCCCCACCTCCCGGGCAAGGAGGAAGACCGCGAGGATCTCCGCGGGGCCCCGGGTGAGGCTCACCACATGGGCCCCCCGGTCCCCCCAGGCCCTTAGGGCCCCTAAGGCCACCCTTAGGGCCTCCCCTTGGGGGGTGTAGCCCACGGGGGCCAGGGGGCGGGGGGTACGGAGCTCCTCCGTAAGGAGGGCCTCCTGGGCCTCCGGGGAAAGGCGGAGGAAGTCCCCGTGGACCCCGCCCACGCGGAGGAGCTCCGCCGCAGCCTCCAAAAGCCGCCCCGCCTCCTCCCTCAGGTCCAAGGGGGCCAGGGCCAGGCCAAAGGCGGAAAGCCGGGACCCCAAAGGCCGGAGGAAGGCTTGGACCACGCCCTCCAGGCCCACCTGGAGGAGGCCCTCCTCCGCCTGGCGCAAGGCCCTGGCCAAAGCCTCCTCCGTAAGGTCCCCCTGGGCCAAGGCCTGGTAGAGGGCCGCGAAAAGGCGCCGATAGGGCTCCCCGGGAAAACGCTCCACCCCTGCCCCGCCCTCCTTCACGGCCCTTGGGGAGGGTACCCGCTCCTCGGAGAGGGAGAGGTCCCGGACCAGGGCCTCAAGCTCCCCCAAGAACTTCCCCTTGGCCACCTCCCGGGCATAGCGGCTTGCGAAGGCGGTGACCTCGGGGGTTACGAAGGGGTTCCCGTCCCGGTCCCCCCCGATCCAGCTCCGGAAGCGCACGGGGCTCCTTAGGCGGGGCCTTTCCCCATAGACCCTCTCCAGGGCCTCCTCGAGGCCCGCCACCACCCGGGGAACGGCCTCCCAAAGGGTGGTGGGTAGGTAGTAGAGCCCCCCCTTGATCTCGTCCTCAGGGGTGGGCCTTTCCTTGCGCACCTCCTCCGTGGCGTAGAGGAGGGCCACCCGGGCCGCCACCCGCGCCCTTTCCCCCGCCTCCAGCTCCACCTGCAGCCTCTCCAGGTGGTGGCGGAGGGTGCGGCGCCGGGTCTCCGTGGGGTGGGCGGTGAAGGTGAGGAGGAGCTCCAGCCGGTTTAAGTGGGCCGCGGCCTCCTCCAGGGAAAGCCCCCGGGCCTTTAGCGCCTGGGCCAGGGCCAGAAAGCCCTCGGGCCTGGGGTTTTCCAGGGTCTCCCCTTGGGCCCGATGGCGGTTTACCCGCACCCGGTGGCGCTCCTCCGCTAGGTTCACCAGGTGGAAGTAATGGGTGAAGGCTCGCACCAGGGCCTCGGCCTCCTCCACGGTGAGGGTCCCCACCCGCTGCCAAAGCGCCTCCCCTGCCCCCTTGTCCCCCTGGCGGCGGGCCTTGGAAAGGGCCCGCACCTCCTCCACCAGGCTGTAGAAGCGCTCCCCTGAGACCCTCCGGATAGCCTCCCCCAGGAGGCGACCCAGGAGGTCCACCTCCGCCTTGAGGAGGTCAAAGGAGTCGGCTTGGGTTTCCCTCACGGCTCTTCCCACACATAGGGGCTGATGGAAACCGGCCTGCCCCCCTCCAACACGAGCTCCGCAGCATGGAGGCGGGCCTTGCCCTCGGCAGGGCGGAAGGGGCTAGGCCTTCCCGTGAGGAAACGGGCGAGGAAAGCCTCTACATCCCCCCCGATGATGGACCGGTAGGTCCCGGTCATGCCCACGTCCGTCTGGTAGAGGGTGCCCTTGGGCAGGGGGCCTGCGTCCAGGGTGGGGATGTGGGTGTGGGTACCGAGTACCGCAGCCACCCGCCCGTCCAGGTAGTGGGCCAGGGCCATCTTCTCGCTGGTGGCCTCTGCGTGGACCTCCACCAGGATGTAGTCCGCCTGCTCCCTTGCGAGTAGGGCGTCCAGGGCCCGGAAGGGGTCGTCCAGGGGGTCCATGAACACCCGGCCCATGACCTGGACAAAGAGGAGGGTTTCCCCTAACGCCTCGAGGTGCCAAAAACCCTTTCCGGGGGTGCCCGGGGGGTAGTTCAGGGGGCGGACCACGGGCTCCCTTTCCAAGATCTCGTAGACCTCCTTGTGGTCCCAGGCGTGGTTGCCCAAGGAGACAAGGTCCACCCCCGCCTCCCGAAGGATCCGGTAGGCGCGCCAGTCCAGGCCCTTGCCCCGGGCGGCGTTCTCCCCGTTGGCGATCACGAGGTCGTAGCGGTCCCGGATATCGGGGAGGTGGAGGGCTAAAGCCCTAAGGCCGGGCTCGGCCATCACGTCCCCGATGAAAAGAACCCTCATGGGCCCCAGTTTACGGCCTTCCCTCCCGGACGCATAGCCTAAGGCTGTCGCAGGGCCCAATAAGCTAAGCTGGTTACGAGAAGACGGGGAAAGGGACCAGTCCAGTATGCGCCTACGGGAGGCAGCTTATGGATGCAGAGGTTGGGCGAACCCTCAGGGAGATTTTGGCCGTTTACAACCGGACTGTGAGCGAGGAGGAGTGGCTGGAAGACTTCATCCAGATTACAGGGGAAATCCTCGAGGAGGCGGAAGCCCAAGGGGAAGAGATCGCAAGGCGGATCCTCGCCGAGGTGGAAAGAGAAGGGGCAGAGGTTACGGACGAAACTATGGCCGCAGCCATCGCTGCGGTTATCACCGGCTACATAGGGGAGCTCAGGAAGATGGCCATAGACCGGCTTAGGGCCTTAAGGGAGAAAGGGATTGAGGCTTAGCTAAGGAAAGGCCCTGGGGATTCCCTTGCCCCTCGCAAGAGCGGAGGTTACGGCCAGAAGGACCTCGCCCGGTTGGTGGAGGAAACCCTGGCCAAACCCCCCACCTACCAGGGGCCGGAAAGCCTCGGGGATCCCCTCCTCCTGGCCCAGGCCCTAGAGAACCCCTTGCGCAACGCCTTCCTCCACGGGGAGGGCCGAGGGGTGAGGTCCGCCTGGAGGTGGCCGACCAAGGCCCGGGCCTCCCGGAGGAGGCCCTAAGGGAGGCGGCCAGGCCCTTTTGCCCTCGGCGAAACCCGGGGAGGGGCTAGGGCTTGCGGTGGTGGCCGAGGCCCACGGGGGCCGGCTCCTCCTCCGGCCCAACCAGCCCCAGGGCCTGGTGGCCACCCTGGTCCTCCCCCGCCCCGAAGAACCCCCTAGCCCTTCCGCTTGAGGAGGTAGTAAACCCCGTACCCCACCCCGAGGAGGAGCAAAACCGGTAGGGCATACCGCAAAAGGGCCCAAAGGAGGTCGGCTAGGGCCAGGAAAACCCGCCCCAAAAGGGTGAAAACCCACCCCCCAAGCCAGAAGAGGAGGAGGGCCCCCACCACCGCCAAAAGCCCCAGGATGACCCACTCGAAGGCGTCGCGCAGGGTCCTTTCCATAGGGAAAGCATACACTAAGGGGGTGGAGCGCTACCGGCTCCTCGAGGGGGTGGTGGTGGGCCGCAAGGCCCTACCCCCAGGGGACCTCCTCCTCCGCCTCGTCACCCCGGAAGGGAGCCTCGAGGCCCTCGCCCGCCGGGGGCAAAGGCCCACGGGGCGCACGGGGCGGCTTGCCCTTTTCCACCAGGTGCGCTTTCAGGTCTACGGGAAGGGGGAAGGCCTTCCCATCCTCACCCAGGCCGAGCTCCTGGCCCGCTTTCCCGGCCTCGAGGCCCCCAGGCGCTTTTTCCTCGCGGGGTTCCTTGCGGAGCTCGCCTTCCTCCTCGCCTCCCCCGAGGCTGCCCCCAAGGTCTACCCCCTCCTCCTTTCGGGGCTTAGGGGGATTGCCCGCCACGAGGAGCCCCTCCTCCCCCTGGTCTGGGCGGGATGGCGCCTCCTCGGGGCTGGGGGGCTCGCCCCCGACCTCCGGGGCCCGGGTACCCGGCTCAAGGGAGGGGTTTTGGGGGAAGAGGGGGTGGAGCTTGGGACACTGGGCCGGGAAGCCCTTCGGGCCATCCTCCAGAGGCCAGGAAAGGAGGCCCTTACCCTCCTGGAAAAGGCCCCCCTGGAGAGGCTCTACCAGGCCCTAAAGGCCCACGCGGGGGAGACCCTAGGCCCCCTCAAGGCCAGCCTATAGGGGCTTGATCTCCAGGATGGTGTAGACCTGCCGGCCCCGCTTGCCCTGGATCTCCACCACATCCCCCACCCGCTTGCCCAAAAGGGCCTGCCCCAGGGGGGACTCGTCGGAGATCTTGCCGCTGAAGATATCCGCCTCGTGGCTTCCCACGATGGCCAAGGACATCCTCTCCCCGCTTTCCGTCTCCAGCTCCACCTGGCAGCCTAGGGAAACCACGTCGAAGGAGGCGTTCTCCACCACCACCGCCCGGGCCAGGAGGTCCTCGAGCTGGGCGATGCGGGCCTCGTTCTGCCACATGGCCCGCCGGGCCTCGTCGTAGCCCGCGTTTTCCCGGAGATCCCCCTCCTCCAAGGCCTGCTCGAAGCCCGCGGAGATCTCCTGGCGCTTCACGGTCTTGAGGTAGTTGAGCTCCTCCTTGAGGCGGTTGTAGCCCTCAGGGGTAAGGTAGACCGGTTTCTTCATGATCCTCCTCCGGAAAAGCAGGGTACCCGACCCCTTGGGGGCCGGCGGCTAACGCCCCCCAGTATAGCGGGGGCGGAAGGCCTCCACCAAGGGGCGGAGGGCCTCATACCCTTCACTCTTGGTTCCTGCGCCCTCAGATTCCCAAAAAACTTCACGGGGACCTTTCTGCCGGGGCCCCCATGCGGGCGCAAGCCCGCATGGGGTGGTATCAAGGGGAGGCCCTACGGGGAGGAGGCCCACCCCGCTCCCCGCAAGGAGGAGGAAGCCCCTGAGGTCCTTAGGCCTTAGGCGCACCCGGCGCACCCCAAGGCCCAAGGCCCGGGCGGCCTCGGCCACCTTCTCCCGGGTGATCCCCTCGAGGCCCCCTTCCAGGAGGTAGAGCACCCCCTCCCGGTAGAGGAGGGGGCTTGTGCGGCTCCCGTCCACCACATAGCCCCAAGGGTCCAGAAGAAGCCCCTCGAAGGCCCCTTGGGCCTGGGCCGCCCTATGGGCCAGGCGGTAGGGGAGGTAGTTCCCCGTCTTGTAGGGGGCGAGGTCGGGGTGGACCCGGTAGGGGGTGAGGTGGACCCGGACCCCCTCCCGGTAGGCCTCGGGGGGCGGGGGGCGGTGGGGGCTGGCCTCCGCGAGCCAAAACCCCTCCCCCAGGGTGAGGCGGAGGCGCAAGGAGGGCCCCAAGGGGAGGAGGGCCTCCAGGGCCCTTAGGAGGGCCCCATCCCCCGGGTGGGGCAGGCCTAGGGCCTCCGCGTGCCGGCGGAGGCGGGCCAGGTGGTCCTCGAGCCAAAGGGGGCTTCCCCCCTCGGCCCTTAGGGTGGTGAAGACCGTGTAGCCGTGGAGAAGGCCCTCGGGGAGGGGGGCGGTCCAGGGTTCCCCGTTGAGGAGCCTCATACCACCCCATGCGGGCTTGCGCCCGCATGGGGACCCCGGTAGAAAGTCCCCGTGGAGTTTTTTTGGAACCTGGAAGCGCAGGAACCAAAAGTAAAGGGTATCATCCCACCTCCAAAAACCGGGCCAGGAGGGTCATCCCCCAAGGGGAAAGGACGCTTTCCGGGTGGAACTGGACCCCATAGGCGGCCTTTCCGTCCCAGATGGCCATGGGAAGGCCGTCCCCCGTCCAGGCCAGGAGGCGAAGGGAGGGGGGAAGGTTCCTTAAGGCCAGGGAGTGGTAGCGGGCGAAGGGGAGGGGGTTAGGAAGCCCCCGGAAAAGGGCCTCCCCCGTGTGGTAGACGGGGTGGGCCTCCCCGTGCACCGGGGGGGCCTGGAAAAGCTCCGCCCCCAGGACCACCCCCAGGGCCTGGTGCCCCAGGCAGACCCCGAGGAAGGGGATCCCCTCCGCCAGGGCCCTTTCCGTCCACTCCAGGACCCGGCCCGCCCGGAAGGGGTCCTTGGGCCCCGGGCCCACCACCAGGTGGGTGAAGCCCCCAAGGCGGGGGGCCTCCTCCTGGTCCACCACCCGCACCTCGGCCCCCAGGGCCCGGAAATAGTCCACGAGGTTGAAGCTAAAGGAGTCCCGGTTTTCCAAGAAGAGGACCCGGGCCCAAAGACGCCTAGGGGGGGGAGGAGGGGACCAGAGGCCCTGGGGCTTAGGGGGCCCAGGCGGCCGGCCCTCCCGCCCCCGGCCCAGGGCCAGGAGGAGGCTTTCCGCCTTGTGGAGGGTTTCCCGGTACTCCGCCTGGGGCTGGGAGCCGATGACCACCCCCGCCCCCACGGAGAAGTAGAGGTCCTCCCCCACCACCTGGAAGGAGCGGATGAGGATGTTGAAATCCGCCCCTAGGCCCGAGACGTACCCTAGGCTTCCCGTGTAGGCCCCCCGGGGGACGGGCTCCAGGTCGCGGATGGCCTCCATGGCCGTGCCCTTGGGGGCCCCGGTGATGGTCCCCCCGGGGAAAAGGGCTGCGAAAACCGCCCCCAAGGGGGCCTCCGTGTACCCCTCCACCTCCGAGACCAGGTGCATCACGTGGGCGTAGCGCTCCACGGTGAAAAGCTCCCGCACCCGGACGCTCCCAGGGCGGGCCACCCGGGCCAGGTCGTTGCGGACCAGGTCCACGAGCATGGTGTGCTCGGCCCGCTCCTTGGCCGAGGCCAGGAGCTCCTCCTCGAGGCGGAGGTCCTCCTCCGGGGTCTTCCCCCTAGGCCTTGTCCCGGCGATGGGCCGGGACCGGACCCGGGGGCCCACCTTTTGGAAGAGGCGCTCGGGGCTTCCCGAGACCACGGCCCACCCCTCCCCCTCCAGGAGGCCCATGAAGGGGGAAGGGTTTAGGCGGCGCAGGCGCCGGTAGAGGAGGAGGGGATCGGGGGCTGGCTGGAGGCGGAAGCGGTGGGAGAGGTTCACCTGGTAGACGTCCCCTGCCCGGATCCTCCCCTGAACCTCCTCCACCCCCCGGAGGAAGGCCTCCTCAGGGAACTCCGAGGCCAAGGCCCCCCCTACCTCCCCCTCCAGGGGGTCCCGGGAGGGGGGAAGCCCCAGGCGGGGCCTTTGCAGGAGGCGGCCCTCCCTTAGGGCGTACCCCTCGGGGTAGTAGAGGAAGAAGGCCTCGGGGAGGCCGGGCAAGGGGGGGTGGGTGGAAAGGCCCAGGTGGCGGGCGAACTCGTAGGCGAAAAAGCCCATCCAGGCCGGGAAGGGGCCCCGCCCTAGGCCCCTTTCCAGGTAGCGGAAGATCTCCAAGGCCTCCCCCACCCGCCTGCCATTCAGGTAAAGCCTCCCCTCCCAGACCTCGAGGCGGTGCTGGGGCCTAAGGCCCAGGAGGGAAAGGCGGGGCCCCCCTACCCTAGGCCCCAGGGACTCGAGGAGGGCCGGCCTTAGGCCCAAGGACCGGGCGGTCCCATACCACGCCCACACCCGGCCAGTATAGCCAGCCTAGGGGGCCACCTCCGTGCGCCAAAGCCGGCCATGCCTAAGGTGGAGGAGGGCCCCCGCCCGGCGGGCAAGCTCCAGGTCATGGGTCACGAGGACGAGCACCCGGCCCTCCCCCAGGCGGAAAAGGAGGCGGGCCACCTCCTCCTTGGCCTCCGCGTCCAGGTTGCCCGTGGGTTCGTCCGCGAAGAGGATGGGGGGGTCCAGGGCCAGGGCCCGGGCGATGGCCACCCGCTGCTGTTCCCCGCCGGAAAGCCGGCTAGGGGGGTGGTGGGCCCTTTCCAAAAGCCCTACCCTCTCCAAAAGCTCCCAAGCCCGCCTCCGCCTCCCCTCGAGGGGCCAGCCCGCCAAGAGGAGGGGGAAGGCCACGTTTTCCCAGGCGGAAAGAGTGGGGATGAGGTTCCACTGCTGGAAGACGAAGCCCATGTACCGGAGGCGAAGCCGGGCCCGCTCGTCCTCCGGGAGGGAGGAGAAGGGGATCTCCCCGAGGAACACCCTTCCCTCCGTGGGCCGGT
>JBEPYU010000031.1:0-15151 GCA_041641215.1 Thermaceae bacterium
CTAGACTATAAGGCATGCGAGCCATCAGGGTGCATGCTCCCGGGGGCCCCGAGGCCTTGCGCCTCGAGGATCTGCCCCCGCCCAAGCCGGGCCCGGGAGAGGTCCTTGTACGCCTCGAGGCCATCGGGGTGAATTACATCGATATCTACAAGCGGAAGGGCCTTTACCCGATGCCCTTGCCCTTCACCCTAGGGGAAGAAGGGGCCGGGGTGGTGGAGGCGGTAGGGGAAGGGGTTTTGGGCGTCAACCCAGGGGACCGGGTGGCCTTCGCCAACGTTCAGGGTTCCTACGCAGAATACCAGGTGGTCCCCGCAGAACGCCTGGTGCCCATCCCGGGAGGCCTCTCCACCGCCTTGGCTGCGGCGAGCCTTCTCCAAGGCATGACCGTCCACTACCTGCTGGAAAGCACCTACCCCGTAGGCCCGGGCACCCTGGTCCTGGTCCACGCAGGGGCGGGAGGGGTGGGGGGCCTCCTCATCCAGTGGGCCAAGGCCAAGGGGGCGGTGGTCCTGGCCACCGCCAGCACGGAGGAAAAAAGGGCCCTCATCCTGGAAACGGGAGCGGATTACGCCCTGCCCTACGAGGGGTTTGCCCAAGGGGTAAGGGCCCTTACGGGAGGAGGAGTAGACGTGGTCTACGACGGGGTAGGCCAGGCCACCTTCGAGGAAAGCCTCAAAGCCTTGAGGCCTAGGGGCCTTCTCGTCCTTTTCGGCCAGGCCTCGGGACCCGTACCTCCCCTGGACCCCCAGGTGCTAAACCGCATGGGAAGCCTCTTCCTTACCCGCCCTACCCTCCACCACTACACGGCCACCCGCAAGGAACTCCTTTGGCGGGCGGGGGAGGTTTTCCGCAAGGTCCTCAAGGGGGAGCTCAAGGTGCGGATCGGGGAGGAATACCCCTTGGCCGAGGCCCGGGCTGCCCACGAGGCCTTAGAGGGCCGGAAGACCATGGGGAAGGTCCTCCTAAGGCCCTAAGCACCGGTCCCGCCAAAGCCCAAAATTCCTGCCCAGAAGGCCCCCCGCACCGTGCAGGCTAGGGTGGAAAGGGCCACTACCCCCTCCACGAGGAGCCTTAGGGCCTCAGCCTCGAGCTGGACCAGGGTCTCTCGCTCCCACCCCTCCGGCAGATGAGAGGAGAGCCACCAGCCCCACGCTAAAGGCATCCCCTGCCCCCACGGTGTCCACGAGGGCCACCCGCCTCCCCGGTACCCTTAAGGCCCCTCCTGGAGGAAGGCCACCGCCCCTTCTCATACTTCTGGTTCCTGTGCTTCCAGGCCCCAAAAACTCCACGGGGAACTTCTACCGGGGCCCCATGCAGGCTTTTGCCTGCATGGGGTGGTATCAGAGGTAGGGAGGGCACGCAGGTTGGGGTCATAGGAAAGGAGGGTCCCGCCCCCTTCCCCGAGGGAACCCCTGACTAGCTCGGTATAGAGGCGGACTCTACCCAAGCGGGCCAAAAGACGGGCGGTGTTCAGGGCGGAACCCCCAAGGACGGCCTGGAAGCGGAGGGGGGTTTCCTCCACGAGGTCCCAAAGGGCTTCCCCCACCAGGGCGAACATAAACCCATTATGCGGGGTATAATCCGTGGGCCATGACCAGCCGGAGGCCCTTTGCCCGGCGGATCCTGCGCCTGGCCCTTTGGCTTGCCGCTTTGGGGCTTTTGGCCCTGGGCCTCGCCCTATTGGCCGGCTTCCTCCTCCTAAGAAGCGCCCTCCCCCAGACCCAAGGCCGCCTGAGCCTCCCTGGGCTTTCTGCCCCTGTCCAAATCGAAAGGGATGCCCACGGGGTGGTGCGCATCCGGGCCCATAGCCTCCCCGACCTCTTCTTGGCCCAAGGGTTCGTCCACGCGCAGGAAAGGCTTTGGCAGATGGAGTTCCAAAGGCGGATCGGCCAGGGGCGCCTCTCGGAGATCCTGGGGGAAGCCGCCCTTCCCCAGGACCGCTTCCTCCGGACCTTCGGGTTTTACCGGGCGGCCGAGGCCGCCTACGCCCGCCTTTACCCTGAGGAGCGGGATGCGGTAGAGGCCTACGTGGCCGGGGTAAACGCCTTCCTGGCCCAAAACCTCCCCTTGCCCCTGGAGTTCCGCCTCCTTGGCTTCCGTCCCGAGCCCTTTAGGGGCCCCGATGTTCTGGTCTGGGCCAAGATGATGAGCTTCGACCTCTCGGGTAACTGGGAGGAAGAGCTCCTCCGCCACCGCCTCCTGGCCCGGGGCCTAAGCCCGGAAAGGGTCCTCACCCTCCTTCCCCCCTACCCCGAGGACGCCCCCACGGTCCTTAAGGCAGAGGATCTTCGGCTTAGCCTAAAGCGGGAGGAGGCCCCAGCGGCCCTTCTGGGCCTCACCCCGCCCCGCTTCCTCCAGGCCAGCAACAACTGGGTGGTGGCGGGAAGCCGAACGGTAAGCGGCAAACCCCTCTTGGCCAACGACCCCCACCTGGGCCTCCAGTACCCTGGGCTTTGGTTCCTCATGGCCCTCGAAGCCCCGGGGTACCGGGTCATTGGGGCAAGCCTCCCCGGGGTGCCGGGCATCGTGATCGGGCGCAACGACCGGATCGCCTGGGGGGTGACGAACGTGGGGGCAGACGTCCAGGACCTCTACCTCCTGGAGGACTTGGGGGGGGAAGGCTACCGCTATAAGGGCCAGGTGGTGCCCTACCGAGTGCGGGAGGAGAGGATCCGGGTCAAGGGAGGCCGGGAGGAGGTCCTCAAGGTGCGGGAGACAGTCTATGGCCCGGTGATCACCGACGCCCTCCAGGACCCCCCCAAGACCCCCATGGCCCTCCGCTGGGTAAGCCTAGACCCCGAGGACCACATCCTGGCCGCCTTCTTGGGAGTGAACCGGGCCCGGAACTGGGAGGAGTTCACGAAAGCCCTCGAGGTCTACTCTGCCCCTAGCCAAAACTTCGTCTATGCAGACGTGGAGGGCAACATCGGGTATATCGCCCCTGGGAAATTCCCCATCCGGCGGGAAGGGCATACGGGAATGGTCCCTGTGCCGGGAAACGGGGAGTGGGACTGGTTGGGCTACCACCCCCCAAGGACCTGGCCCCGGGCCTTCAACCCAGAACGGGGCTACATCGTCACCGCCAACAACCGGGTGACCCCCAAGGGTTTCCCCTATGCCCTCACCTACGATTGGGCCGAACCCTACCGGGCGGAAAGGATCGAGGCCCTCCTCAAGGCCAAGGCCAAACTCTCCCGGGAGGATATGGTGGCCATCCAGCTGGACCAAAGGAGCCTCCTTTACTGGGAGTTTAGGCCTGTTTTGGAGGGCCTCACCCCCCTTTCCCAAAGGAGCGAGGTCTGGCGGGAAAGGCTCCTCCGGTGGGACGGGGACATGGAGCCCGGCTCGGAGGAGGCCCTGGCCTTTGCCCTTTGGTACACCGAGCTCACCCGCCTTCCCGAGAAGGAGGTGGGCGAGGCCTACTGGGACCGGCCCCGTTACCTCCTCAAGGCCTTAAGGGAAGGAGACCCTGCCTGCGGACCTGAGGGCTGCTTGGCCTTCGCCGCCTTGGCCCTGGAAAGGGCCTTGGACCGGATGGAGGGCCTTAAGGCCCAAACCTGGGGGGAAGTGCACCGGGCTACCTTCCCCCACCCTGTCCTCACCCATACGCCCCTTAGGCGCCTTTCCGACCTAGAGACGGCCTTTGGCGGGGATCGGTACACGGTGAACGTGGGGCCCTTCCACCCCGAAACCCTGCGGATGACCTCAGGGCCAAGCTACCGGCAGGTGGTAGACCTAGCCGAACCCGAGGCCTCCCTCTTCATCGCGCCCCCGGGCCAAGGGGGCCAGCTCCTAGCCCCCCACCAGGGGGATCTCCTTCCCCTTTGGGCCCGTGGGGGCTACCTTCCCATGGCCTTCCAGGGGAGGGCCCGGGCCCTGCTCCTCCTCGAGCCCCGGCCCTAGGAACCCTCCTTCTCCTCCCCATTCTCCAACCTCCGGAAAAGCCTCAAGGCTTCCCGAACCCGCTCGTGCACCCAGTAGGCCCTCCGGCCGAAGAAGAGTTCCACCGCCTCGTCCACCTCCCCCACGGCGTAAAGGTGAAAGCGGCCTGACTCCACCGCCTCCACCACCTCCCGCCTTAGGGTGAGATGGGGGAGGTTGGCCTTGGGCAGGACCACCCCTTGGGTGCCCGTAAGGCCCAAGGCCTGGCAGACCCGGTAAAACCCTTCCACCTTCTCCGCCACCCGCCCCACTGCGAGAACGCGGCCCGTCTGGTCCACGGCCCCCGTCACGGCCAGGTCCTGGCGCAAGGGGAGGCCGGAGATGGCGGAAAGCACCGCAAGGAGCTCGGCCAGCCCCGCGGAATCCCCTTCCAGGTCCCCGTAGTTTTGCTCAAAGACCAGGCTCACCGTGGCGGAAAGGGCTCCAAGCTCCGCATAGGCCCCCCGAAGGTAGCCCGTAAGGGTCAGGACCGCCTTATGGAAGACCTGCCCCCCAAGGCCCACCTCCCGGTCGATGGAAAGCACCCCCTCCCGCCCGGGGCCCGCCTGGGCGGTGATGCGCACGGGCCGGCCCAGGGGCAAGGGTCCTTCGAGGACCACAAGCCCCTTCACCTCTCCCACCCTCTCCCCTTGGACCTCTAGGGCCACGATTCCTTCCTTCAGGTCCTCGAGGTAAAGGGTTTCCTCCAGGGCAAAGCGGGCCTCCCTAGCCCGCACCGCCTTCTCCACCGCCTCCCGGTCCACGGGGCTTTTCCAGGCCTCAGCCTCCCGGGCAAGGTCCAGCAGGCGGTCGATGCGGGCATCCAACCGCCCCTTGTGCCCCGCTAGGCGCCTGGCCTCATCGGCCAAAGCGGCTAGGCCCTCAGGGGTCAAGGCCACCCCCTCCCCCCGGAGGAACCCCCCGAGGTAGGCCACGTTCTCCTCGGAGTAGGGGATCTCCGGGGCAAACTCGATGCGAAAAGGGAAAAGCTCCAAAAACTCCTCGTCCTCCTCAAAGGGGGCTAAGACCTCGGGGGGCCCTACCAGGAAGACCTGGGCGAGGAGGGGCGCGGGGGCAAGCCGTGGGCTTTTCACCTCGGGCCTCGGGGTCAGGGGTTCCACCTCCTTGGTGGCCAAGGCCCGCTTGAGGAAGGGGTAGCTCCCAAGTTCCCACACCCGGTGGGCCTCGAGAACCAAGACCCCATCCAGGGCCTTGTGCAAGGCCCCCGGGCGCAAAAGGCCCAGGTGGGTGGTGTAGACCCCTTGCCGTACCTCGTATTCCAAATGGCCAAGGAGCCTTTCAGGGGTGGGGTTAGGTTCGTAGAGGACGCGGCGTCCACCCTCCACCAGGAGCTTGGGCAGAAGGATTTCCGGGGAAGGGTTTTCCTCTAGGGCCACAGACCGGAGGAGGTTTTCCAGAAGCCAGTCCAGGTAACGGGCCGCTTGGGGAAAGCCCGCCTTCAAGGCCTCCACCCTAGGCCCCAAAGCCTTCTCGGCAAACCTTCGGCGCAAGGCGGCCCATTCAGCCTGGGCCCTTTGCTGGAGATCCAGGTAGAGGAGGAGGGTTTCCTCCAGGCGGGCCGCCAAGTCCTTGGGCCAAGGACCCTCCCCCTTGAGGGTCCACCCCTGTTCCGTAGCCTCCAGGGTAAACCCCAAAGCCTCGGCTTCCCGGGCGAGATCCCCAATCAAGGCCTCGGCCTCCTGCTGGTAGCGGGCCTCGAGAAGCCCCTTGGCCCGGGCTAAGGCCCGATCCCCTAAAACCCCGGGCCGGGCCTCGGCCAACAGGGCCTCTACCCCCTCGAGGAAGGCCCGCCCCTGGCCAGGGGGAAGGAGAAGGGGGAAGGCCTCCTCCCCCAAGGGGAAGTAAAGGAGGTCCCGCCCCCCTTCCCAAGGGAGGCCCAGGAGGTAGGCCATGAGCCGCCGCTTCTTGGCCAAGCCGCTTGGACCCACCAGGTAGCCGTGGCCCCGCCGCCTTAGGGCCTCCTCCAAAACCCGCAAGGCCCCCTCCTGCCCGAAAAAGAGGGGGGCTGGCCGAGGTTCTACGGGAGGGGTGAACCAGGCTAGGCCGGAAAGCCGCATCCGGTCCACTATATCTTCAAACGAGAACTCGGGAGGGATTTGAAGGCGTAGACCCCGCTTATAATGCCGTTATGATGCTTGGGAGCATAGCGGCCAGGTCGTGTAAGGAATTTTGTGTAGGGGTTTGTGTATGAATGGGGTATCAAAGCCAGAAGGGAGGTACCCCGTGGACCAGGATACCCTGCGGAGCTTGCTGAGAGAAGCGGTGCAGGAGACAGTGGGCGAGATCCTTCAGATGCTCATGGAGCTAGACCGTACAGCCTTCCTGCGGGAACACGGCGGACGCAAAAACGGCCACTACCCCAGGAGGCTGGAGACCGCCTTCGGCCAGGTGGACCTGAAGATCCCCAGGGACCGGGAGGGCCGGTACTACCCCGCCTTCCTTAAACCCTACGCCCGCCGCATGGTGGACCTGGGCGAGGTGGCCGTGGCCCTCTACGCCGCCGGGCTCAGCCAACGCAAGGCGGCCGAGGTGATGAGCCTTCTTTTGGGCCACCGGTACTCCCACGAGACCCTGAGCACCCTGACCGACGAGGTCTTGGAGGCAGCAGAGGCCTTCCGCAGACGGCCTTTGCCCGAAGAGATGGCCTTCGTCTACCTAGACGGGCTTGTTCTCAAAGTCTTGAGGGAAGGGGAAGGGGTGGTGCGGGAAACCGTGTACGTAGCTTTGGGGATCACCTCGGGTGGGGAAAGGCGAGTTTTAGGCTTCTGGCTTCTTCCCACGGAGAACGCCACCGCCTGGGAAGGGGTTTTGAGGGAGCTATGGGAGAGGGGGTTGCGGCGGGTCTTGCTCTTCATTACCGATGCCCTGCCTGGGATAGAGGGGGCGATCCAGCGGGTCTACCCCCTAGCCCAGTGGCAGCAGTGCGTGGTGCACCGGGTGCGCTCCAGCCTAGCCCAGGTGAGGGTGCGGGACCGGGCCTTGTTGGCCCAGGATGAGGGGGATCTATAGGGCGAGGGATCGGGAGGAGGCCCTTGAGGCCTTGGAGAGGTTCAAGGAGGCCTGGGGGGCTAGGTACCCTTCTTTGGTGGCGGCCTGGTGGGAGAACTCGGGGGCCCTTTTGCGGTTTTACGACTATCCTGCGGTGCTCTGGCCTTATCTTCGGAGCACCAACCTGATGGAGCGGTTTATCCGGGCTCAGCCCGAAGGGCTAGCGTTCTGGTGCGGCGGGGGACGAAGGTGCGGGACCACAGGTTTCCTAAGGAGGAGGCGGTGTACAAGTTGCTTTACCTGAAGTCCGAGCGGCAGGAGGGCAGGTGGGCGGAGCGGAGGCTGAAGGGTTTTGCGGAGGTGCAGGAGGTGTTGAAAGGGATGCTTCGGGAGAGGTATGCCCCCCGTACACAGACGCTTACACATAAATCTTGACACGACCTAGCGGCCACACGCTTTTTCAGGTCTTGGGGTTAGGTGGCAACTTGGGTTAGCTCATGGAAAGGGTTTTCGTCTACGGCACCCTTAAAAGGGGGCAGCGGAACCATGGCCTGATAGCGGATCTGCTCTCGGAGTCTATCCCAGGCTATGCTGAGGGGTTTAGGCTCTACCACCTCCCCCAGGGACCCACACGCCCTTACGCCTACCCAGGCATGGTGCCCGGGGAAGGGCGGGTTTACGGGGAGGTCCTCTTCCTTCCGGAAGAAGCCCTCCCCCTCCTGGACAGGTTGGAGGAGGAGGGCGTGGAGTATCGGCGGGTGAGGATCCCCGTCCAAAGCGAAAGGGGACTCCTTGAAGCCTGGACGTACCTTTACCTAGGCAGCCTAGAGGGCGCCCTTCCCCTTCCCAAAGGGGTGTGGCCGTAAGGGTTCTCTGGCCCCCGAGGCCTATCCCCTGATCAATGAGGAGCCGCGTGGCAGGGGCCCTGCCCAAAGCCTTAAGGGCCTTGGGGGTTGATACCACCCCATGCGGGCTTGCGCCAGAACATAGCTTCGCTGACGCATGGGGATCCCGGTGGAAAGTCCCCGTGGAGTTTTTTTGAAACCTGGAAGCGCACGAACCAAAAGTAAAGGGTATCAGGGGCCTACCGAAAGGCCCTACGCACCTAACGGAAAAGGGTCCGGATGGCCTCCTCCAGCTCCTCCCCTGTCTTCCTATCCAGGGTTAGCTTGATTTTCAAGGCTACCCGCAAGGCGGCCTCCTCCAGGGCCTCCCGGGTTTCGCAGGCTTCAAGCCGAGGAAGGAAGGGTTCGGCCTTGGGACCCAGCCGGGCCCGGAGGAGGGCCACGAGCCTTTCGCGCAAGGCCTCGGGGTCCTCCACGGGCAGGAGAAGGCCCATCCTCAAGAGGCGGGCTAGGATCCTATAGGCCTCCTCGCCTAGGCCGCTTTCCCGCACCACCTCCTCCTCCGTGCGCTTCCCATCGCAAAGGGTATAGACCAGCCACTCCTCGGGGCTAGCCTTCCAACCCTTAAGAGGAGGATGGGGATTGCGCCGGAGGACCATGGGCTAAAGGGAGGCCACGAGGCTATCCACCAGACGCAGGACAAGGTAAACGAAAATGGCCCCCAGGAAAAAGACCAGGGCGAAGAGGAAAAGGGGGAGGCTTGAGGGCTGAGACCAAACCAAGACCAAGGCACCCAGGTAGGCCAAGGCAAAGAAGGCCACCATAAGGATGAGCCAGCCTAGGCGTTCCCCGATCACCCCTCCGGGGGCTAGCCGCCTGAGGCGAAGGCCATAGACCAGGTTGTAGAGCATGAGTAGGCCCCCCAGGACCAAGAGCCCCTTTCCCACGAGGGCCAGTATACCTCAGAGGAGCCCCCCGCTTTGGTATGGTCAGTACCATGGAAGGCCCCACCGGGGAAACCCTCCAGCCCTTCCTCGCCCTCCTCCGGGCTAAGGCCTATGGGGAAGCCCGCCGCTATGCGGAAGGATTCCCCGAGGAACTCCGAAGGCGCCTCCTCCACGGGCTTGAACTCCTGGAGAGGGCGCCCGAGGCCCTAGAGGATCCCCTTTTCGCCGCGGAAAAGGAGGTGGTTCTAGGGGTGAAGGCCGTCCGGGAAGGACGCCGGGAGGAGGCTGAGGCCCACTTCCAAAGGGCCCTGGGGCTGGACCCCAAACACCACCGGGCCCTCACCAACCTGGGCACCCTCCACCTGGAAAGGGGCGAGCTGGACCAAGCCCTAGAACTCTACCGGAAGGCCCTGGCCTTAGCCCCGGAGGATCCCCTGCTTCACGAGAACCTGGCCGCCCTCTACAAGAGAAAGGGGGACCTGGACAAGATGGTGGCCCACCTCAAGCGGGCTACCCGGCTCAAGATGCGCCCGCCCCCCCTAGATCCCCTCACGGGCCCAAGGCCAAGGCGGACTCTCCGCGTACCCCTCTGGGCGCTTCTCGCCTTCCTGGCCCTCCTCCTCTACCTCCTCAAGAAGCCTTAGGGCCTCGAGGAAGGCCTTGAGGTCTCGCCCCTCGGAAAGGAGCCTCCGCCATAGCCTCCCCCTAGGCCGGCCCCGGAAGAGGTTTAGGGCGTGCCGGAGGATGGCCCAAGGGGGGGTGCCCAGGGCCACCTCCTCCTCGAGGTAGGCCCGAAGGGCCCGAGCCACCCCCAAGGGGGTGGGCTGCGGGGCCGTCTCCCCGAAAAAGAGCCGGTCCACAGGGGCAAGGAGAAGGGGGTTTTCGTAAACCGCCCGGCCCAGCATGACCCCATCCACCCGGGCCAGGTGGAAGGCGGCCTCCTCGAGGGTGCGGATGCCCCCGTTGGTCACAAAGCGGAGCTCGGGAAAGTCCCCCTTAAGCCGGTGCACCCACTCGTGGCGCAAGGGGGGGATGGCCCGGTTGGCCCGGGTGGAAAGGTGGAGGAGGGCGCTTCGCGCGTGGACGACGAAAAGCCCTACCCCAGCTTCGGCCAAGGCCTCCACCGTACGGGCCAAAAGGGGGTAGCTCTCCCCTCCCTCCAGGCCCAGGCGCATCTTCACGGTAACCGGAACCCGCACCGCCTCCCTCATGGCCCGGACCAGCTCGGCCACCTTAGGGATGTCCAAAAGGAGGCAGGCCCCAAACCCCCCTTCCTGAGCCTTCTCCGAGGGGCAGCCCAGGTTGAGGTTGATCTCGTCGTAGCCAAAGGCCTCCCCGATCCGGGCAGCCTCAGCTAGGGTTTCGGGCCTAGCCCCGGCAAGCTGGAGGGCTAGGGGCTTTTCCTCCTTCCGGAAGAAGAGGAGGCGCTCCCTGGGCCCCCTTAAGACCGCCTGGTCCACGGTCATCTCCGTGTAGAGGAAGGCCCTCTGGGTGATCTTGCGGAGGAGAAAACGGAAATGGCGGTCCGTCCAGCCCACCATGGGGGCCACAGCCAGCCGATGGGCTTCTACCCAAGCGGGATCCATCCCCTATCCCCCTAGGACCTCCTCGGGAGACATGGGCCGGGGTTTACGGAAAAGGATCCCCTCCTCCTCCCCCTCCTCGAGGACCTCGAGGCCCGGAAAGAGGTCCCTGAGGCGGGCCACCACCCCCTGGACCAGGTCCTCCGGGGTACTGGCCGCGGAGGTGATGCCCAGGCTCCTTACCCCCTGAAGCCAAAGGGGGTCCAGCTCCTCGGGGCCCTCGAGGCGGTAGGCCTTGCCGGTCAGCCTTCCCGCAAGCTCGTAAAGCCGCATCCCATTGGAGGAATGGGGGCTTGTGACCACCAAGAAGGCCTCCACCTTGGGGGCTAGGCGCTTTACCGCCTCTTGCCGGTTTTGGGTGGCGTAACAGAGGTCCTTCCGGGAGGGGACCACGAGCTTGGGGAAGCGCTTTTTGAGGATCTCTATGGTGGCTAGGGTATCGTCCACGCTCAGGGTGGTCTGGGTGAGGACCACCACCTTTTCGGGGTCAGGGACCTCCACCGTATGGGGATCGGCCAGGCGGGGGTCCTTCCCCACATGGGTGTGGACGGCCACCAGGATGGTCCGGTCGGGGGCCTCCCCGTAGGTACCCTTGATCTCCTGGTGGTCCGCGGAGTCCCCGATGAGGAGGATCCAGTACCCCTCTTCCGCATAGCGGCGGGCCTCCGTGTGCACCTTGGTCACCAGGGGGCAGGTGGCGTCCAACACGGTAAGGCCCATCCGGGCCGCCTCCTTACGCACCTCCGGAGGGTGGCCGTGGGCCGAGAACACGAGGGCGTTGGCCAGGGGCCGGGTCCTCCGCAGGGCCTCGATCTCCCGGAGGTCCTCCACGAAGTGGACCCCCTTGGCCCTAAGCCGCTCCACCACCTTGTGGTTGTGGACGATGGGATGGTAGACCACGAGTTCCCCTTCCTTCCGGTAAAGCTCCACCGCCTCCTCCACGGCCTGGATGGCCATGACCACCCCCGCGCAAAAGCCCCGGGGCCGGGCCAGGTAGACGCGCTCAAGCCCCCCCATCCCCCCTATCCTAGTCCCCGAAAGGCCCCCCCTTCGTGACCTGGGCCAGGACCGCCTCGGCCAGGGTCCTGGCCAGGGGGGTTTGGGCCCGGGCTAGGGCCTTGGCCGCGGTCTTCCGGGCCTTCTCCCCGGGGCGGAAGGCCGCCTGGGCCTGGGCGAGAAGGGCCAGGGCCATGGCGGGGAAAGGAAGGCCAAGGCTTTCCAGTTGGGCTAGGCCCTGGGCCAGGGTTTGGAGGGCGGCCTTGGGAGCCCCCTCCTTAAGGAGGCGGCTTCCCCTTTGGAAAAGCCGGGCCACCTGTAGGGGACCCTCTCCCTGGACCTCCTCTTCCTCTGAGGAAAGGTAGGCGGCCTCCAAAAGGCGCTCCCAGGCCAAGGGCGCCTCGGGATCCGCCGGATGGTAGTAGGCCTGGAAAAGGGGGGCAAACCAGGCCAGGCGAAGGGGCCTCCTTAGGCGGAAGCGGGTGCCCTGGATCTCGAGCTCCTCCCCCAGGGCCCTAAGCCAAGGGGCGATAACGGGAAAGCGGGCCCGGATCTCCTCCAGGTCCCGCTCCTTAAGGGCCAGGAAATAGAGGAAAGGGCCTAGTCCTTCCAAGACTCCACTTCCTTGTACTGGACGAGCACCGCATAAAGGGGGGAGGGGCCGGCGGAGACCGCAAAGCGCACCTCCACCAAAACCGTATCCTCGGACAAGCCCTCCACGAAGCGGTTGAGCCTTTCCTGGAGGATATCGGGATCGTTCGCGGTGAGGATCCGGAAACGCACCCCCTGCATGGGGCCCATTATGCCCTACGCTCCACCAGGGCCACCAAGGTCCCCACGAGGGCTTCCCGGGCCTCCCGGCCGGGCAGGCCCTCGAGCTCGGGGCGGAGGAGGGCGAGCCCTTCCTCCTTGAGGCGCTGGGCCTGGGCCCAAGCCCTCCCCAGGGCCCTCGAGGCCCGGATTCTCTCCCAAAGCCAGCGCACCTCCTCCTCGGGTTTTTCCTCCCGGGGAAGGGCCAAAAGGGACTGGACCCGGGCCCGCTCCTCTGGGGAGGCCTCCTCGAGGAAGTAGAGGAGGACCAGGGTGCGCTTCCCCTCGTAAAGGTCCCCCGCGGCCTCCTTGCCGTAAGCCTCCCCGCCTTCTAGGTTCAAGAGGTCATCCACGATCTGGAAGGCCAGGCCCAGGTTAAGCCCCCCCGCCTCGTAGGCGGGGCTAGGGACCCGGCCCGCGAGGAGGGCTCCTAGGCGCAGGGGGGCCACAGCCGTGTAGTAAGCGGCCTTATGGGCCGCCATCCTCAGGTAATCCTCGGGGGTCAGGTCCACCCTTCCCGAAAGGGTCCAAAGGAGGTCCAGGTGCTGGCCATAGGCCGTACGGGCCACCACCCGGTGGAACTCCTCCAAGACCTCCAGGCCGAAAAGCCCCGCCCTAAGCCCCTCCAAGAGAAGCCCCCACATCTCCCCGTGCAGGGCATCCCCCGCGTTCAGGGCCAGGGGCATGGGGTAAAGGCGGTGAAGGGTGGGCCGGCCCCGCCTCTCTAGGGAAGCGTCCTCGATGTCGTCGTGGATGAGGACCCAATTCTGGAATAATTCCAAAGCTCCCCCTGCGTAAAGGGCGGCCTCGAGGGAGGCCCCGTGGGCCAAACCCGCATATACCGTGAGGAGCCCCCTGAGCATCTTCCCCCCCCTTTCGGGGTAGTCCCGAAGAAGGGCCTGGTAATGGGGGTCCTCGTGGAGGAGGCGGGCCTTGAGGATACGCCGTAGGCCTTCCCGGATATCCGCATCCGCAGGTACGGAACCCATCCCTTACACTTTAGGCCATGCCGACCTATACCCTAGGCCTTCTCCTCCTGGGCTTGGTGACCTTCCTTTGGGGCACGACCTTCGTGGTGGTCAAGGAGGCGGTAGGGGATGTGCCCCCAAACCTGCTTGTCCTCTTGCGGTTCCTCCTAGCGGGGGTTTTTTTCCTCCCGAGCCTCCTCCGCCTGCCAAGGGGAAGCCTCGTTCCGGGCCTCGAGCTGGCCTTTTGGCTTTACCTGGGATACGCCACCCAAGCCTGGGGCCTCCTCCATACCTCGGCCAGCCGAAGCGCCTTCATCACTGCCCTCAACGTGATCCTCGTGCCCCTTTTCCTAAGCCTGGTGGGCCGCAAGGTAGGGGGCATCTGGCTTGGTGCCCTGCTCGCCCTTATGGGGGTAGGCCTCCTCGTCTATGACCCCAGGCAACCCCCCTTGAACGTGGGGGACCTTTGGACCCTCCTCACCGCCTTGACCTACGCCCTCTACATCATCCGCCTTGAGGTCTACGCCAAGGCCTTCCCTTCTCTCGCCCTCACTACCCTTCAGGTTTGGGGCACCGCCCTTTGGGCCTTGCCCCTAGCCCTTAGGGAAGGCCAGGGCTACCCGTGGGCTTTATCGGAGTTCCCTTGGGGGGCGGTGGTGTACCTGGGGGTGGTTACCACCGCCTTCACCACCTGGCTCCAAACCCTAGGGCAGCGCTACGTTCCCGCCCCCCAAGCGGCCATCCTCTACACCCTGGAGCCCCTTTGGGCCACCCTTTTCGCGGCCCTTTCCCTGGGGGAAAGGCTTGGGCTAAGTGGGCTTTTGGGTGGGGGGCTCATCCTCCTTGGGACCTGGCTTGCTATCCGCCGATCCCCAGCATGACCCGTTTGCGCATGGTGGGCAGGGTGTTGCCGAAGGGGGGCTTCCTACGGGTGGCGATAAGGATGGCATCGATCAGGGCCTCCACAGGGTTTTCCGCTTGGAAGGCCCAGGCGATGTCCATTTCAAGCTCGGTCAAAAGGCAGGGCCTGAGCTTCTTGTCCGCGGTAAGCCTAAGCCGCGAGCAGTGGCTGCAAAAGGGCTCGCTCACCGGGTTGATGAAGCCCACCGTGCCTTGGGCCCCCGGGATACGGAAAACCCGAGCCGGGGAGGAGGGATCGTGAGGCACGGCCTCTAGGGGGCCAAAGGCCCTTTCGATCCGGGCCCGGGTCTCCCTTCCAGGGACGAACCGCCTCCGGTAGGCTTCCGGATCGGAGTTGTCCAGGTGCATGTACTCGATGAAGCGCACGTGGAGGGGGCGATCTAGGGAGAGGCGGGCCAAGGGCACCACCTCCTCCTCGTTCATCCCCCGGATGACCACCGCGTTGAGCTTCACGGGATGGAGGCCGAGCTCCAGGGCCAGCTCAATGGCCTCGAGGACCCGCTCCACCTTTCCCCCCCGGGTGATGCGGGCGAAGACCTCAGGGTCCAGAGCGTCGATGGAAATGTTGATGCGCCCAAGCCCAGCCTCTACGAGCTCCTTAGCCCGCCGGGGGAAAAGGAGGCCATTGGTGGTGATGGCCACGTCCTCCACCCCTACCTCCCGGGCCTTGGCAATCATTTCAGGAAGCTCCCTCCGCACCAGGGGCTCCCCGCCCGTAAAGCGCACCGCGGAAAGGCCAAGGAGGGTAGCGGCCTCGAGGAAGTACCCCACGTCGGCCACGGTTAGGGTGCCTGGGGGATCGGCCATGCTCAGGCCCAAGGGATGGCAATAGAGGCAGTGGAGATTGCACCTGGGGGTAACGGAAATACGCAGGTCTTTGATCAGCCGGCCATAGGTGTCTCTCAATAGGACGTGGCCACCCTCAAAGGCCATGGGTCTTTCCCCAAGCACCCTCTCCTCCTTGTAAGGGGGAAGTTACACCATTCCCTTAAGGCTGTCAAGGCGGAAACGTACACAAAAAATGCCCCCTATTTTGGGGGGCCTGGTTGGAGCGGGAGACGGGACTTGAACCCGCGACCCCGACCTTGGCAAGGTCGTGCTCTACCGGCTGAGCTACTCCCGCGTGCAAAGCCCCCGCACCGACCTACTCT